>JAKLDR010000178.1 GCA_022703445.1 Planctomycetota bacterium | reverse complement strand
AAGCGGGCGGTTCTCGTCTCCGCACGGCACGACCACCGTGACCGTCTTCCTCAACGACGCTGGGGCTGCCCATAGCGGCAGCTATTGGACCTGGATCGTCGTGGACCACTGGCTTGCCGGCAAGCGGGTGGTCGGCCAGGGCTACAGTCTCGACGACTTCTCCGAATCGCCACCCAAGATCAAGTGGGTCGATGAGTACTCTTTCACCATCCCTTTCGCCAAGGGACGACACGACCGGGCGGCCAGCGACACTCTTGTGACGGTGAAGAAGGGGACCTAAGCCCTTGCGCCGGCCGCGGGGCGGCCGGGCGCGGAGTTACTTGCCGGGCGGCAGCGGCGGAAGTTCCTTGATGGCCTTGGCCACGACCTCGTCGTCCGGGAAGGCTTCGCCCAGCTTCTTGAGGTAGTGGGCACGCAGCACCCGGTCCTTCTCCAGCAACATGGTCGACAGGAGCAGGTCCCGGGTCGACTGCGCGTTCTTGTCGTCGATCTGCTCGACCAGCGAATTGATGGCCGACCTGCGGATCTGGCTGTTGGGGTCGGTCAGGGCCTTCTTCAGATGGTCCAGGGCCTTGCTGTTGCCAGTCTGGGCGAGGGTGGAAGCCGCGAGGGCCCTTTGCCGGTGGTTGGGGTCCGAGGCAACCTTGCCGAGGATGGCCACCGCTTCGTCTCCACCCAGCCGGCCGAGCGCCGTGACCGCCTCTTCCTGCACGAAGAGATGCGGATCGGCCAGGGCCTTCTCCAGCAGGGCCAGCGCCCGCTGGTCCTTCATGCCCATGCGCCCCACGATGGCCACGGCCTCCCGGCGCAGCCCCCATTCGGCGGAGCCGAAGGCGACCTCCAGGGCCTGGATGGACTTGCCGCTGCGCACATCCTCCAGCACGCGAAGGGCCGAGTTGCGGACCGCCTGGTCCGGGTCGGACATGGCCTTGACCAGGAGGTCGCCGGCCCTGTCGCTGTTCACGCTGCCGAGCACGGAGATCGCCTGGGCGCGGATGCCGCCATTCTCGTCCCTGGCCAGTCTTTCCAGCGGGGACAGAGCCCGCTCGCCGCCGAGCGTTCCGAGGGCTGCGGCCACCGCCATGCGCACCTCTCCGCTTTCGTCCGTCACCAGCTTCTCGAGCATGGCCAGGGACTGCGGTCCGCCGATATCGCCCAAAGCGCCGGCCGCCGAGCACCGGACGTTCCGGTCCTGCTGGCCGAGCAGCTTCTCCAGCCACTGCCAGGCCTGCTGCCGGTCCAGGGCGGCCAGAGCCGATGCGGCTGCCGAGCGAACGTTCCTGTCCGCGTCCGCGAAGGCCCTGGCGACGTAGTCCGGCGTCCTGGCTCCTCCCCCGCCGATAGCGGCAGCCGCCGCGGTGGCCCGAACCCGGCTGTCCGGATCGGCCAGGGCGCTGTCCCACAGCGCCAGGCGCCGCTCGCTGCCGGCACCGGCCATCGCCGCCACGGCTGCTGCCCGCACCGCCACATCCGGATCGGAGACGGCCCGCTCGATGAACGCGAAACACCGGTTGGCCCCGATGTTGCCCATCGCGTGCACCGCATTCCCGCGCACCGCGGGCGATTTGTCTTTCGCCGCCTTGTCCAGGAGGGACACGGCCTTGTCCCCGCCCAGCCGGCCGAGGCCCTCCGCGGCGCACTGCCGGACCTCTTCGTCGGCGTCCTGGATGGCGGCCTCCAGCAGCGCTTCCGCGCGCGCGCCGCCGACATCGCCCAGGGCCGGCAGGGCCTTCAACCGCAATGCCTTGTCCTTGCCGGACAGCATCTTCTCCAGCCGCCCCATGACTTCTTCCGTGTCCGGAACCGATGCGGGGCTCCGCCGGCCCGCCTGGGCCAGGGCCCTCGACAGGCGGTCGTCGTGCAGATGGAACCGGTCGTCTTCCTTCGAGTAGTCGATGCTGTCCAGGCACTTCTTGACGAGCGCCTGGGCCCTGGCGCCGCCGAGCCGGCCCAGAGCCGCTATGGCCCCGGTTACCGCGTCGCGCTTGGGGCCATACAGGTCCTCTTCCATGAGCGGCCAGGCCCCTTCGTCGGCGGCCAGGACCGCGTCCCAGCTGAGCCGGCGCAGGCTTTCCCGCGCCTGGCGCTTGACCATCGCGTCGCTGTCGGTCAGGGCCGCCTCGGTCAGGAGGGGGACCGTCCGGACGTCGTCCAGCCACCTGCCCCGCCACACCGCCTCGCGGCGGACGGCGGGCTCGCCGGCCTTCAGGTCCGCTTTCAACCGGTCCAGTTCGGCGTCGCCGACGCCATGCTGGAGGATGGCATGGGAGCGGTCCTTGGCCCACCAAACCTTGAGGCCCTGGCCGGCGGCCACGCCCTCGACGAGGGCGGGCCCGTTGACGGTGCCGAACCGCATTGCCTCGGGCACGGCAAGCGGCCGTCTCCCGCCCAGCACGTGGACCCGCAGTCCCCTGTCTGCCAGCTGCCCGTCGAAGACGCGCCAGGCATCGGCGGTTCGGGCAACCACGCCAAAACCCGCGTCGGCTGGTCCCCCGGCCGCGGGGGCAGCTTCGGCGGCCGAGCATGCCGCTCCGGACGGCCGCGCAGCCAGGCTGCCGGCGATCAGAATTGCGAGGAGAGCTGCCCTTGCCAGACCGTGCTGGTGCATACGATCCATCTTCCTCCGCCATGAGTGCATGGCGGGAATGTAGGGTTCCAGGAGGACCCGGTCAAGCTCGTTTCCCGCGGCCCGGGCGAGCAGGGCCATTTCAGGAATCGCCGAGCGCTCCGTTCGTGAGCGTTGTGTTGTTGCGCTCTGCGTTCCCTCTTGCGCACCATGTTCATGCCCATACAATGCAGTCGCGCAGCGGGATGGCCGCTGCCATGGAGGTTACTATGATGGGTGGGAGACGGTCACGCCTTGCGATCCGGTGCCTGGGGTTCGTGCTCGCCGTGTGCGCCGGTGCGGCGGCTCTGGGCGGCGAACCCGCGCCGGACAAGGGCAAGGGCGCCCTCGGCGTGGAGATCAGCCTGGCGGCCAAGGACCTGGCGTTTCCGGAGTTCATGGAGGCGCTCAGGAAGGCCATTCCATCCCTGAGCACGCCGACGCAGCGGCCATTCGCGGCCACGGTCCCCTACGCGCCCGAGAGATACACCGTGTCGCTGGTCACCCGCCGGACCAAGCCGCTGCCCCAGGTCCTCAGGCTGCCGCGCAAGGAGTTCGAGAAGAAGCTCGAGGAATACAACCGGCTTCTCGAAACCGAAGGCTTTGCCAGCTGGATGGTCAAGGACAAGGCGGTCCTGTATTCGCTCGAGACCAAGAAGCCCATGTCCGTGGGCGATGTCCTGGAGGTGGCGGCCGCATTGACCAACCTGGCGCTGGTGGTCGAGGGCGAGAAGATCAAGCTGGTCCGCTTCACCGAACTGCCGCTCGATGTGGACGCCCTGGCCACGGACCTGGGGCTGGACAAGACGGGAGAGGCGCCCCCCGGCACCGGCAAGCCCGGCAACGGCCCTCCAGGGGGCGGCGCCGATGGCGCGGCGCTCGCCAAGACGCTGGCTGCCCTGAAGGCCCACCCCCAGCGGGACGCGGACCGGGCCAGGCTCCTGTGCACGATGGCCGAGCAGCTGAAGAAGTTCTGCTGGCAGGGCATGTCCCCGCGGGCCCAGGGCGCGATTGTGGCGGCGGCCAGGGAGGTCCTGGCCATTCAGCCCTCGCTTGCGGCCCGGCAGCCGGAACCGCCTGCCGGTGCGCAGAAGGCCAAGGACGAGCCGGCCTACGACTTCCTGCTCCTCGCCGCAGGCGGGCTGAGCGACGATTACGAGGAGGCGGTCAGGCTCACCGGCGCCGCGGCCAGAATGCATGTCGACACCTGCTGCGACGCCTACTACGACACGTACTTCCACGTGCTCTCTGGCGCCCGCCACCTGGGCGAGGTCAAGTTCCCGGAGCTGCTGGTGAAGGAAGCCGAAACGGAAGTGGCCTATCGGCGCAGGGGCCTCGGCGACAAGCCGGAGCAATACGAGAAATGGGTCAACACCCCGAACAAGAAGGCGGTCTGCCCCATTTGCGGCGTGCCCAAGGACCTGCACACGGCCGACAGCCACATGCCCGGGCTGGGCACGGCCTATTACCGGCTGGGCCAGGCCTATCGCGCCGCCGGGCGCCATGCCGACGCCATAGCCCCCCTCAAGAAGGCCCTGGCCTTCGACCCTGTCAACGGCGGCGCATCGAACCGCGTGGCCCTCGGCGGGCAGGATCCCCACAAGATCCACAACCCCGGCTCTCCGGACGATGCCCGGCTGGGCATCTTCAATGCCATGATCGGGGGCGGGAAGACCGATGAGGCCATCGACTACCTGCGCAACGAGTTGGCCGAGTACCGCGGCACCAATCCGAGTAAGCTGCGCATGCCCCTCTTCGACCTGCTCAAGAAGCAGAACCGCCAGAAGGAGGTCGTCGACATCCTCCGAGAAGCGCTGGCGGCCAAACCCGACGACACCGAGACCTTCACCGATCTGGTGGGCGTCCTCAGGAGAGGCGGCGACATACCGGGGGCGATGGCGGCCTGCGAGGAGTTCGCCAAGAAGAACCCCCAGAACAAGACCCCCGGCATGCTCCTGGAGCAACTGCGCCGGGACAAGCCCCAGCAGGGAAATGGGCCGGAGAAGTTCTAGGACGGAGGCCTGACGATGTCCAAGCCCGAACGAACCCGCTCCTGGATGGCCGCAGCGCTGACCGCCGCCGTGGCGCTCCTGGTGCTGCCGGCCGCGGCGCTGGCCGGAAACGACTACATCGAGGCCGGGAACCTTCTCAGGCGGAACGACCCCGCCGGCATCGAGAAGATGGAGAAGGTCTGCAAGAAGGAGCCCTTCGCCAGCAACGCCTTCCTGGACCTCTCGCGCGGCTACCTGCGCATTAAGAACGATGCGCCCATGGCCATGGACGCGGCGCTGCGGGGACTCGAGCAGTACGACGACAAGTGGGAGTACAAGGTGGCCAAGGCGGCGCTCTACGACGCCTTCTCGGCGGCCGCGGCCAAGGCGGCCCCCGAGGCGCTCGGCGCCCCGATGGCCCGGCTCGAGAAGCTGGCCAAGCGCGACGCCCAGGCCGCCCAGGGAGTGCTCGCCAAGTACGACGCCTACCGGCCGGCCAAACTCGTGCCGGCGCTCTCGGCCCAGGCCCAGGCGCTCCAGGCCCGGGGGACGCTCGGACAGGCGCTGGTCCTCCACGACCGGGCGGCCGAGGCCGCCAAGGCCGCCGGGATGGAGACCGAGCTCGACGCCAGCCTCAAGCCCGGTCGGGAGCTTGCCGAAAAGGCCCGCCAGGAGCTGGCCGACGCCCTGAAGCTCGAAGGCCAGAAGCGGTTGGAACAGCTCGGGGCGCTGGCTGCGAAGTACGATGGCCATGCCCTGGGCAAGGAGGCCAGGGCCAAGCTGGAGGAGTTCAAGAAGCCAGCCGGCGACGGCAAGGAACCTTCAAGATAAGCCCACGACGCCCTTGGCCTGGCCTCCGGCACGCCGTCTGGCGGGTTAACAACCTTCCATATGCTTACTTACCCGGCGGAAGGGCGAAATGTCGGAGGAGGGAGTGGAAATCTGTGGTAACTCCCCGCCCCTCGGCGCGCCGCAATGACGGGGCGCTAGGACATGTTACTTTTCCACCGGCTTCTCCCCGAGCACCAGGATGCGGCCATCGACGGCGGCCAGGAGCGTCCGGCCGTCGGGGCTGAAGGCCAGGCTGACGACGTACCCTGAGGAAGACCCACGAGGAAGAGCTATTGTCCCGAGTTGCGCCCCTGTCGTCCAATTCCAGAAGACGATCCTCGCTTCGTCCCGTGTGTCCCTCAGTTGGTCGCCGGTGACCATAACCTTGCCGTTCGGACTGAACGCGCAGGCGCTGACCGCGCGTTTGGCCGAGTCCAGGGCCAGTGCCGATCTGGTCTTGCCGGTGTCCAGGTCCCACAGTTCCAGAACATTGCGCCCAACTATGCTTGCCAGACCCTTGCCATCGGGGTTGAAAGCCAGCTGTTTGAATGGTGGGCTCAGCACCCTGCGTTCACCTCCTGTTGTGGCATCGCAGATGGCCACGACAAACTCCTTGGCCTCGGGGGCGGCCCGCCGATATGCCGCGTAGGCCTTTCCGTCCGGCGCATATCCCAGGAATATGCCGCCGCCCTTAGGCAAAGACTTGATCTCCTTGCCGCTCTCGCGATCATAGAAGAGAGTGCCATCCCCGTCGAGGGCATCGTAACCGCTGATCACCACGGTGCGGCCATCCGGGGAGAGAAAGCCAGCAATCCTGCATGGCTTGGGAAACGCGTACTTCCGAACCACCTTGCCGGTGGTCATGTCCCATAGGCCGGCCTGAAAGCGCCCATCGCAGGAAAAGAAACTCTCACCGCCCGGGAGCACTCGCAGCTGGCTTGCACTATACATCGGGTTGAAACCGCTCTCGGGCCAGAACACGGTGCGCACCGAACCGGCAGCCAGGTCCCACTGGATGATGGGACTGATCATGCGTCCGCCCTGGTTGCAGTCGCCAGACAGGAAAGTCTTGCCATCCGGGCAGAAGGCCAGCACGATCCCCCGATCGTTGTGGCAGGCAAACTCCGCTATCTTGTTACCGCTCTCTGTGTCCCACACGACGGCCATTCTCGAATCTGCGTCAGTGGCGGCGATCTTCTTCCCATCCGGGCTGAAGGCGAGGCACTCGATCCTGTACGGCCAGTGGGGCAGCTTGCGGATGGTTTCGCCGGTTTCCACATTGCACAGGATGATTTCCTGCCCCCAGAGGCCAGCCAGAGTCTTGCCGTCCGAACTGAAGACGAAGTTGATCATCTTGGGAAGCTCTCGCAGACGCTTCCCCGCGGAATCGAGCCGGATCACTTCTCCGAGCCCGTTCGACAAGACACAGCCATCGCCCCCCGGAGCGATGACCATGCAAGTGACAGCACCCTGCGTAACTCGGACGGGCTTGGATGGCTGCCCTGTAGAAATATCCCATTGGGCGAAAACACCGCTGCGCCTCAGCGACCAGCAGGTCTTGCCATCTTTGGCAAAAACCACCTCCTCCCGTATGGAGGGAACGAAATCGTGCTCTGGCTCCGTGAACTTCAACAGGTTCTTGCCAGTCTTGAGGTCGTACATAGAGTTGCCGGAGACAAAGGTGGCCCCATCGGGAGAAAGCGCCAAATTCCCGCCATCACCGGCAATTTCGTGAAGTTGCTTGCCGGTATCCAGATCCCAAACGAATACACTGCCATGCGGCCTGGTGAGGGCCACGGCGAACTTGCCATCCGGAGTAACCGCCGGACGCCAAAGCCTGCCGGACGTCTTCGGGAGGCTCCGGATCAGCGTCTTCTTTTCGAGATCCCAAAGGTTCAGGTTCTCGTCTGCTGTAATCAGAACCTTGCCGTCGGGACTGAACGCCACGCCACAGCCGCCGGGCCGGACGCCCAGTTCCTTAAGCACCTCGAACTTGGCATAGTCGGGAGGTGCCGGCTCCGCGGCGGCGACGAAACCAATCAGCATGGCCCATACTACCAAGATGCGGCTCCCGACCTTCATCGCCAGCGTCCTCCGCTGTCAGCTTACCCCGCCCGGCGGTGGCGCGCAAGCTGGCCCACGACGCAGCTCCTCGCCGTCCACGCCGCCATCGGGCGCCAGGGGCGGACGGGCGGGGCGGGATGGTCAGCGGGCGAGGTCACTTCGGCGGCTCCTCGCCCTTGATCTTCTTCAGCGCCTCGGCGGCGGCGGTCAGGCATCCGCCAGCGCCTTCTTTATCATGCCGACCATCTCCTCCCGGATGCCCACGACAATGTCTATGTGCCAGGTGCACAGCAGGAGAATGGGAAGGATTAGCAGGAAGAAGGCCGCCGCCAGCGCGAACTTGGCCAGGCCTGCCCACCCGTCATCCATCGGGTGCCCGATCATGGCCCACAGCACGAACGGCACCGCGACCAGCGCTTCCAGGCAGCCATAGAGAAGCCAGTCGCGTCGCCTCAGCCGGAAGATCCCGCGGATTTCCGTCCCATCCGCGGCGGGTGTTATGGAGACTTGCAGGACCGGCGTGATCCGCAGTTTCTGGACGATCTCCACCGGTTTTCGGGGCATGAGCAGAGATCGGCCACCGTGCTTATCCTCAACCCAATCGTAGATGCCGTGGCCATTGAGCTTTGCCCTCAATACCCGATGGCATTCTTCGGGTGCGGCAGCCACCAGCAGAAGCAAGGCTTCCCTATGAGCGGCTGGGGCACCGGCCGGTGAAGCGGAGCCGCGAACAAAGGGTGCGCTGCGGATGTGCGCGATACACCAGAGCATCCCTGCCAAGTAGATGCCGAGGACGGTCAAGCTGCCGAATATGACGCCGACCTTGTCTCCACCCCGGAACTTGGAGGATGGAGCCGTCCAAGCAGCGATGATGAACCCTATGCCATATGCCACCAGGCCAATCAATCCGAGCACCAGCACAGCGACCATGAGGTGTCGAGCCCAGTTCTTCTGGCGCATTATGCCGAGCGATGCGATGAGCCCGAAGGGCGAGAGAAACGGCAGGACTGTCTTGAGAACCACCACGTACATGAGAATGAACGCAGGAGCCCCTTCCAGACCAAGCTGGTCCGCCGGCGCGAGCCGCAGATAGATTCCAGTGGCGAGGAGCCCCAAGAACACCCAGAGGGCGGACCGTCCGAAGTAGTAGAGCTTCTTCGGCTCACTCCGAACCGGCGACAGATCAGTAATCTTCATTGTGGACGTTCCAACCGCGGCCATTGCGCTCCACGCGCTACCGGCGCGACCCTCCCCGCCGTCCACGCCGCCATCGGCCGCCAGGTGCGGAGGGGC
>JAKLDR010000177.1 GCA_022703445.1 Planctomycetota bacterium | reverse complement strand
TTGTCGGCATGGGAGGTGTGGGGAAGGTCGTTGTCCGCAAAGATCAGGATCTTCGGCAGGCGGCCGCAGTTGCGCTCGTGCTCGTCGGCTGCCATCCGGACCTGCTCCAGAATCTTGCGGTTGGAGGCGGGGCTTGTGGCCTTCTTCTCGACCTCGGGGGCCTCGATGGTTCGCTCGTCCTCCAGCAGGTCCATCTGCACCGCACCGGTGGCGGTGTCGACCTCGTCGACGGCGTCGCCCTCCGGGAGGAACATGCCGTTCATGCGCACTTCGGACTTGATGGCCACCACGTCGTAGTCCACCAGGTGGCCCTCGCGCACGGCGCGCTCGTACTCGTAGCGGAAGACGACATCATGAAAGTAGGCCGTGGTGTGTGCTGCCGGCGTGGCGGTGAGGCCGATCTTGACCGCGTCGAAGTGGTCGAGCGTCTGGCGCCAGACGGAGAGCTCCTCGCGGGTGTAGCCCCGGTGACACTCATCCGCGATGATCGCGTCGAAGGCATGGATGGGGATGTCCATCTTCTCGGCGTCGTCGTCGATGGCCTCGTCGCCGGTGCCGAAGATGGCGTCGCGTCCTAGGAGGTTGATGGCCATCCGCTGGATGGTGGAGACGTAGACGAAGGCGTGGCGCTCGCTCGGCGCGAGCAGGTACTCGGCCGGCAGCACCTTGGGATCGAACTTCTCGTCGGGGTCCAGGTCGTCACGGCGGAAGCGCTGGCTGTACACCTCGTAGATCTTGTCGAACTTCAGGCCCGGCTCTGGCTCGAAGGAGGCGAAGGCCCGCACCGCCTGGGCAGCCAGCACCCGCCGGTCGACCAGGAAGAGCACTCGCTTGGCGGCGCCCGACTTCATCAGTCGGTAGACTTGGTTGACCATGGTGAAGGTCTTGCCCGTGCCGGTGGCCATGGCCATGAGCATCTGGCGCTTCCGGCCGGCGATGGCCTCCTCAACCTTCTGGTTGGCTTCGCGCTGATAGGCCCGGAGCCGCTCGTGCTTGTTGGGGAGCGCTGCGAGCCTCCCACAGGCCGATTCGAAGTCGCGGGCCAGCCGCTCCTCCAGGGCCTCCGGAGTGTGGAAGCCCGAGAGCTGGTAGGAGCGGTTCATCCGGTGGCGGATGTCGTGGTGCCAGACGACCTCGCCGTTTGTCGAGTAAAGGAACGGCACTCGGAAGCCGTCGAAGTCGAACGGGCTCCCCGCGACGCCGCGGGAGTAGCGCTCCGCCTGGGTCAGGACGTTCTGCGGCCCGAGGGTAACTTTCTTGGCCTCGACGATCCCCAGTATGCGGCCGCCGACACAGAGCGCATAGTCGGCCGGGCCAGTATCGGTGGGATACTCGGCGATGGCGCAGCGGTCGAGCTTCTCAAGGGGAACGCGCTCGTCGAACTGGACGACCCGCCAGCCAGCGTCCCTAAGCCGCGGGTCAACGCGGCGGCGGCGAGTGAGCGCTTCGGGCTCTTCAGGCACTGACCTGTTCCCCCGTAGGCCCAGGACGGAAGGCGCCGAGAAAGTACAGGTACTGTACGGCAGGAGACCTTGCCGGCGCGCGGCCCCTGGCCGTAGGGGATCATACCCCAGGAGGGCATGCGGTCAAGGGTCCAGTCGCAGGATAGCAGGCCGGAGGCCAGGACGGGCGCATCTTGGGCGCATGCCGGGGCCAGGCGCAAGCGGCCTTGCTTCGCACCCATGCGCTCGGGCCTCCGTGTGCCGGGGCGGCGGGCGCTCCGGCGCAATGCACCAGGCGCACCGAGTTTGCACCGCCGGCTGCATCCCGGAGGTGCACGAGCCGGGAAGGATGAAGGCGGAAGCCTTTTGACAGGCTCAAGGCCCTGAGCGGTTCGACGTCGCTCACCGCCCTGAGCTTTAGTCGAAGGGCATCGTCGAAGGGGATGAAGGATGAAAGGGCTCGGGCCTGCCAACTGGCAACTGGCCACTGCCCACTGGCAACTGGGAACAGGCAACTGGCAACTGGGAACTGGGAACAGGAAACTGGCAACAGCCACGCTCGCGTTTTCCCCTTGACCTGCGCGTGCGGCCTGACTATACTTCCCCTCGGACGCGGGGTGGAGCAGCCTGGTAGCTCGTCGGGCTCATAACCCGGAGGTCGGGGGTTCAAATCCCCCCCCCGCTACCATACTAACAATCTCGTTTTCTCGTCCAAGGACGAGGCGAGATACGAGGGCTCGGGATGGCAGGAAGCCTACCCGAGCCCGGTTGTTTTCGGGGTTGTACTCAATCCGGCCGATGTAGGCCCTCAGGATGGCCTTCACCTCGGCCACGCTGCCTTCTTCCAGAACCTCTTGCAGTCGGTTCAGTTGGCCCAGGATCTCCGTGGATGCCGCATGGACGTCGGCGTTCACGGCCCCCCGGGCCCTTATGGCGGCCAAGTCGCCCTTGATGACTTCTTCTTCCTTGGCCAGCTGCTTGAGCTTGTCGACGGCCAGCGTGATATCGAGGCCCTTGTCGATGGCGGATTCCCAGTTCCGGCGCTTGTCGGCCAGTTCCGCAAGCCGGCCTCGAAGCTCCCCGGAGCGGTCTCCACCGCTTGGCGCGTGCTCGGCGATCAATGCCTCGACCTGTTCGCGGATGTTGCCGATACGGCCCATGGTCTGAAGACGGTCTCTGAGCGCATCCAAAACCGGTCCTTCAATGACCTCCTTGGGCACCAGATACCTCTTGCAGGCCGCATGGCCCTTGGTGACGAATCCGCCGCAGGTGTAGTAGAAATAGGTTCGGCGGCCCTTCTTCTTGCTGCTCAACTTCTTGATGCCGTGGAGGCTATGACCGCAAGCGCACTTGATGAGGCCCGTGAGGTAGTAGGGGGACTTGACCGAGTGCCCGCGTTTGAAGGGCGCGTTTCGCCCCATGCGCTTCTCCTGCGCCTCATCAAACAGCTTCTTCGTGATCAACCCCTCGAAGCTGTGCTGCTCGTCGGCCACTATCCAGTCTTCCTGGGCGTTCATCCGAAGCGCCCTGCCATCCGTGGGTTCGTGCGGAGTCGGCGCGCCCTTCTTGATGGCGTGATACTTCGAGAAGCTCCGAACGTTCCAGATGTTAGCACCATAGTAGACCGGATTGACCAAGATGCTTCGGATGGTCCCGACCGACCATAGCCCACCACGGGGGCCGGGAATGCGCTCGGCGTTGAGGTTCTCGACGATGGTCCGAATGCCCTGCTCGCCCTGGACATACGCGGCGAACATCCTCCGCACGACGCCTACGCGGTCTGGAGCGCCCGGCACCAGCGTGGAACGCGCGCTCTGCTCCTTCTCCGGCTTTACGCCGTTGCTGTAGACCTGGACGTCGCCGTTGGGCAGCATCTTGTGGTAAGTTCCGCCCCCCAAGCATCGGATGCGGTAAAGCTCCTTGCCCGAGCTGTCGACCACCATGCGGTCGAAGCCGTAGGGGGTGGGTCGGCCGGCGTCAAAGCCGGCCTTGGTAAGCGGCACGAGGCCGCGGATGGTGTCGGACGAGAGGTTGACGAGGTACTGGCCGGCCTCGGCGTACTCGATGGTGCTGGCGATGAAGTCCAGGAGCTTGTTGCCGGTCTTCTGCATGCCCTGGACGAAGTGGATGCGCTTACCGGTCTTCTCGATCTCCCGCTCGATGCTCAGGCCGTCGAGGGGGTCGGTCGAACGGGTCAGCCGATTGCGCTTCCAGAAGTAGACGTCGGTTATGTCCCGGCGCGTGTGGCAGATGGCCAAGAGTTTCTGGAGGCCGGGCCGCGCCAAGATGCTGCCGGAGATTCCCTCGTCCTCGCACCAGGCCTCGCCCTCCATGAGCTTGACGCCGTCGCGGTTGGCGGCGGCGCGGATGGCTTCCTTCTGTTCGTCGATGGAGCGTTCCTGGCGGTCCGTTGAAACCCGGACGCAGCCGACGCCCAATCGCAAACCCATGTCCATCATGGCCCTCCGTGCGCCACGGGCGCTTCCTCACCCGACACTGAGCCATGAGCCGGCGAAGAAGTCAAGGCGTCTCTTGCGGCCTGTTTCTTGCGCCACAGCCGCACCAGAATGTTCGCCAGCAGTCGATCAGCGAGGGCCATGTCTCCGTCCGCGGCGTCGGCGGGCATCTCATATTCCTCGATGACGGTCTTGCCAACGACGACCTTGGACACGGCGACTCCTTTCGGAGCGCGCCGCCCTCAACGGCCTGCGCTTGGCGCTCGGTTGGCTGACCGGCGGAGTAACGCTCTGTTATATTTCTACCCGGCAGGGCAGCAAGACGGCGGATGGCTATCGGGCGGAATGATGCTCGCCAGCCCCCAAACGGGCCCGTTCGGCACCTGATTTTCAGTATTGACTATGACACGTCCGAGGCTAAGATATGCGGTTGCCAAACGGGGGGATTGGGAGGTCTTACCGGTAGAGACATCCTAACCTGAAGGGCAAGCGATACCTTCACCCCTTGTCGTTAGAGGGAACTAAGGTCCGCGTCCGAGCGAGAGCTGCGGGACGGCGGGCCTTTCTTTTTTGGCGTGAGGAAAGGAGTAGAGGCATGGTAACTTTCAATCTGCGGCGGTTCTCTTCCCAGGAAGCGCTCCGGACCATTGCCCCCAACCACCTGATCGAGTTCCTGACCCGGCACAAGGCATTCTTCGTTCAGCGTGGCCTCGCACTGCCAGCCCCCGCGGCGGCCGAGACCTTGGACTACGAGCGCCTGGTCGCCATCCTAATATCTCCGGAGGACGACACCCCGCCGGAGCTGGCCGAGGCGCTCTACCTCATCCACGAGATGTCCACCAAGGAGAGCATGGACTCGATCTTGGAGGGTGCCAAGGGCGGCGACGTCAAGATCGACGACTCCCCCGATCTCACGCCCGCAGACGTTGCCGTGCAGGTGTGGCTGAGGGCGCCGGAGTACCTGGAGCGCAAGCACGCGGAGCAGTCCGTGGAGCACACGCGGTCCTTCGAGCACTTCCAGTCCAACGTTGCGACTCCACCGCGGCTCAAGCGTCCGACGGCTGCCGTCCTCCGCGAGTTGGAGAAGGGACTAGATGCTTGGTTCGAGGAGAAGAAACGCGGGCGAGGCGCCAAGGTGCTTGCCTTCCCCAAGGGCGATGAGGTGTGGTTCCTGGTCCGTCACGGCGATCTCTTGAAGCGCGAGGGAAAATACGAGCACGGTGAGTCGAGCACCTTCGTTTACCGGCCCGAGAAGTACGACGTGCTGGTCTACAACCAGCAACTGGGGGAGCTGCGCGTCCACGCCGACACCAAGGGCGAGAAGGCGCTGTACCGGGCCAAGTTCGGCCTGCATCTGTTCGGGCGCGAGGACTTCTTTCCCGGGCAGGCCAAGTACACCCTGAAGCCGCTGATCGCACTGGGGAAGGACTCCCTGGCCTGTGGCGACATCGAAGGGATCGATGAGGTGCGGCTGGTCGAACTACAGATAGCCCGGGGCGGTCCGTATCAGGAGATCGAGATTCGCAAGGCCACCGACTTCTTCGCGGTCCTCGAGGCGCGCGGCAAGTCGATCCATGGGAAGGCGCGTCTGACCAAGGCCAAGTTCCGGATCAAGTTCACGGCATCCAAGACTCCGCGGACCGTCACTGTCAAGCCTCCGAACGTGGTCCTCTACGGACGCGACAGCGATTCGGCCCTGGTCGAGGCATGGCTGACGGCGCGCGGGTTCATTGGGGGCGAGGAGCTAGCCGGTCATGAGCACAAAGAAGTTGCTGCGGCTGTGGCCAACGCTTGAGGCGCTGCCGGGGCTCTCGGCGGTCGCGGCCGAGTGGCGTGAGCGGCTCGGGCCGGAATACGACGCGGCCAGGGGTCTTCTGCAGCCGACCAGCGATTTGGCGTCGGGTTATCCGTGCGTCGGGCCGGAGGGCTGCGGCGGCGTCTGCCGGGTGGTGGAGCATGGCCCCGGCGACATCGTCGCCGTCTGCGAGGACTGCGGCACGACCAGAAAGCTCGCCAGAGCTGACCGGGTCGTCTGGCGCCTGGATGTCGATGCGCTGCTGAAGTCCCTGGCGGAGGCGATGGGGCTGGCGGCCAATCCAGCAAGGATGCCGGACTATCAGACGTACCGAGTGGGGGCCTTCGTTTCTGCCGCCGGGAGGAATGTACCCGTCTATCTGACGGTCCAGCTTGAACCAGAGCGGTTCCTGTCAGTCTCGGCACGGCTGGTCGCTGCGGCAAGCGGTCCGATTGCGTTGCTGGCGCCTACCCGGGGGCATTTCGGGAGTGCCCCGGAGGATCCCCTCTACGGAGGCAAGGTAACCTTTGTGGCGCTGGAGGACACCATAGGCGTAGACGATACCGGCCGTCTCGCTCCGCTTCAGGACGTCGCGGCCATCTTCCGGGAGTCTCTCGCCGGCCCGGACAACCTTACCCATGTGTTTCGGAAATCCGGCGAGGCGTGGGAGATCGCCTTTGAGGGAGATAGGTTCCATTTGCCGGACTCGAAGGGCCTGGCCTATATTGCCTTTCTGCTCTCGCAGCCGCACAAGCCGCTCCCCGTGGCCGAGATGGTCGAGGCGGTTTCCGGGGAGAAGGTCGCGACGGGCTCGACAGGGGAGAACTACAGTCGCGAGGCCGTAGGGGAAATGCGGTCCGAGGCCGCCGACCTGCGCAAGGAACTCGCCACGGCCGAGAAGAACCACGACGTGGGCCAGCAGACGGCAATCAGGGAGAAGTTGTCCAAGATCGAGCAACACCTGGTGAGCGCGATGGGCGTCGGAGGCAAGCTCCGCAAGGACACCGACGCAGACCGCCTTCGGAAGGCGGCGTCCAAGGCCATCAAGGACGCCTTCAGGGCGATCAAGAAGCATGACATAGAGTTATGGCGGCACCTCAACAACGACCTCAAGATGGGAAGCACCTTCTCCTACGCCCCGCAGCAACATATAGCCTGGTCCACCGTATAGTCCTGCGTTTGCTACCCCGAAAGTAGCATTGCTACCCCGGAAGTAGCGCCTCCCCGGTGAGGCGCGAGTCCGGCTTTCGGGGTCTGCAGCCGAGGCGTCCGAGTGGATGCCGAAGCGACCCCCTGTGAAGAGCCTGCCGGGCCAGCCTCTCGGAATTCCTTGCGCCCTCCGGGCGCGGAAAGCGAGGCGCGGCATGGTTTGTAGTGCGACGTTGGCATCCCTCTCCCCAGCACGACAGCAGTTGGTCAGGCTCATGCAGGAGATCGGCTTCGGTTTTGTCGAACGCCTGGCCATTCTGAAGGGCGAACCGGTCATGGAGCCGAAGCCGCGCGTCGTTCTGCAGACCAAGTTCGGCAGCGGCTATGGCAGTTTCAGGCCCGAGGCCGGCATATCGGACTTCGCGCTCAAGGCGGAAGTTCGGCAGCTACTGGCCAGGATCGAGGAAATGGGCGACGGGACGGTCCTTTCCCTCGAAGTCCGGCATGGCTTGCCTTTCGTGATGACCTTTGAGGAGGGGATCGCCTGACCGGCGGGCTCGGCCCCCGCAATCCCGTCAACAAGCGAGTTTTTCGGAACCAGACGATTGACCGACCACAAGGTGGAGGCAGTCGTGGGTGCCGCCGAAACGGCGAACTCACGATGCCTTCACCAGTCCCGGTCGCTGCCTCGGTCGGTGCCCACGACGCCTCCCCGGTCGCGAGGAGGCACAGATGGAGCCCGACAGAGAGATTGAGAAGATCCACAAGTACGCCATGAGAGTCATTGCCCATAAGGTGAGGCGTCTCATCGAGAGCGAAGAGTTCCTTGCATCGGATGCCGAGGACCTGGAGCAGGAGATCATGCTCGATGTCCTCAATCGGCTGCCTCGATACAACGCCGAGAAAGGCATGAAGCTCAAGACCTTCGTATCGTTGGTCATCACGAGAAAGATCTGCAACCTGATCCGGCATCGCGATCAGGAAATGCGCAATCCCAGCCGCGAGGAGTGCTCCCTCAACGAGTGCATTCCCAACGGGGACTCGACCCTGATCCCGCGCTCCGAAACGATAGCGGCGCCGGCTACCAAGGGTCAGCCCGGCGCGGACGGAAGCGCCTGTCAGTTGGGCGACGACATCAGCGCGGTGGTTTCGCAGCTTCCCGAAGAACTGCGCAGCATATGCGAGCTTCTGCCCAAGTTCTCGCCGGCGGAAGTGGCCCGCCAGCTGGGCCTGCCCCGTTCAACGCTGAACGACCGTTTGAAGAAGCTCCGCGCCATTTTCGACGCGGCCGGCCTGCGCGACTGCGCGGGGGCACCTCCGCCAACTCGGTCTTGCGCCGGGTAGAAATCCAATAGGCACCTTGCGAACGGAAAGAAGGATGATCGCCATGATCGCCACGATGTCCGACCCGATGGAGATGCTGATCCGCGAATCGTTCGAGGAATATCTGGAAAAGGCCAAGACCCACCTGACCAGCCACGCCCTGGGCGACTTCCGCCGGTGCCCGCTGCTCTACTGGAAGAAGAAGCAGGGGCTGATTCCGGACGAGGACCGGCCGGCGTTCATGGTCGGCCGGGCGACCCACAAGCTGATCCTGGAGGGCCAGGCCAAGTTCGCCGCGGAGTACGCGGTCGGCGGGCCCATCAACCAGAAGACGGGGAGGCCCTACGGGGCGAACACGCTGACTTGGGCAGAGTGGGCCAAGGCCCAGCGCAAGCCCGTTCTGACTGGCGAGCAGTTCGAGCTGATCGGCAAGATGGCCGAGGGCGTCAAGGCTCACCAGGTCGCCTGCGAGCTGCTCCACGAGGGCGTAGCCGAAGGCGTGGTCCGCGGGGAGTTCTGCGGGCTCCCCGCGCAGGCCAGGCTGGACTGGTTGAACATCTCCCGCGGAATCATCGACCTCAAGACGGCCGACAACTTGGACTATTTCACGGCCGACGCCCGGCGCTACGGCTACGTCCACCA
>JAKLDR010000176.1 GCA_022703445.1 Planctomycetota bacterium | reverse complement strand
TCCGGCGCGCTCTGGGCCAGGTGCATCTCCCGGTCGTTGATCACCGAGACATCCCCGGCCGAGAACGGCAGCACCTTGTCCTCGACCATGAAGATCCCGGCGCCGGCAAAGCAGTAGCCGAGCTCCAGTCCGTCGTGGAGGTGGAGGCGCGAGATCGGCTCGGTTGACGGCGAGTGCCGGCCGCCGCCCACGATCGGGAAGTCGGCCGGCAGCTCAACCGGCTCGTACTGCCGTCTGATAGGCGCTTCTGCGCGATTCTGCATGGTTTTTGGCCGCATCTGCGTAGACCTCCGCCGATCCGGGAGTGTATGCTATGGGTGTGCCGGGCGCAAGTCCCGGGGCCTACCTGGCAGCGAAGGAGAAGACTCGATGACTTACCCCAAGGTGGCAGACCTCAAAAAGACGGCCGAGCAGTTCGAGCTCTACAGCCAGCTGCAGCACGAGTACGGCGCCAGGGGCGTCGAGCGAGTGCTGGCCGACGTGCGCCGGGCGATGGGCGCGGGGCTGAAGCGCCTGCGCGCGCTGCCGGCCGACCCGAAGCTCGCCGCCCGCGAACCCAACAGCCTGGCCGCCATCCGGAAGCTCCGGCCGGCCGGCCCTCGCCGCATGTGGAAGTCATTCGACGCCGCCGAATACGCCGACCGGCTGGAGGGCGCGCTCATGGCCCGCATGGCCGGCTGCACCCTGGGCGCGCCGGTCGAATTCTGGGACATCCCCAAGATGCAGGACCTGGCCCGCGAGAACGGCCAGAACTTCCCGCCCACCGAGTACTGGAGCTACGTGCCCGAGCCCTTCCGGAAGCGCTACGACTTCAGCCCGCGCCAGGATTACACCCGCGACCGGATGAACGGCGTGCCGGTGGACGATGATATCGTCTACACGCTGCTCGGCCTCCTGGTGGTCGAGGAGTTCGGCCCGCGCTTCACCGTCGCGGACAACGGCAAGGCCTGGCTCAAGCACCTGCCCTACGCCTGCACCGCCGAGCACGTGGCGCTCGAGAACTTGAAGAAGAGCGTACCGGCACTCCGGGCCGGCGCGGCCGACAACCCCTACTGCGAGTGGATCGGCGCGGACATCCGCTCCGACCCCTGGGGCTACATGGCCCCCGGCTGGCCGGAGTTCGCCGCGGACATGGCCTGGCGCGACGCCTACCTCAGCCACCGCCGGAACGGCGTCTACGGCGAGATGTACTTCTCGGCGGTCATCGCCGCGGCCTTCGCGGTGGATGATCCGGTCGAGGCCCTGCGACTGGGCCTCACCGAGATCCCGCGCGACTGCGCCATGGCCGACGCCGTTCGCTGGGCGCTGCGGGTCTCCCCGCGGATCCGCAACTGGCGCCAGGCGCGCGACGCCGCCGAGAAGCGCTTCGCCGGGATGCACCGGGTACACACCATCATCAACGCAGTGCTGACCATCTGGGGCGTGACCATCGGCCGGACCGACGTATCGCGGGTCATCGGCGAGACCGTGGCCATGGGTCTGGACAACGACTGCACCGCGGCCACCGCCGGGAGCATCGTCGGCGCGGTGGTCGGGAGGAAGGGCGTCCCGGCGAAGTGGACCCGGCCATTCCACAACACCGTGCACGCCTACTTCAAGACCCACAAGAAGTTCCGGATCGACGACCTGCTCCGGCGCTTCGCGCGTCAGGCGGAGAGGGTGCACGGGTAGAACGAGTTCTCAGTTCCCAGATCCCAGAGCCCAGAGCCCAGTAGCCAAATGCAGGCTCCCGGCTGAATTCCCCGAGCAGGCACTGGGAGCTGAGAACCGGGAACTGGGAACTGGGATCTGGGAACTGGGAACTGAGAGCCGGGAGCTCGCCGCATGAACGCCAAGGAAAACGCCCTGCGCATCATCCGCTTCGATCGCCCGGAGCGGATAGTCGGAGCCCCGCCATGCCGGCGGATCAGCTACCTGGGCTGCGATCACCAGGGCTACGCCGGCGGCGGCCATCACCTGCCGGTCGGCTCGCAGTGGACCGACATCTGGGGTACGGTCTGGCACCGCGAGCACGACGGGGTGATGGGCTTCCCGCGCGGCAACCCGCTGGCGAACCTGGCCGGGGACCTGCCCGGGTTCCGCTGGCCCGACCCGGACGACGAGCGCATCTGCGGACAGATCTACGAGCAGGCCAGGGGCTGGGACCGCGCCAGCGAGTTCCTGACCGGCAGCCACCGGGACACGCTCTGGGAGAAGAGCTACATGCTGGTCGGCATGGAGGAACTGATGTGCGCCTTCTACGCCGAACCAGCGGCGGTGCGCGATCTGCTCCACGGCATCATGGACTTCCAACTGGGCCTGGCCCGGCACTACCTCAAGCTGGGCGTCGAGATGGTCAGCATGGGAGACGACCTGGGCACCCAGGGCGGGCTGCTGCTGTCCCCCGAGATCCTCCAGGAGTTCCTGGTCCCCGAGTACCGCCGGCTCTTCGAGCTGTACCGGCGGCACGGGGTGCTGATCAACTTCCACAGCTGCGGGCACATCACCCCGATCCTGGAGATGTTCATGGACCTGGGCGTGAACATCCTCAACCCGGTCCAGGCCACCGCCAACGACCTCGACGAGGTCCGGCGCGCCACCCAGGGGAGGATGGCGCTGCAGGGCGGCGTGAGCAGCGCGGTCATCGTGGCCGGCCCGCCCGAGGAGATACGCCGGGAGGCCGTGCGGCGCATGTGGCAGCTCGGCCGCGAGGGCGGCTACTTCTGCTCCCCGGACCAGGGCATGCCCTGGCCGGAGGAGCACATCCAGGCATTGCACGAGGCCGTGTCCGAGCACGGCGCCTATCCGCTCCGGGATCCCGGGGAAACCTACGGCGCCCGCTGCCCCTCGGCGGCCATCGCCTCCAGGTAGTCGTTGATGTAGCGCCGATAGCGCGCATCGGCCGCCGGAACCGGAGCCCGGCCCGGAGCCGGCCCGCCCGGGCGGGTCTGAGCATCAGGCGCGGGCGCGGGTCCGGCCTGCAGCCGTCCGTCCGGCGCCCTGACCTCCCCCGGTGCGGAGCCTGATCCGGCGCCGGCGGGGACCCGCCGCTGGCCGCCCCAGTCCGTCCGCAGAGGAGGAGGCGCCCCGCCGACGGGCAGCGTCCGTTCCCCCGGCTTGACGTCCATGTTCACCTTGCCGGGGATCACCTGCTCCGGCGAACCCTGGCCCACACCGGTCTCGCTCCCGGTGGGCGGTTTCCCGACAGGCTTCGAGCCTCCGCCGTCGCCGCCGCCATTCGTTCCGGAGTTGCCGCCGCCGGAGGACCTGCCGCCGGGAGTGTTGCGGGTATCGCCGCCCTCGCCGGAGCCGCCCGCGCCCTGTCCCGTCCCGGCGCCGCCCTTGTCGGGGGTGTTGACCTTGGGCTGCTCGGGAACACCGCCCTGCCCGCCGCCATCCCCCGCCCCGCTCTCTCCGGGGCCCCGTCCGCCGTCGGGTTTCCTGGCCGGCGGCTCATCCTCGGGGTCGCCCCCGGACGGGGCCAGATACGGGTCGTCGGGATCTCCGGTCTTGCCTTGGCCCCCGGCGGGGTCCGACGGCGGCTTGGCGGGGGCGTCCTCGGGCTTGTAGAGGCTCTCGAGCGGGCGCGTGGCCTGGCCCCCGGACGAGGCGCCGGAGCCGCCGCCGGGCTGCTCCGGTCGACCGTGCGAGCCGCCCATCTGCAGCGGAGGCTTCTCCAGGACCGGCCCGGCCATGGCCAGGGCGGATTCGCGCTCCGCGCGGAACTCCTGGTCGGGGCTGGACGCGCGGTTGGGCTCGGGGCTCCTGGTGTCGGCGGCCTCCAGGCGGTAGCGGACTATGCCGTCGGCGGCCGCCGCGGAGGCCAGCAGTTCGGAGGGCACCAGCACCGCGCCCTGGCTCTCGCGCCGCCCGTCCACGCCGGGGACCTCGTAGGCCCGGCGCCGGCCTCCGACCACGAAAACCATCCTGGCCGGGCCCAACCGGTAGTCGTCGGCGACGCGGTAGTCGATGGCCACCCGCCCGTCGGGCAGCTTGCGGGCGAGCGCCGCGGCGGTCGGAGCGAGGTCGGCCCGCGCGGTGATCCGCCCGGCGGCCACCTCCCGGGCGGCCCCCCCGCCCTGCGGGGCGACCCACAGGGAATAGGCGCCGACGCGTTCGACGCGGACCGAGCAGAACCAGCGCCCGCCGCCGGCCGGCCTGGCCGCCACCCTCGGCCCGGAGTCCAGGCGGAGTTCCACGGACTCGACCGGGCCGCGCGCTGCTATGCCCAGTTCGGCCTGCGCGCCGGCCAGGCAGTCGAGCTCCGGCGAGTCCGACTCGCGCGGGGCCAAGCCGGTGTACGCCGGATAGCGGTAGACCACTTTCTCCACCCTGGCCAGCGGCCGGGGCCGGATGCGCAGCTCGAACGGCCCGGCCACCACCCGGCCGCTCCGGGCCTCGGCCTCGACCCGGTAGCTCCCGGCGCCGCGCGGCACAAGCCCCGCCCGCCAGAGCCCGTCCTCGCCGCAGAGCATCTCCCGGCTGACCGAGCCGGAGACCAGGAACACCGCGCCGGGCCGGCGCCCGCCGACCCGGCAGCTGACCGGCAGCTCCGCGCCCTCATCAAGCGCGACGTCGCCCGGCTGCACGTCGGCGATGCGGGTCGGACCGGTGTCGCCCAGGCCACAGAGCTCGCCCAGCGCCCCCAGGTACGCGCCGCCCCCCAGGACGGCCAGCCCCAGCCCGATGGCCAGGACGGACCCCAGGGCAAAGGCCGGCAGCCGCCAGGGACGCTCCTCCGCCGCGGCCCGGCCCGGATCGAGCGGCGAGCGTTCCAGGACGCTCTCCACCCTTCCGGCCAGGAGCTCCGCCGCTCCCGGAGCCAGGTCGGAGCGCCCGGCCTCGAATTCGGCCAGGGTCACCAGCTGACCGGAGAGCTCCGGTCCGGCCCGCTCGGCCAGGGAAGCCAGGTAGACGCGGCCGGGCCGGCGCACCAGCGGCAGCAGGACTGAGACGGCGGCCAGCAGGACGGCGAAATACAGCAGGGGACCGGCGCGCTCGGCGGCGGCGGAGAGCCAGCCGGGGCCGAAGGCCAGACCGGCGGCCAGCAGCTCGGCCAGAAGAAACAGCCCGGCCAGGGCCAGGAGTCCCACGGCCAGAACCGCGCCGGCCACCAGGCGCAGCTCGATGGCCCCCAGAAGCCGCGCGGCCCGCCGGCCGAGAACCCCGGCTTCCGGCGGGCCGCCCTGCTGACTGCTCAAGAGCGCCTCGGCTCAGTCCCGGCTCAGAAGTCGGCCCCGCCCTTGGCCGAGACCCGGGCGGCGTCGCCCGGCACGGACAGTTCGCGGAGCTTGGCGCGGTCCAGGACGTAGGCCGGGCGGCCCAGGGCATTGTCCTGGGCGATCAGCACCAGCCCCTTGAACTCCAGCTCGGCCTGCAGCACGCTGAAGGCCAGCTCCTTCGGCAGCGGCTCGACCTGCGCGGTGATCCGGAGGTCACCGGCGGCGATGGCGCTCCTGGCCTGGTTGGTAACGGTTATCCGGCAGTGGGACTTGGTCTCCATCTGGGCGACCACCTCGCCCACCGGAGCCGCCACGAAGCTCAGATCGGTCCGATCGCCCTTGCGCAGCTGGTGGTCATAGTTGACGGGAGCGTCGACGAAGCTCTTCTTCGCGCAACCCGCCAAAGCAATCGCCATGAGAACCGCCGCCGATGCCCTGAACATCCCGCACCTCCCGCCCGATGGCCTGATCGTCCGGACCTTGCTCCAGCCCGACGCCGGCCGGGCGGCGCCCGGCGGATGCGGCGGGGCTACTAGAACCCGTCCTTGGCGGAATCGCAGCGCAGCTGGTACTCCACGTTCCTGCGGGTGGCGTCCAGCTGCTCCTTCTGGAACCGCCAGTAGTCCTGGATGTCCCCGCGCAGCTTGCTGACCCGCCTGGCCTCCGAGGACACGTAGGCATCGATGCTGTCCACCGCCTCGGGGATCTTGGCGCGCTGGTAGCGCAGGTAGTCGCGGACCGTCTCGCGCAGCTTGGTGGGCCGCTCCACCAGTTCGGAACGGGCGTAGGCCCCCACGTCCCCGGGCAGCTCGGCGGCGACCTGCTCCTGGTGCCGGACATAGTCGCGGGCGTCGACGACCAGGGCCTGGGCGCGCTCGCCCTGCGACACGAAGTACGCCTCGACCTGGCCGGGCAGCTCGGCGGCCACGGCCTGCTGGTGCCGGACGTAATCGCGCACGTCGGTCCGGAGCTTGTCGGCCAGGACCAGGTTCGCCTCCCAGAAGGCCTTGAGCGACTTGGCCATCTCGGGGGGCAGCTCGGTCAGCTGGTGCCGGACGTACTGCTCCAGATCGGCCCGGAGTTTCGGCGGCCGCTCGACCAGCTCGGAGCGCACGTAGGCCTTGACGTCCTCGGGCAGCTCGGCGGCCAGTTCCTTCTGGTGGCGGAAGTAGTCGCGCACGTCGTCGCGCAGCTTGGCGACCAGGGCCACGTTGGACTTGCAGTAGGCGTCCACCGAGGCGGTCAGGTCGTCGATCTTCTCGATCTGGGCCCGGACGTAGTCGCGCAGGTCGTTGAGCAGCTTGGCGGGGCGCTCCTTCTCGGCGGCGATGTAGCTCTTGACGTCGTCATCGAGCTCGCTCATCAGCGCCTTCTGGTGCCGGACGTAGTCGCGCAGGTCCTGGCGGAGCGCCGAGGCCAGCTTGAGGTTGTAGTCGAGATAGGCCTTGACGTCGTCGCGCAGCTCGGCGGGCAGTTCCTTCTGGTGGCGGACGTAGGCGACCATGTCGGCCTGCAGCCGGGCCATCAGCCCGAGGTTGAAGTCCACGTAGGACTCCACGTCGCCGACCATGTCGGAGGCCACTTCCCTCTGGTGGCGCACGTAGTCCTTAACGTCGTTGCGAAGCTTCGGGCCCCGGTCGCAGACCTCCCGGGGGCAGCAGCCCATCAACGTTGTCAACCCGACGACCGCCAGCAAAGCAGCGAAACGGAGGCTCAACCTCATGGGGCCCCTCCTCTGGGCTGTAGACGCGCGGGGAGCGGGACTTCTCAGGCCGAAAATCGGCCTTTCCGGAAGGCTATTTAAGCCGGGCCCCGGGCGGTTGTCAAGGAAGCCGCGACTGCCCGCAGGCGTTGACGCCCACCGGCAGGCGCCTATAATCCCCGCCGATCCGGGGGCCGCGCCGTGGTGGCCCGGCCCCGGGTCCGCGATGTCCGGGGTTGCGCAGTTGCGCGCCCCGCCGTTTCAGAGGAGAGTCCAGCAGATGCCCAAGCTTGCAGACCGCGCCGGAAAGATCGCCGAATCCGTGACCCTGGCCGTGGACGCCAAGGCCAAGCAGCTCGCCGCCGAGGGCGTGGACGTCGTCGGCTTCGGCGCCGGCGAGCCGGACTTCGACACCCCCAAGTACGTCTGCGAGGCCGGCAAGGCCGCCATCGACAAGGGCCAGACCCGCTACACCCCGGCCTCCGGCACCATGGAGCTCAAGAAGGCCGTGGCCGCCAAGCTCAAGAAGGACAACGGCCTGGAGTACGACCCCGCCAAGGAGGTGCTCATCTCCTGCGGCGCCAAGCACGTCATCTACAACCTCATCGACGTCATGGTCAACCCCGGCGACGAGGTGGTCATCCCCGCCCCCTACTGGGTGAGCTACCCGGAGATGGTCCGCGTGGCCGACGGAATCCCGGTCATGCCGCTGGCCGGCGGCGACCAGGGCTTCAAGCTCACTCCCGCCCAGTGGGCCAAGGCCATCACCCCGAAGACCAAGGCCGTCATTCTCAACAGCCCCTCGAACCCCACCGGCGCGGTCTACTCGCCGGAGGAGCTTAAGGCCATTGCCGCGGTCCTGGTCGACAAGGACGTCTGGGTGATCTCCGACGAGATCTACGAGAAACTGGTCTTCGGGAGCATGAAGCACGCCAGCATCGCGGCGCTCGAGCCGAAGCTCAAGGCCAGGACCCTGGTGGTCAACGGCCACTCCAAGAGCTACGCCATGACCGGCTGGCGGATCGGCTACGCGGCCGGCCCGGCGGCGGTGATCAAGGCGGCCGCCAACCTCCAGAGCCACTCGACCTCCAACCCCTCGACCATGTGCCAGGTGGCGGCGACCGCGGCGCTCACCCAGAACGACGGCGGCGCCAGGGAGCTCGAGACCATGAGGAAGGAGTTCGAGGGCCGGCGCGACCTGATCGTCGACCGACTCAACAAGCTGCCGGGCGTCAAGTGCGTTAAGCCCGACGGCGCCTTCTACGTCTTCCCGGACGTCTCCGGCTGCTACGGCAAGAGCTACGCGGGCGTCAAGATGACCGACTCCCTGACCTTCGCCTCGGTGTGCCTGGAGAAGGCCCACGTGGCGCTCGTGCCCGGCTCGGCCTTCGGCGACGACCGCTGCGTGCGGCTGTCCTTCGCCACCAGCCGCGAGAAGATCAACAAGGGCATCGATCGGCTGGAGAAGCTGCTCAAGGGGTGAGCCCGCTCACCGCAGGGCATCCGATTCGACGGGTCTGTCCGGTTCGACCGATCCGTCGGATCCTGTTTCCGCCGCCCTTCCATTACCCTTGACCCCCCGTCCCCTGCGGTTATCCTAGTTGCCGGGCCGGATAGACCGCAGACGGGCTCTGAACCGGACAGAAGGGACTGAACCGTGGACCGCATCGCCATGAGCCGGGAGGGCTACAACAAGCTCCTGGCCGATCTCGAGGTGCTCAAGGCCAAGGGGCCGGGGCTGCGCAAGGCCATCAACGACGCCCGGGAACAGGGCGACCTCTCGGAGAACGCCGCCTACCATGCCGCGCGCGAGGAGATGGCCAAGATCGAGGCCAAGATCGGCCAGCTCCAGGGACAGCTGGCCTCGGCCGACATCATCGACCGGGCCAAGATGGCCTCGGGCGCGGCCTCCGGCACAGTGGTCTTCGGCTCGACCGTCAAGG
>JAKLDR010000175.1 GCA_022703445.1 Planctomycetota bacterium | reverse complement strand
ACGGCCACGGGTTTCTTGACGATGGCCTTGGCCCCGGCATCCTCCTGGTCCGCGTACCGGACCCACATGTACTCCCAGCCCTTCTTCGAGATCCCGCCGATGCCGCCCACGGTGATCCCAACCCGGTTGGGGCTGGAGGCGAACCTATAGGCGATCTCCCACTTCTCGGTGCCGCGCTTCGAGCCAGAGGCACCCAGGAAGAGACACTCCCCGGGCTGGAAGCCGCGGAAGGCGGCCTGGTTCACCCGGCCAGTCAGCATGAAAAGGACGCCCTTGTACGGGTTCGTGACCACGCTGTCGGCCAGGAAGTGCGTCTCGGAGAAGCTGTAGATGGGCAGTGTGATGTCCACGCCCTCGACCGCGTCGGCCGTGACGCCGATGGCGCCCTTAAAGTCAGGAGCGTTGACGCCATACCGGTTCACCGTGAGCAGGCTCTGGGTGATGTGCTGGCTGCCGCCGCTGGTGTCGAAGTTGAAGACCGGCTCGTCGCCCGGACTACCGGACTCCGGGCTCTCGTACCTGACCGTCACCTTCCAGGTGTGCTCGTTGACCCGTTCGGCGATCTCGATGGACTTTCGGGGCAGGCCGTCGTGGGTTGCCGGCGTGCCCACCGTGGCGATGGCCTTGACCTCGTCCTCGTCGGCCGCATCCCGGACCACATAGGGCAGCTCGGCCACGGACTTCTCGGCCAGGGTCTCCGTCCGGCCCGAGAAGAGTTCTTCAATCACAGCGGGCATGGCCGTTCACTCGAATTCCTGGTCAGCGAACCGGTCGAGGATCTTCTTGGTGTTCTTGGCGGTCTCCTCCGTGGCCTTGGCGGTGCGTTCCTCGGTGAGGCTGGGCCCCACGGCCAGGCCCCGGGCCGCCTCGGCACTGAAGGTGCCCGCCACCTCGATCCGGGCGGCCTTCTCCAGCGCTGGAGCGACCTCTTCCTGGAACTTCTCGAACCGCGGGACTTCGGGCGCCTCCGGGGCCGCTTCCGGCTTCCTGGCCTCGGCCGCCTGGCGCTTGGCCTTGGCCTCGGCCACGGCCGCCGCCCACGCCTCCTTGGCCTTCTTCAGGGCGGCTTCGGAGTCCGCCAGCTCCTGGTCGTGGCCCTGTTTCCGGGCCTTGTCCTTCTCGTCGGTCTCGTCCAGGATCATGTTGATGACGGCCTTGCGCTCCTCCTCGATGCCGGCCAGCTCTTTGTCGCGCTCGGCCTGGGTGGATTCGCTGCGCACCTGGGCCGACTTGTTCATCGCCTGGGTCTGGCGGTCGATGTTCCGGCTCACGGCCTCCACGTCGATGCTGGAATCGAGCGTGCCCAGCACCTTGGCCCACTGCTTGGCCATGAAGCCCTGCACATGGTTCCAGACCTTCAAGACCCCGGTCGAGAACTTGGTCCACAGGTTGAGCAGAAAGTTGATGGTGTTCGTCCAGATCCTCCGCAGGCCATACCAGGCCTCGGCCACCACGATGGTCAGGCCATCGAAGATGTCGCTTGAGGTCTGCAGGAACCAGTATTTGAAGGCGATCCAGTAGCCCTTGAGCCAGTTGATCCCGGCCTGCCAGACCACCTTCATGGAGAGCCACATGATCTTGGCGGCGAGCGCAATGTCGCCGGCGGCCAGCGCGTCCTTGATGCCCTGGAGCGACTCCAGGGCAAAGCCTTTGAGATCGTCGAACCGATCCCCCAGCCACTCGAGGGCCTTCCCGCCGGCACCTGTCGCCCACACGATGTAGGCGCCCAGCGCTGCCAGTGCGGTGACCACCAGGCCGACTGGAGTCAGAATGAAGCTCAGGGCGGTCGAGATGACCGAGGCCATGACGCCGAAGGCCGTGCCCACCGCCGAGACGATAGGCCCCAGGGCAGTAAGCCCCACCCCGACTCCAACGATCACCGCGCCGATCTTCAGGATCGAGACCACCAGGCCCCGGTTCTGGGCAAGCCAGTCCCGGAAGGCCATGATGAGTTCCGTGACCTTCCCGGCCATCTCACTGAGGATCGGCGCCAGCGCCGAGCCCACCGTAACCACCAGGCTTTTCAAGACCGCCGTCACCCGGCCAAAGGCATCGTTCAACTCGGCCGCCGCCTTGGCATCCTGGGCCGTCATGACCACCCCTAGCCGGCGGGCCTCGGCCCTGGTTTCGGCCAGGTTCTCTATCATGGGCAGAAGCGAGGTTCCGGACTTCCCGAAGACCTCCATCGCCGAGGCGGCGCGAAGTGTGGGGTCGGTGATCTCCGCCAGGCGCTTGGCGATCACCAGGAACTGGTCCTCGGGTTTCAGGGCGAGCAGATCCTTGGCCGAGAGCCCCAGCGCCAGCAGGGCGTCCGTGGCCGTCTGCGAGCCCTCGGCCGCACCCACGATGATCCGCTGCATGCGCTTGGCGGCCACCTCCACCTCGCCGAGATCCGTACCGGCCAGGCCCGCGGCGTAACTCAGTTCCGAGAGCGTCTCCACGCTGAATCCGGTGCGCTTGGCCATCTTGTCGAGCTGGTCGCCCATCTCGGAGAAGCCCTTGGCGCTGGCCAGCAAGGGCGTCACGATCCCGGCGCCCAGGGCCATCATCCGAAGGCCGGTGGCCTGCAGGCCTGCCCCAAACGCCTTGATGCGGCGCGAGGCAGCCTGCAGGCCCTTCACCAGCCTGGCGTCGTTGGCGTAGAGCTCGATGAAAGCGAGCCCCGCCCGGATGCCGCCCGCGGAAGCCATCGTTTATCTCCCAGGTCCCGGGTCAGACAGGGCCCACCACCCTGCGGGCAGCACCACCACGGCGGGGACTTCCCGACCGTCCTTGTCAGCCACCCAGACCTTGGCCTTGACTGCCTCCCGCAGTCTCACCGGCTCCCCCTCGGGCACTACGATCACGTGCGTCCCGCAGCCGCCGGAGAAGGCGCTCACGCAGATCGTCACGGCGAGCACCATCCTCCACCGAGTCAGCCAGCCCTTCCCTGATCGCATGGCTCAGCACCTCCACGAGTACCGGAGCGCACTCGGCCAGCATCGCGCCGAGAAAGCGCCCCAGCACGACCGCCAAGGGGGTCACTTGACCCCCACGTCCTCGGACGAGACCTTGTTGTCCCTGGCTGCGATCAGGCCGATCCCGGCCGCGACCGCGGCGCAGACGGCCGTCCAGTCCGGGTTCGTGGCCGGGTCGTTGTCGACCAGCAGCTTCACCGCCCCGGCGATGGCCGTCAGGATCGCGCAGACACCGAACACCGTGGTCTTCCAGCTCTTCATCTCCCGTCTCCTTCCTTCACTTGCCGCCATCCACGAAGACCGCCTTCAGGATGGACAGATCCTTGGTCTTGGGCACCGGCCTGGCCTCGGCCGCGTAGGGGTGGAAATCTGATGCGCCGTAGGGCCGGTGCTTCTTCGGGTCGCGGTGGACATTGGCGAGCATCGCCATGATCGAGGCCGTATGGTTCCAGGATTCCCGGCTACGCCCCTCGGCCATCCAGACCAGATCCCGCAGGGTGAATGGCTCCGGCGCTACTCCGACGATCCCGGCAAGCCGCCAGATGAGTTCCCAAGCTCGGCCAGCGCCGACTCGAACTGCCGGTCGAGTTCGGGACTGGCCAGGCGCTGCTCCGCGACACCCAGCGCCTTCGCTTGGAACACCCCGAGCTTCTCCATCGCCTTCCGGAGAAGGCGCCGGCGGGGAGAGGGGAAAAAATCGACCAGTTCCTCCAGGAAGGCGGCCGAGGCACCGTCCAGGGCGTCCCCACCCATCGCCCGGCCGAAGTCCTCGTCGGTCAGCTTTTGGGCGTCCGCCTCGGGCTTGACCACCGCGTAGAGCACGTCGCAGAGGAACACCGGGTCGTTGGACAGCCGGTCGATCAGCTTGCCCTCGATGACCTCGAGCAGATTCACGCCCAGGAGCGACCGGACCCGTTTCAGGGCGGCGACGTCCAGCTGGACCGACCAGACGCGGCCGGCGTTGTCTTTGAAGGTTCGCATGGCGGCTCCCTCCTCAGGTAACCTTCATCCACTCGGGGGCGTGCTCGGCGTAGGTCGGCTTGATCGAGATCGAGGCGGTCATGGCCTCCTCGAGCGGCTCCTTCCGGCTGAAGCTGATCACCGACATCGTGGCCCGCAGGCCCTGGCTGCCGCTGGCCGTGATGGGCCCGTCCATCACCGCCATCTCCACCGGCGTGTCGCCGAACCAGGCGTTCTGCAGGGCGGTGAAGCCCTCGTCCTCGGTGTCCCAGACCATCTCGAACTCGATGGAGCCCTCCTTGAGCGTACCCACCGTCGCCTTCCAGCCGGCGTTGCCCCGGGTAGTCAGGTCGGCCTCACCCTTCTCCAGCGTCAGGGTGAGATCCTTGACGTTCTTCATCTCCTTCCAGTCCGGGATGGCATAGGTCCCCGCGTTCCTGAAAAGCTTGCCTTCCATGCCGAGTTTGTGGCTCATCGCTGTCTCCTTACCCTCGGACCGAGTTGGCCCACATCTTGGAAAGCTTCGGCTTGCCGATCACGAGCGCCGGCCCCATGAACGGCCGCCGCGGATACTTCCGCGGTCGGTTGCTCTCCACCCGGCGCTTGGCCGGCGGCAGCTTCTTGGCCTCGGCCTCGGCCCGGGCGACCTGCTTGGCGGTCTTCAGCCTCACCACCACCGGCTTGCCGCCGTCGACCGAGATCGGCCCGTGGCCGCCGACTTCCAGCTTCCAGGTTGCTTTGCGCCCCTTGCGCTTCTTCGCCGGCTCCGTGCCGCTGAACTCGTGGGTGCGGCCGATCCGCCCCACCGCCGTGACCGTCGGGCCGATCACTACCCTCTGTTGCTCCTTCTCCACACCGAAGAGGATGGCGCCCTTGAGCCGGCCCTTGCGGCTGTGCGGCTGGTGCCCGGCCGGCGCGGAGTCCTTCGAAACCTTGATGCTGCGCTTGGCGATGCCCCGCAGATACGCCCCGGCCTGGCCCAGGCTCTTGATCGAGCCCCGCCGGCTGGCCCGGACCACCTTTCGGGAGTCCATCCGCGAGCGCACCTTCATGCCGACCATGCTCAGAACCCCTGCGGCATAGCCCCGCGCGGGAAGCGCAGGTAATGGGCCTCAAGCCAGGCGCTGCCGGCGGGCTGGCTGGCACCGTTCTTCACGAAGGCGACCAGTCGGCCACCGCCGGGAATGATCACCCGCTTGGTAACGTAGCAGTCCAGGAGATCCAGGTCGGAGCCCGAGCGTTCCTTGGTCATGGCCAGGTCCACCCAGGCCTTGTCGACGCCGACGATGGGCTCCATCTGGAGCACCGCGTAGCACGGCGCGCTGTTGGGCACGTAGACCGAGACCGCGGTGAGCAACCAGTTCTCGTCGGCCGGCACCGTGCTTCCGTGGAAGGTGACACTGCCGCCGGCGGGCACGTGCCCCTCGACCTCCTCCAGGAAGAGCGGCGGTATGCGGCCGATGTCGAGGTTGTACATGGGTCACTCCATGATCCGGAAGGTGAAAGTCAGCACGCTCGTGAACTGCCGCAGCTCGGCCATGTGCTCCTGGCTGTAGATGGGCACGTTCTCGGTCTTGACCCAGACCACCAGCGGCGCGTGCGCCAGCCGCTTGAGCTTGAAGATCGCGGCGATCTCCTCCACCAACTGCATCAGCGGATCGACCTCGGCCGCATCTGTCGTTGCGAGCTTCTTCTGCACCGCCACGTCGACCTTCACTTCCCGCGGAGTGCTCCCCCTGGAACCCAGCTCCTGCTCGAGTCCCTTGGGCACGACGGTAACGCGCAGGGTCTTCATGTCGGCCAGGTCAAAGACCGGCTGATACGCCCGGACCGCCGTGACGGGCACGCTCAAGGTGGTCGCGTTCAACTCGGCGACCACCGCGTCAGCGATCTGCGGAACCGTCGCCGGCATGGCTGCCTTCCTTGCTGGCCAGAAGCGCCGCGGTGCTCTTCTCCAGTGCGCTCAGAAGCGTTTCCCGTACCCACTTGTGATCGCGCTCTATGGCCTCGGACATGCGCTTCTCGCGCAGCCAATCCCGCCAGAGAACGTACCCGACCACCAGGCCGGCCAGGCCCCACTGCGCCCACATCGCACCGTCGCCGCCCACCGGCAAAGAGATGGCGAGCAAGGCACCCATCCCCGTCTTCATGGCCATGTCCACAATCATGGCGCGTCCTCCACGCCGACCTGCTTGGTGTGAATCCGGAAGGTGTGGCGGTAGAGGTCGGAATACCGCCATTCGGGCTCGCGGCCCGGAGCCATGACCTCGTAAACGTAGACCTTCGATCCCTGGCGCTCGCGCACCTGGTCTCCATGCTTGGGCGTCGACTCCGCGCCACCAAGCACCAGCTCGCGCGCCAGGACCAGGTAGTCCCTGGTCTCCGTCCGCTCGGCCACGCCGGATTCGTTCAGGATCTCGAAGACGGTCTTGCCAATCGTGGCCCGGACCTGGATGGCCTCCCCGGCGCGGACATAGAGGACGTTGCGCGAGGCATGCTTCACGCGCTCGCGTTCCAGCCACTCCAGTCCGCGCCTAAGGAGGTCCATGGCCGGCTGCCTTCCCTACTGGCTCAGCCTGGCCCGGACGGTCTCGTCGCCGTCGACCGCCGCCTTCACCGACTTCCCGAGGTATTTGTTGGCCCCGGCCTCGGAGTCGGTCTTGGCCTGCTTGTCGGCCTCGTCCCAGTAGAGCTTCGAGCCCTCCGGGATGGCGCTGCCCACCCCGACCGCCTTCGGGAAGTCGTAGACCCCCACGACGGCCACGGCGCCGAGCGTCCCGGCCTTGCAGGCGCGCTTGGCCACGCCCACCAGATCCCCGATCACCACCACGTCCCCGGCTGCCACGTCGGCTGCCGGCACGAAGTCGATGGCGTTGCCCTCATGCACGTACTCGGTGATCATCTTCCAGCCCCTCCGTCTTCCTTCTGGCCTTGTTCTCTCATGCCTTCGCACTACACTCCCGGGGCCTCCCCGCCGCAGCCACTCGACACCTTGGTGGACATTGCCTGCTGTTCGGCCGCGACGGGGAGGCGTTCTCCCATCCGTTAAGCCTCGCCCTTGACCTTGACCGCGCCCCGCGGGTCCTGCTCCTGGACGCCCACGTCCAGGTAGCCCCGGAAGCCCATGCCCAGCATGTTGGCCGGCGCGTCCACCCGCTCGATCACCGGCTCCCGGCGGCCGTTCAGGAAGACCACCTCGAAGGCCGGCAGCACCGCGGGGTTGGCGAAGAGGTACCAGGCCTTGCCGCTCGCCCCGCTGAAAAAGGCGTCCGACAGGTGCGGCGCCGAGACCACCCGGTACTTGTTCCGGTGGGGGTTGTCGGTCGGGATCTTGGTCTTGACCCCCATCGAGTCCATCATCAGCTGCGCCGCGCCGATGAGCACGTCCGCCTCGGTCTCGAGCTCGACCGGCACCACCAGGAGTTCCGGCCGGACGTTGATGGGCTTCTTGTCCCGCTCCTTGGTCCCCGGACCGGCCTTCTGCTTCCGGAAGAGCGTCCGCGCCTTGGTCAGGCTGTCCGGCCCGAAGGCGCTGTCGGCGCCGTCCAGGAAGTTGCCGTTGGCCGGGCTGAAGAAGCCGCCGGGGTTCGCCAGGAGCAGCGAGAAGAAGAGCTCGTCGATCAGCTCGGCACCGGAGCGGCCCATCTGGCTCGGGATCTCGAGGAACGCACCCAGGTCATCGTTGATCACGTCTTTTCTCGTGAGGATCAGCATCTGGCCGTAGGTGTCCGCCTTGTTGCGGAAACCCTGCTCACCCAGGCGGCCGTGCTTGAGCTCCCCGTCCGGAGCCACCTTCTCGAAGCCCCCGGTCCCGAGCAGCCGGTAGCGGGTGACCTCCTTGAAGTCGCTCACCGAGCCGACCTGGGCCAGCTCCAGCGCCGCAACCGGCGTCGCCTCGTAGCTGGCCAGCATCACCCGGTTCATCACCGACTCGAGGATCCCGGGCAGGCTCAGCGTCGAGAAGCCGGCGGTGATGGTCTCGGCCCCGTCGCCGAAGACCCGCGGAACCGACATGCCCTCCATCCGGGCGCACTCGGCCACCAGCTCCCGCAGCCCGATGTGCCGCATCGGGTGCGCCGCGTCCAGCGCCCGCTCCCCGAAGATGCCGAGCAGCTTCTTGGCCTCCAACCCCGCCGACAGGCAGACTGCCGCCTCCAGCACCTTGGCCGTCGGCACCGAGGCCCCCGAAACCACCGCCGGAGCCTTCGGCCGGCTCGCCCGCAGGACCTCGAGCTCCGTCTTGACCACGTCCCAGCCCTCGGCGATGGCCTTGGCGGCAAGCTCCGCGTGCTCCGACCCGCACAGCTTCCGGATCGACTCGATCCGGTGGATCTCCTTGGCGAACTGCGCCCGGAGCCCGGCGATGACCTCGCCGCCGTCCGGCACCCCGTCCCCGCCGGCGCCAGCCCCGCCCACACCGGGCGCGTCGGCCACAGCCACCGCCGAGGCCGCCACCGCCGCGGGGGCCGCGGCAGCCTGCTCCGCACCAGCGTCAGCGGCCTGGGCCCCTGCCGCGGTCTCCGCCTCCCACATCGCCTTCAGGTTCGCCGTCTGCCCGTCCGACAGCTTGGCCAGCTCGAACCCCTTGCCCGACAGCCACTGCTCGAAATCCATGTCCTCGACCTCCGTATCCAGAGCCAGTCTCCCGCCGGAACGCGCGGCGACCGTCGCCGACGCATCCTCGTCCGCACCCAACGCCACGAAACTCACCTCGCCCAACACCGACTTCCGGACCACGTAGACCGGGCCGGTGAAGCTCGCTCCGTTGGCCCGCGCATCGCGCCCCTCGGGGATGAAGACCACCTTCTGAGCCTTGGCGCCGATGGACGCCTGCCAGGGGAAGCCGTTCTCGCTCGAGGAGATGATCTCGCCGGCCGCCGGGCCCGTGCCCGAGATCACCCCGGAAACCGAGATCTGGCTCTCGGTGATACCGATGTTGTCGGTGTGGCCGACGATCTGGGC
>JAKLDR010000174.1 GCA_022703445.1 Planctomycetota bacterium | reverse complement strand
GGCGCCCGGGCGCTCGGCAGCCGGGGCGTAGCCGTGGCCCTTCCGGGTGGTCACGTGCAGCAGCACCGGGCCGGAGGTCCGCGAGACGGTGCGCAGCTCGCGGTCCATCTCGGACAGGCTGTGGCCGTCGACCGGGCCGTAGTACTTCCAACCCAGGTCCTCGAAGAGCTGCCCGGGAACCAGCGTGCGCCGCGCCGCGTTCAAGGCCAGGCGGCCCAGGCCGCCGGCGGTCTTGCCGACCAGCGGGATGCTCTTGACCAGCGCGGAAAGTTCGTCGCGGGCCTCGCGGTAGCGCGGGTCGACCCGCAGCCGGCCGAGGTAGCCGGAGAGCGCCCCGACCGTCTCGGAGATGGCCATCTCGTTGTCGTTGAGGATCACCAGGACGTTCACGCCCAGGTCCTTGGCCTGGTTCAGGCCCTCGAAGGCCAGTCCCCCGGTGGCCGCGCCGTCGCCGACCACCGCCACGACCCGGCGCGAACGTCCGGCGAGCTTGTCGGCGGTGGCCAGCCCCAGCGCCGAGCTGATGGCCGTCGAGGCGTGGCCGACCACGAAGGGGTCGCTCTCATGCTCGGCCGGGTTGGGGAAGCCCAGCGCTCCGCCGGCCTTGCGCAGGCGCGCGAAGCCGGCCTTCCGGCCGGTGAGCAGCTTGTGGGTGTAGCACTGGTGGCCGACGTCGAAGACCAGGGCGTCGGTCGAGAAGTCGAAGGCCCGGTGCAGCGCGATGGTCAGCTCCACCGCGCCGAGGTTGGAGGCCAGGTGCCCTCCGCACTCGGCGACCGAGGCGGTGATCACCGCGCGGCACTCGGCGGCCAGCTTCTCCAGCCCGGCGGCGTCGAGCGCCAGGAGGCCCGCGCGGCCCCCCAGCGAGTCCAGGAGCGGCGTGGCCGGCAGGGCGCAGCCATTGGATTCAGGCATGTTGATCCCTAGGACTTTCTTTCCACCGCCAGGGCGGCCAGCTCGCGGAGCACCTTGGCCGCCGGCCGGTTGCCGAAGACCCGGAGGTGCTCGCAGGCCTCGTCGGCCAGCGCGCGCGCCCGCCGGCGGGCCTTTTCGACGCCCACCGCGGCGACGTAGGTCAGCTTGCCCTGCTCACGGTCCTTGCCCGGGCTCTTGCCGAGCTCCTTGGCCGTGCTGGTGGCGTCGAGGACGTCGTCGGCCACCTGGAAGGCCAGCCCCAGGGCCATCCCGTAGCGGCCGAGCGCGGAGATCTCCACCTCGTTGCCGCCGCCCAGCGCCGAGCCCACCACCACCGCGGCGCGCAGCAGGGCGGCGGTCTTCTTCTCGTGGATGGCCTCCACCGCCCGGACGGTGGGATCCCCGCCCTCCCCGTCCAGGTCGAGCTGCTGGCCGCCGACCATGCCCTCCGCGCCCGCGGACGCGGCGAGCTCCCGAACCGCCAGGCGCACCCGCGCCGGCTCCGCGCCGCTGGTGGCCAGCACCCCGAAGGCGTCGGTCAGGAGTCCGTCGCCGGCGAGTATAGCGGTGGCCTCGCCGAAGGCCACGTGGCAGGTGGGCTTGCCCCGGCGCAGATCGTCGTCGTCCATGGCCGGCAGGTCGTCGTGGATCAGCGAGTAGGTGTGGATCATCTCGAGCGCCATCGCGCCCGGGAGGGCCGCCTCGCGGGTGCCGCCGACCAGTTCGGCCGCGGCGAAAACCAGCGCCGGCCGGAGGCGCTTGCCGCCGGCCATCAGGCTGTGCTCCATGGCCTTGCGCAGGCGCTCCGGGACCTCCGGGCGCGAACCCAGCCACTCGCGCAGGGCGGCCTCCACCAGCGCGGCCGACTCGGCCAGGTGTCTCCCGGCCGCGGTAACCACCTTCTTCTTGCCCATGCGCGGGGGATTCTAAGGCCGGCCGCGGGGAAATGCAACGGACGCGGCCAAGCCACGCGAAATCAGTGGTTGACAGGCCGGGGCGCCGTGATAGAATGCGGCGGTCGCTGAGGCGGAGCCGCTTTCGAAGAACGGTTCCCTGAGCACATTCGGTTGCGGGAGCATTCAACAGATGAGCACCGTCGTGGCCGCAAAGAGCAGGAACAGACATCAGACCTACATGGCCAAGGCCGGCGAGGTCCAGCGCAAGTGGCTGCTGGTCGACGCCACCGACCGCCCGCTCGGCCGACTGGCCGTCCGGCTGGCGACCGTCCTGCAGGGCAAGCATCGCCCGACATGGACGCCGCACGTGGACACCGGCGACTTCGTGGTGGTCACCAATCTCGCCAAGGTCAAGCTGACCGGCAACAAGCGCGAGACCGACACCCACACCAAGTGGACCGAGTATCCGGGCGGGCTGCGCAGCATCACCCAGGGCCAGCTCATGGCCAAGAGCCCTGAGACGGTCCTGCGCCTGGCCGTCCGGCGCATGCTGCCCAAGGGGCGCATGGGCAAGGCCATGCTCAAGAAGCTCAAGATGTACCGCGGCGCCGATCATCCGCACGCCGCCCAGTTGCCGGCCAAGGCCGAGCTTTAGTTTAGGGAGACGCAGACTTGTCTGACACGCCCAAGACCGACAGCCCCGCAGCCGCTCAGGGAGCCGCTCCGGCCCCCGCCGCCGTCCGCCCCAAGCCCGACACCAAGGGCTACATCTGGGGGACCGGCCGCCGCAAGACCGCCGTCGCCCGCGTCCGGGTCAAGCCCGGCACCGGCGCCTTCACGGTCAACGGCAAGGAGATGAAGGCCTTCTTCACCGTCGAGCGCCAGCAGGCGCTGGCCATCTCCCCGCTGGTGGCCACCAACACGCGCAACAAGGTCGACGTGTTCGTCAACGTCAGCGGCGGCGGGCCCTTCGGCCAGGCCGGCGCCACGGTGATGGGCATCGCCCGCGCGCTGATCAAGCTCGACGAGGGCAACGGCCAGGTGCTGCGCGCCGGCGGCTTCCTGACCCGCGACGCCCGCGAGGTCGAGCGCAAGAAGTACGGCCGCGCCGGCGCCCGCAGGAGCTTCCAGTTCTCCAAGCGCTGAGCCAAGCCTAGAAACCCAAGCAGGAACCCACGGGCCTGTCGCTCAGCGGCAGGCCCGCTTCTTTCGGAGACCAGAGCCATGCCCAAGTCCCCCACCCTGCCCCTCATCCCCGGCGGCCTGCCCCTCTCGGGAGTCCTCGGCTTCAAGTGCGGCGCGGCCTACGCCGGCCTCAAGCGCCCGCGGCCGGGCGTCCTGGACATCGGCGTGCTCTGGGCGCCGGGCGGCGCGACCGCCGCGGCGGTCTTCACCAAGAACCAGGCCTGCGCCGCCCCGGTCGACTGGAGCCGCAAGGTCGCCGCGCGCGGCCGGGCCTCGGCCGCGGTGATGAACTCCGGCAACGCCAACGCCTGCACCGGCCCCCAGGGCGAGCGCGACGCCGCCGAGATGGCCGCCGTCGCCGCCCGGGCCCTGGGCGCCCGCGCCGCCGAGGTCTTCGTGGCCTCGACCGGCGTCATCGGCAAGCCCATGGACATGGGCAAGGTCCGCGCCGGCCTCTGGGAGGCCTGCATCGACGCCACCGGCGCCGGCAAGGCCAAGTTCGAGCGGGCCATCATGACCACGGATCTCGTCCAGAAGCGCGCCGCCTGCCGGGTCAGGATCGGCGGACGGACCATCACCGTGGCAGGCGTCACCAAGGGCTCGGGGATGATCGCCCCGAACGTGGCCACCATGCTCGCCTACATCGTCACCGACGCAGCGGTCGAGCCGAAGGTGCTCCGCACCGCGCTGGCGTGGTGCGCGGATCGGTCTTTCAACTGCCTGACCGTAGACGGCCAGGGCAGCACCAACGACTCCGTCTTCCTGATGGCCTCGGGCCTGTCCGGCCCGAAGATCACCCGCCCCGCCGGGAGCGCCTATGGGAAGTTCCTCGCCGCGCTCGAGGCCGTCTGCCGGGACCTGGCGCGCCAGATCGCCCGCGACGGCGAGGGAGCGACCAAACTCGTCAACGTGAACGTGGCCGGAGCGAAGTCCGACGCCGACGCCCGCGAGGCCGCCAAGGCGGTCGCCGAGAGCATGCTGGTCAAGTGCGCGCTCTTCGGCTGCGACCCCAACTGGGGCCGGATCCTCTCCGCCATCGGCATGAGCCGCGCCAAGCTCGACCCAACCAAGGCGAAGGTCGAGGTCGGCGGAGTCAAGGTCTACGACCGCAAGCCCCTGGCCTTCAACCCCAAGGCGGCCAAGAAGGCGCTCTCCGTCAAGGAGCTCGACCTCAACGTCGACCTGCGGCTCGGCGCCGGCTCGGCCACCTTCTACACCTGCGACCTGACCTACGGGTACGTGAAGATCAACGCGGAGTACCATACGTAGGTAGTTGCCAGTTCCCAGTTGTCAGTTGTCAGTGACGAAACGGGGCGGCCTTCGGGCCGCCCCTTCTTTTCCCCACACTGCAGAAAGATATCCTCCGCGACCTCTGCGTGACTCCGCGGCCTCTGCGTTAGGAAGCCCCCCCGCACACCGGGCAGTCCGGCCTCCGGGCGACGGGGATCTTCTGGAAGGTCATGCTGGCTGTGTCGTAGTAAAGCAACTCGCCGGCCAGCGGCTTGCCGAGGCCGGTTATGAGTTTGATCCCCTCCATGGCGGCGATCTGGGCGGCCAGCGCCGAGACCGCGCCGATCACCGGGAACTCGCGCTTCCACTGGGGCGGCGGCTCGGCGTACAGGCACTCGAGGCACGGTGTCTTCCCCGGTATGATGGTCGTGACCTGGCCCTCGAGCGAGAACATGGCCGCCTCGACCAGCGGCTTCTTCTGCCGGACGCACTCGCGGTTCATGGCGAAGCGCTCGGCAAAGAGCGGCGCGCAGTCGAAGACGATGTCGACCTCCCCGACCAGGCGCCCGGCGTTCTCCTCCGAGACGTTCTCGCCGACGCCCTCGACCTCCATTCGCGGGTTGAGTTCCTTCAGGCGCCGGACGATGGACTGGATCCGCGGCTTGCCGACCCAGTCGGCGGTCTGGAGGATCTGGCGGTTGAGGTCGCTGGGCTTGAGGTCCCCGTCGTGGGCGATGACCAGCCGGCCGATCCCCGCGGCGGCCAGCGACTGGGCCAGCGGCCCGCCCAGGCCGCCGCAGCGGCTGACCAGCGCGCTTGCGCCCTTGAGCTTCTCCTGCCCGGCCTCGCCGAAGCCCGGCACCCACATCTGCCACTCGTAGACCGCGCGCTCCTCCGGCGTCAGCTTGCCCATGGCAACCTCGAAACAACAACGGCGGGATATCCAACCACAGAGGACACGGAGTACACAGAGGACGGCACGGGGGCCGGCTTTCGGCCTTCGGCTTTCGGCTTTCGGCACAACAACGGGAAATGCCGTTGTCCTCTGTGCCCTCCGTGTACTCTGTGGTTCAACATCCCCTCCGCCCTTCAGCCGCCCGAGACCGCCGACAGCAGCGTGACCTCGTCGCCCTCGGCCAGCTTCCGCAGGCCGCCGCGCGCGGCCGGCACGCCGTTGACCAGCACCAGCATGCTCGGGCGCACCACGCCGAACTCGTCGAGGACCAGCTTGCGGAAGTCCGGGCCGTGCCGGGCGGCGGCTCCGGCCAGGGCATCCGCCAGGTTCGCGCCGTCGGGCAGCTCGATCTGCTCGCTCTCGGCGCCGGCGGCCTGCCGGACCTGGGCGAAGTACTTGAAGGCGATATTCATCTCTGGACCTCCACGGGCTGCACGGCCCCCCACCGCCAACTGCTCCGGCTCGGGACTGAGCAGGGGAACAGGTGAGCAGTGGACCGCAGGCGAGCGCCGGCTCCTGCCTGCCGCATTCCCGCCCCTTGCTGTCTTCTCGTCATCACCTGATCACCTGTTCTCCTGCTCGCCTGCCCCAGCAGGCCGTTGAAGAACGGCCTGCTACCCCTCCCCTTCGCCGAGCAGCAGGCGCAGGACGGTGTTGGCCTGCATGTGGGCGGCGATGCCCACGCGCGGGGCCATCAGCCCCCGGCCGGGCTCGGCGGCGCTTTCGAGATCGCCGACCACGTGGACCGTCCTGCCCAGCCGCCTGACGCGCACGGAGTTGCCCGAAGCGTGGCCGGCCAGCCCCGAGGCCATGACCACCGGCTTCTCCGGAAACGCCGCGCAGAAGCTCTCGAGCAGCATGGCCTTCTGGTCGGCGCGGTCGAAGGCCTCGACCATCACGTCCACGTCCCGGAAGATGCCCGGCACGTTCTCGGGTGTCAGGCGCACGGTGTGCAGTTCGGTCCGGACGTAGGGGTTGATCCGGGCTAGGTTCCCGGCCAGCGCCTCGGTCTTGGCGAGCCCCAGCTGGTCCACGAAGAACTGCTGCCGGTTGAGGTTGGACGGCTCGACCACGTCGAAGTCGGCGAGCACCAGCCGGCCCACTCCGACCCTGGCCAGGGCGATGGCGATGGCCGAACCCAGGCCGCCGAGGCCCGCGATGCCCACCGCCGCGCGCTTGACCCTCTCGTGGACGCCCGGCGTGTGCCGCGCGGCCATGAGCGCCTCGAGCTCCTCGCGGGACGGCGCTTCTCCGCGGCGAATGAAGACGGCGCGGTCGCCCTCGGCCAGCTCGCGGTCGGCGGCGGCCGGCGCGCCGTTGTAGACCACCACGTCGGCGCCGGGCTTGACTCTGTCGCGCAGGGCGAAAAGCGTCGTGCCCGGCTCCACATCCATCTCGCGCTCAGCGACGAGGACTCTCACGCTACCTGGCCCCCTCCGCGGCTTCGGCCGGCGCAGCCATGCCGCCGACATCCTTCTTCGCCGCCGGCTTGTCCTTTTCAAAGAACATCTTGACGGCCATGACCACCATGATGACCGCGAAGATCTTCTTTAGCGTCGCGCCCGAGAGATGCCTGGAAACCTCCGTCCCCAGGAAGGCCCCGGCTATGGCCAGGACGGCCATGAGCAGGATGGGCGCGAGCTTCATCCCCGGACGGATCTCCGGGTTGTACAGGTAGCGGATCGTGGAGGTCATGGCCATGGGGATCATCACCGCCAGGCTCATGGCCGCCGCCGGTTTGAACGGGACGCCGCAGAAGTAGACCATCGCCGGGACCATCAGGATCCCGCCGCCGACCCCCAGCATCGATCCGAGGACGCCGGCCGTCAGGCCAACCAGCGCGTAGACGAGCAGTTCCACCATTTCAGACCCCCTGGCCTCCGCGTCAGCTCCGTCCGGAGCCGGGCAGCCGGACCGCGGGAAGGTGCCGCCGGACTACTTGCCGTCGGCCGGTTTGTCGGACGGCTTGGTTTCGGTTTTGGCTTCCGGCTTGGCCTCGGGCTTGGCATCGCCCTTGTCGTCCGCCTTGGGATCAGCCTTGGCCGCGTCGGCCGCCGGTGTCCGGGCGGACGCCGGCACGGGCACGTCGGCGAACATCAGCACCATGGCCTTGCCGTACTCCAGGTCGGTCTTGGCCGAATTGACCAGTATCGACCGTCTGAACATCATGACCTTGCGTTCCTTGCCCCCGATCACCGAGGTGCCCATAAGGATCTGGATGCGCGCCCGGTTGGGCTCCGGGGGAGGCCCGGGCTCGCCGTGATAGATGGGCGCCGTGTCCGATGTCAGCCGGCCCGGGATGGGCTCGCCCTGGGCGGTCTTGCCGGTCTTGTACCTGAAGGCGTCCACGAAGTGGTTCTCGGCCCCGACCGACTTGGTGACCATGGCGTCCACGAAATCCGGATCGTTCTCGTACTCCTTGATGGCCGCCCAGGCCTCCGGCGGAAGCGTCTCGCGTTTCTCGGCCAAGCCCTTTCCGGAGTAGAAGAAATCGGCCGTCGGGCCGGTCATCTTGTTGAGTATCTCCACGCCGCGGCTGATGCGCAGGTTCTGCTCCCGCTTGGCGGCGCTGGACACGAAGTACCAGGCTGCCAGGCCGACCATGCCCATCCCCACCAGGGCGGCGGCCACCCCGAGCAGGATGAACGGATTGGAGTCCTGGGCACCACGCGCGCGGCTGCGTACGGCCATGTTCGATTCCTCCGTGTGGCGGTCATGATACCCGGGCGCCTGCGGGGCTCAAGGGCAAACCCCGATACGGCGGGCGGAGCGACTGGCAGGTGCATCCTGGCGCTGCTGCGCTATGATGGCCCCACGAAGGAGGAAGGCCCTGATGCGATCCGTGGCGATCCTGGCTCTGACGGTGGCGGTCAGCTTCTCGGCCTCGCTGCCCGGGGTCTTCTTCCAGCCCGGCGAGTGGTACGCGGGGCTCCGCAAGCCGGCCCTCACGCCGCCCGGCTGGGTCTTCGGCGCCGTCTGGCCGGCGCTCTACGCCATGATGGGCGTGGCAGCCTGGCAGCTGTGGCGCCACGGCGGGTTCTCCGGGCGCAACGCCGCGGCCTTCGGGCTCTTTGCCCTGCAGCTCGCGCTCAACGCCGCCTGGACAGTGCTCTTCTTCGGCCTGCACCGCCCCGGACTGGCGCTGATCGAGCTGACCTTGCTGTGGCTGGCGATTCTCGCGACGCTGCTGCTCTTCTGGCGCCGGGACGCGGCGGCCGGCGCGCTGCTGCTGCCCTATCTGGCCTGGGTGAGTTTCGCGGCGTATCTCAACTGGAGCTTCTGGCGGCTGAACGCCGCATAGGAGGAAGGCGGAAAGGTCCCTCTTAGGGACCGGGCCTCGGCCATGGTGGACTCTGCGGGGTCTATGGCTCTCCGGGATGGACTGCATTGGTGTTCCCCGGCAACTCGATGGCTGGGCGTGTCCCTTGACGTGCGGGCCGGGCCAGCCTATGCTTCGCGCGGCCGCATGGAGCGGAGGAATCCGAGGTGAGCGTCAGAACCTTGGGCATCGTCGGCATCGCCGTGCTCGCCGTCTACTGGGCATGGCGCGCTTGGTTATGGTTCGCCTCCCGACCCAGGTTCAAACCCAGCCGCGGCATGGTCAACTTCCGTGACATGCTCCGGCATCCCTGGAAGTGGTGGGAGATGGAGGCCGACGAGGAGTCCCTGAAACGCCAGGTGGCCGCCGAGACGCTCAC
>JAKLDR010000173.1 GCA_022703445.1 Planctomycetota bacterium | reverse complement strand
GTCCGAAGCAGCGCCGCAACCCGCGCGCCACGTTGTACTCGCCGCCGCCTTCCCAGACGGTGAACGACCGGGCGGTGTGGATGCGGGCGTCGCCGGGGTCGAGGCGCAACATCACCTCGCCGAGGGAGACTTCATCCCACAGGCACTCGCTGGCGGGCCGGATGGCGAGGATGGACATGGCATCACCCCTGCAAAGCTGCCTCATTCACCACCAGGACTCGACGGCTCAAGGCATGCGGTCGCGTCGCAGCCGCACCGCAGTCGCGTCCCACGGCAGGCGGCATCATCCGGCCCGGAGGTCGGGCGGAAGCCGTGCTGCAGCCGGCGAAACGGCAATGGAGTACAGCCCTCTGCCAGTCGCCTCGCAGCCCTCCAGGCCGTTCCCATCGAGCCGGGGAATCCGCCGGTGCCTCGCAATCCTCCGGGCCGTTCCCTGGAGCCGGCGGACTCCGCCGGTACATCTTTGTGTCCACGCAATTGAGCCGCTTGCAGAACTCAGGCGTGAGTGGCTGGGACAAAGCCCCGGCCTCGATCGGCCCTGGTAAGGATTGCCGTGTGCCGGGCTGGAGGGACGACGTCCGTGTCGTCCGGGTTCGTCCGCGGCAGACCGGGTCTTCGCATATGACCTGGCGGACACGGAGGTCCGCCCTCCATCGCAGGAGGCAGATGCCGTCCGCGGAGGTTCTTCAAACGCCTCAAGTATGGGACGGTTGGCAAGTCTAGGAGCCTTCGAGGTTGCTGGCATTGTGTGGCCCGAGAGTCGGTCGCGGTGCCCTCGACGCGACCCGTTGGCGGGCGCCGGCCGCCGGATCTACTTGAGGGTGACGCGCTTGCCGCCCGCCAGGGCCGACCGTTCCTCGGCCAGCGCGATGCGCATCGTCTCGCGGGTGCTGAACGGCGTGCAGTTCTCCGGCTCGCGCCCCTCGCGGATGCAGGCGAGGAAGTAGGCGATCTCCTCGCGGTAGGGATCCTTGGCGGGCAGTTCGAGCTTCTCGACGGCGGCGCCGGGGCGGGCCAGGGTGACGTCGCCGGAGCGGTAGCCGGTCTCGATCGTGGCGTTCTCGAAGATGGCGCAGAGGGCGCTGTGGAAGCCGGCCCCGTAGCCCCAGCTGGTCTCGCCGGTCACCACCGGCCCGTTCTCGTAGAGGTAGTGGGTCACGGCGTTGTCGATGGCGCCGGTGCGGAAGGGGGCGCCCGAGGTGGCGACGGCGGCGGGGACCCCGAGCAGCCAGTTGGCGAAGTCGGTGTCATGGATGTGCATGTCCAGCAGGGCGCCGCCGCTGCGCTTGCCGTCGGCAAACCAGCTCTTGGCCCCGCCCCAGCCGGGGGTGGGGCTGACCCGGCGCATGGACACCATCAGCAACCGCCCGAACTCGCCGCTCCGGTGGGCCTCGCGCACCCGCTCGTAGACGGGCCAGAAGCGCAGGCACTGGGCGATCATCAGCTGGCGGCCGGCCGCCCGCGCCGCCTTCAGCATGAGGTCGGCCTCGCGCAGCGTCCGCGCCATCGGCTTCTCGCTGATCACGTGGCAGCCGGCGCGCAGGGCTTTGACCGCGTACTCGGCGTGCAGGTCGGTCGGCAGACAGATGTCAACCACATCGAGCTTCTCCTTGGCCAGCAGCTCGTCGCCGGAGCCGTACGTGCGCGCCTTCGACAGGTCGCAGACCCCGCTCGCCCCGAGGTTGATCTGCAGCGAGGCGGCCGACAGCTGCTCGGGACGGATGTCCGCCACCGCCACCAGCTCCGCCCCCGGTATCTGCGGGTACTGCGAGGCGTGGAAATGCCCCATGCCGCCAAATCCAATGATGCCGACTTTGAGCATGACAGGACGCCTCCTTCGGGAAAGCTCAGCGGGACCGTTGGGTGATCACTCGTGAATCGGGCTCGCCCTTGTGCCTCTGATCGTCCTCGACGGTTGACACCGGGGCCCAGCCGGCCGAGACCGCCAGGTCTAGGTTGCCATGCATCACCGGCGGAGTCCGCCGGCTCCAGGCCCCACGAGCGCCTCGTGTCTTCGTTCGCTGCCTCACCGATCACCGGTCACCGGTCACCGGTCACCAGTTCCCCGCATCACCGGCGGAGACCGCCGGCTCCAGGTTGACATGCATCACCGGCGGAGACCGCCGGCTCCAGGCCCCACGAGCGCCTCGTGTCTCCGTTCGCTGCCTCACCGATCACGGGTCACCGGTCACCGATCACCAGTTTCCCGCATCACTGGCGGGGACCGCCGGCTCCAGGGGACTTGCCTGAACCATCCCGGGACGGCCGGCACTCGTGCCTCAGCTAACCCTGCGCCTTCGCCACCAGGCGCCGGAGGTAGCCGACGGACTTCTGGATGTCCTTGGCCTGCTGCGGGCCGCTGATCTCGCGTTCGATCACAATCTGCCCGGTGAAGCCCAGCTCGTGCAGGCGCCGGATGACCTTGGGGAAGCCGACCTTGCCCTTGCCGATCGCCACCTCGTGCCCGAGCTCGCGGCCGTTGGTCGGGTAGAGCCCGTCCTTGGCATGCAGGTTGCGCACGTGCGCCCCGAACACATCGAGGGCATCGAGCGGGTTGGCCTTGCCGTAGAGGATCAGGTTGGCCGTGTCCAGGTTGATGCCGAGGTTCTTCAGGCCGCTGTCCTCGATGACGCGCAGCAGCACCACCGGAGTCTCCTGCCCGGTCTCGAACCAGAACCCGACCCCGTTGGCGGCGCAGTGCCGGCCCACCTCGACGATGGCCGCCAGCGTGCCCTCGTACAGCGGATCCTTCGGGTTCTCGGGAATGAAGCCGCAGTGGGTGATGATCGCCGGCGCGCCGGCCCAGGCGGCGAAGTCGGCGCCCTTCTTCAGCTCGGCGACCCGCTGTTCCCGGTACACCGGCGGCACCAGGCCGAGGGTGACCGGGCCGTCGATGAAATTCCACACGGCGGGGCCGCTGTAGCCGGCCCACACCGCGGCCAGTTCGACCCCGCTGTCCTTCGAGTCCTGGCGGATCTTGGCGGCGTACTCGCGCGTCCACAGCGCCGCGTTCCAGTTGCACAGCTGCGTGGTGCGCACACCGTACTTCGCAATCATCTCGAACGTGTTGCCCTCGCCCTGACGCGGAGACGAGAGCACGCCGACTTCCATGGGCTTCATCCTCGACTGTCCTTTCTGAAAAGCGCCTCGCGGCCGCACCCCCCGGCCCGACGGCCGGAGCCGGCAGGCCGCCATTTCGACACGGAGGTGATACATTACCGGCCAGCGACGGATTGTCCAAACCGGGGCACACAAAAATGGCTGACCCCCTGCCCTGCTTCAAGGCCAATGACATCCGCGGCAAGGTCCCGGCTGAACTGGACGAGGAGATCGCCTGGCGCGTCGGACGCGCCTGCGCGGCCGAGCTGCGCCCGGCCGGGCCAGTGGTCGTCGGACACGACATCCGCCCCAGCAGCCCCGCCCTGGCGAAGGCGCTCATGCGCGGCCTGTGCGAGGGCGGCGCCGACGTCCTGGACATCGGCCGCTGCGGCACGGAAATGGTCTATTTCGCGGCGGCCCGCCCCGGCGCCGGCGGCGGCATCATGGTCACCGCCAGCCATAACCCCAAGGAGTACAACGGGATGAAGCTGGTGCGGGCCGGTGCCATCCCCATCAGCGGCCCCACCGGCCTTGACGCCATCGCACGGCGCCTGCGCAACCGACGCTTCGGGCGGCCCGCCGCCCGCCCCGGCCAGGTGCGCCGCGAAAACCTCCTCGCCCCTTACCTCGACAAGCTCCTGTCCTTCGTCGCCCCCTCGCACCTGCGGCCGCTGCGCATCGTGGTCAACCCCGGCAACGGCGGCGCCGGCCCCGTGGTGGACGCCCTCGCCCGCCGGCTGCCGTTCCGCCTCCACCGCGTCCACTTCCGCCCGGACGGCACCTTCCCCCACGGCGTCCCCAATCCCATGCTCCCCGAGAACCGCACGGCGACCGCCCGCGCCGTCCGACGCCACCACGCGGATCTCGGCGTCGCCTGGGACGGGGATTTCGACCGCTGCTTCCTCTTCGACGAACACGGCGACTTCATCGAGGGCTACTACATCGTCGGGCTGCTGGCCGCGCAGATGCTCAGGTCGCACCCCGGCGCCGCGGTCATCCACGACCCGCGCCTGACCTGGAACACGCTCGAGAGGGTGCGGGCGGCCGGCGGGGTCGCGGTCGAATGCCGCACCGGGCATACCTTCATGAAGGAAGGCATGCGCGCCCATGACGCGGTCTACGGCGGCGAGCTGTCCTCCCACCACTACTTCCGCGACTTCGCGTACTGCGACTCCGGGATGATCCCCTGGCTGCTGGTCGCCGCCCTGCTCTGCGAAGGCGCGAAGCCCCTGTCGGAGCTGGTGGCCGAGTGCCGCCGCCGCTTCCCCGCCAGCGGTGAGATCAACCGCACGGTCGCCGACCCGGGCGCGGCCATGGCACGCGTCCGCCGGCACTACCGCCGCCTGGCCGAGAGGACATCCACGCTCGACGGGCTGTCCATGGAGTTTGCCGAGGGCTGGCGCTTCAATCTGCGGACCTCGCAGACCGAACCCCTGCTCCGCCTCAACGTCGAAGCCCGCGACGACGCGCCCTTGATGCGCCAACGCACCGCCGAACTGCTGGAACTCATCGGCGGCGAACCGCCCAGGAAGTGACCGGGGGTGTCCACCTCATAGGCTCGAAGCCTCGAAGGGCCTTGGCGGTGAGTCCCCCAGACAAAGGAGCCCTTACATGCCCTTCCTCGATGACCACTACCTGCTCGGCGGCGACACCGCCCGCGAACTCTACCGGCAGATCGCCCAGCTGCCCATCGTCGATCCTCACAACCACGCCGACGTCAGGGAAATCTGCGAAGACCGCAACTACCCTGACATCTGGCAGGTCGAGGCCGCCACCGACCACTACGTGTGGGAGATGCTGCGCAAGCGCGGCGTCGCCGAGGAGCTCATCACCGGCGCGGCCTCCAACCGCGACAAGTGGCTGGCCCTGGCCGCCGTCTTCGACGACCTCGTCGGCAGCCCGACCTACGAGTGGATTCACCTCGACCTCAGGCGCCGCCTCGGCCTCGACACCCTGATCGGCGCCGACACCGGCGCGGCCCTCTGGGATGCCACCCGCAACATCCTCCAGCGGCCCGACATGCGGCCGCGCGCCCTCCTGCGCGCCATGCGCGTCGAGGACCTCTGCTCGACCGACGACCCCTGCGACCGCCTCGAATGCCACCGCCGCCTGGCCGACGACCGCTTCCCCACCCGCGTCCACCCAACCTTCCGCCCCGACAAGGCGATGAACATCTTCAAGCCCGACTGGCGCGACTACATCGCCCGCCTCGAAACCCGTGTCGGCGCAACCTTCACCTCCGTCGGCGACCTCGTCGCCGCCCTCCGTCTCACCCACGACTACTTCGCCGAGAACGGCTGCGTCGCCAGCGACCACGGCGTCCAGACCCCCTACGGCTTCGACATCGAGACCGCCGACGCCGACGCCGCCTTCCGCAAGGCCCGCGAAGGCCGCCGCCTCGAACCCGCCGAGACGGTCGCCTTCATGTCGTACATCCTCAACGAAGTCGCCGAGCTGGACGCCGCGAAAGGCTGGGTCTTCCAGCTCCACCTGGGCTGCGTGCGCGACGTCCGCGACCGCCTCGCCCGCACCGTCGGCCCCGACTCCGGCGGCGACATCTCGGACCACGCGATTGACATCGTGACGCCGCTCGTCCCCTTCCTCAACCGTTTCGACGGGCGCCTGAAGGTCGTCCTCTACACCCTCGACCCCAGCCACCAGCCGACCGTCGCCACGCTCTGCCGCGCCTTCGGCGCCGACGTCAACCTAGGCTCCGCCTGGTGGTTCAACGACACCCCCATCGGCATGCGCCGCCAGCTCGAATACATCGGCTCGGTGGATTTGCTGAGCAACTTCGCCGGCATGGTCAGCGACTCGCGCAAGCTGCTCTCCTACGGCTCGCGCCACGAGATGTTCCGCCGGGTGCTCTGCGACGTCGTCGGGACCATGGTCGCCCGCGGCCAGATGCCCTCCCACCTCGCCGAACGCCTCGTCCGCCGCCTCGCCTACGACCGGCCCCGGCAGCTCTTCGGCTTCGCCCCCGCCTGACCCCGGACGCCGCCCCGCCCTCGCGCCAGAAAACTCTCCCCCCGCCAGGCAGCATTGCCGGTGGTTCTACGGGTACACCGTCAAGAGCCATGGTCTGCAACGCGGCCACGCCGGGCGCGGGCGCGCGGCGCCGCCGCGACCCGCCAATCGAACGGCACCGCCAGGCAACGCTCGTTCAGCCGCAGCAGGTCGCGCCCGGCATAGACGATCAATGCCGGAGCGGCCGCCGTGCCCAGCCGTTCCTGGACAATGGCCAGCGACTGGGCGTCGCGGGGCCGCGCCACGGTGCCCGCCTGGATTTCGTCCAGGATCAGCGGTGGCGGATTGTTGCGGAGAAACAGGTCGGGGTCGGTCCGCACGCCATAGATGTCCTGAACCGGGTCGAAGGTGAACGCACGGCGCCCGGCCCCGAACAGGTGTGCCAGCAACGTGCTCTTGCCCACCTGACGCGCCCCGACCACCAGGACGCAGGGAAACGACCGGGCATACGCCCGCAACTTGTCTTCGCACTGGCGATGGAGGTACTTCATATGGACAACGTAAAGCGCCGATTGACATTTTCAAGCGATGGCCGCGCCGCCCGTCGCGCGGCCCCGCCCTGACCGCCCCCGCTCTTCGCGTCCTTCACGCTCTTCGTGGTGAGGTTTGCCCCGACACGCAGTCTTGACCGCAGAGGCGCTGGCAGAACCCCCTCCATCATGTGGCCGGCACAACGCAGCCCAGCCCTCCATTGGCGCGGACGAGGGCCGCTGTCTGCCGGGCTGGAGGGGCGACCTCCGCGTCGTCCGGGTTCCGCCGCGGCAGGCCGGGTCTTCGGGTATGACCTGGCGGAGACGGAAGTCCGCCCTCCATCGCACAAGGCAGTTGTCGTCCGCGGGGGGTCTGCAAGCGCCTCGATCGACTGGAGAGCCGGATGCGGGAAATCCGCCCGTCCGGTTCGGAGGTAGGGGCGGGGCAAGCCAGTGCCCCGTCCCTACCCCTATGGCGGCCCGGCATCACCGGCGGGGACCGCCGGCCCCAGGTTGCCCGGTCACGTCCTCGATGCGGGCCAGGCGTTCGACGTCGGTCACGGTCAGGCTGGCGCAACGGTCTATCAAGGCGTGCTTGAACGCCATTGGCCCCGGCTGTCCGGCCGCGGCCAGCTCGGCCGCCACCTCGAAGCAGCACAGTCCGACCGCGGCCGCCTCGGCGTAGTCCGGGCAGACGGCGGCGAAGGTGCCGATCGCCGAGGCCGCCATGCAGCCGGTCCCCACCACCGACCCCATGAGATCGCAGCCGTTGCCGACCAGCAGGCAGCGTGAACCGCTGGCGATGATGTCGATCCGCCCGGTGACCACGACCGTTGCCTGGCGCACCTGCGAGAGACGGGTGGCCATGGCGCGGAGGTCGCCGCCGACTTCGCCGGCATCGACGCCGCGGGTGACGGCGGCCGCGCCGGCCAGCCGTCCGACCTCGGAAGCGTTGCCCTTGATGAGGTCAATCCTGGCTTCGTCGAGCAGCCGGGCGCAGGCGTGGTCGCGGTAGGGCGTGGCGCCGGCGCCGCAGGCATCGAGCACCACGGGGATGCCCTTGGCGTTGGCCGCGCGGGCCGCCAGCAGCATGGCCTCGATGAACTCGGACGTGAGCGTCCCGATGTTGAGGACGAGCGCGGAGGCGAGCCGCGCCATGTCCGCGGCCTCCTCGCGGGCATGGGCCATGACGGGCGAGGCCCCGAACGCCTTGACGAGGGCGGCGCAATCGTAGATCGTCACCCAGTTGGTGAGGTGATGCACGAGGGGTTTCTGGCTGCGGACGGTTTCCAGGAGCGCGTAGTTCATGGCCGGCCTCATGTGGACAGTCGGGACAGGTCATTCACCGCCAAGGCTCGAAGGATTCCTTGTGGTGAGGCGTGCAGGTCAGCGGCCGTTCGGACAGTGCCGCGCAACATAGCCGGGAGGCCTGCCGGTTGCCAGGCACGGTTGGCGAGGGGGCTGGGGCCGAGGCGCGCCGGCAAGGCGAGGCTGTCGGGGGCCGGGTCAATAGTCCTCGCCCTCGACCTCGCGCTGGATCTGTTCGAAGAAGGCCGTCATGAAGCGGTGGCGTCCGGCGGCCATGCGGCGTCCCTCGCCGGTCAGCATGGCCTCGTGGAGATGGCGCAGTTTGACAAGGTACTCGCGGTAGGCGGAGTCCTCGCGGCTGTAGCTCGACGAAGCCAAGGCTTCCCGCTCGGTGTTGTGGACGCGTGCGCCGATGCGCCCGGCGAAATGGAAGGCGCGGCCAACCCCGATGGCGCCCATCGAGTCGAGTTTGTCGGCGTCATAGACCACGCGGGCTTCGAGGGTGGCCGGGCGGGCGTCGCCCCGCCGGCGGTAGCGGTGGGTGCGCACACAGTCGCTGACCTGGGCGATGAAGGCCGGGTCGGCGACGCCGAGCCCGGCCAGGATCTCGGCGGCGATGGCGGCGCCGCTCTCGGCGTGGCAGGACACGCCGTTGTCAGCCAGGTCGGTGACACGCCCGATGTCGTGCAGCCAGGCGGCGAACACCACCACGGCCAGGTCCGCCTTCTCGACGAGGGCGATGTGCCGGGCGTTGTGGCCGACGCGGACCGTGTGATCCCAGCCATGGCAGTCGGGCAGTCCGGACAGGCGGCGCGCGACCTCGGCCTGAAGCGGCGGCAACAGGCCGTCGTAGGGGTTAGGCAATCGCGCATCGGGGGCGGACGGCATAGGGCCTCCAAAGCTGTGTGCCCAGGCCAGGGCGGGCGGCGCACCGGCCTGCTCGCTGGCACCAACCGGCAAGGAAGCCCGACTCGCCCGTTGGCCGGTTGGGCTGGTTTCGGGCGCTGTCATCTCAAGCCGAGCATGTTTCCGAGACAGGTTCCCACCCGGCCACCCGACAATGGCTCCGCCAGCTATCCGGCCCTCCGCACCCGCAACTTGTGGTCGGTGGCCACCACGAAGCATCGATC
>JAKLDR010000172.1 GCA_022703445.1 Planctomycetota bacterium | reverse complement strand
AGCTGGAAGCCCCAGAGCAGGTTGCCGCGGCCGCCCTTGGGCATCTCCTGGTGGATGATGCCGCTGCCGGCGGTCATCCACTGGACGTCGCCGGCGCCGATCACGCCACGGTTGCCCATGCTGTCGCCGTGCTCGACCCGGCCCTCCAGAACGTAGCTGATGGTTTCGATGCCGCGGTGCGGGTGCCAGGGGAAGCCGGGCAGGTACTTCTCCGGGTCGTCGCTGTGGAAGTCGTCGAGCATAAGGAAGGGATCGAGCCGGGGGACCTCCGCGTGGCCGAAGCCCCGCTTGAGGTGCACCCCGGCGCCCTCCTCGGTGGGCTGGCTCTTCCACACCTTGGCGATGCGTCGGGCGGTGGCCATGGCGTCGTTCCTTTCCATCGCGGTCCGGAAGCCGCGGCGGTCAAGAAAGAATAACGGCCGCGGGGGCTGAAGGCTTCCTGTTTTGCCGCAAAGAGGCGCAAGATGCGCAAGCGGATAGTAGCAGCCAGGGGCCAGGGACTGGAAACCACCAAGCCCCTTGCGCTTCTTGCGCCTCTTTGCGGCAATGCTGCCGGCCCCACGTCTCTCTTTGCGGCTACTCCTCGCGGCGGCTATTTCTTCAGTTCGTCCACTCGCTTGGCGAACCCCTCCTGGAGCACCGCGGCAGGGTCCTTGCGGTCGGTGCGGTCGAGGAAGGCCTCGATCTCCTCGAGCGTCCTGGGCGCCGCGCCGCCGGCCAGGTCCGCGCCGAAGAGGAGCTGGACCATCTGATCGGTCGTCATCTTGTGCTTGGCGGCAATCGCGTCGAGGCGGTTCTTCTGGCGCAGGGTCATCTGCACCTTGCCCTGGAAGGAGGGCTTGAGTTCGACCGAGTTGGGGATGTCCAGCCAGGCCTCGCCGGCCTTGTCGAGTTGCGCAGCGTCGAGCCCGAAGGCCTTGAGCACGCCCCTGGCCATGGCCTGGTTGCCGGCGGCGTTCATGTGCACACCGTCGTAGGTAAGCAGGCCGCCGGGCTTGGGCGCCGCCTTGATGATCGCCTGGAAGTCGGCGTTGAGGTCGGCGAGCTGGCAGCCCTTGTCCTTGGCGAGCTCCCGCAGGAAGTCGTTGTAGGCGGCCAGCTTCTGGTTGTTGGCGGCGCCCAGGTCCTCGGTGATCACCGTGGCCGTGAGGATGACCACCTTGATCCCGGCGGCCTGGCACTTGTCGACGATGGCGGTGATGTTGGTCTTGTACTGCTCGAGCGGCACGCCGCCGGCCCCGTGCCAGACGTCGTTGACGCCGCAACTCAGGGTCATCCAGTCGGGCTTCCTGTTGAGCACGTCGCGTTCCAGGCGATCGAGCATCTGGTTGGACTTGTGGCCGCTCACCCCCGCGCCGACGGCCGTGGCCTCGACCCCGTTGGCCTTGAGGCCCGCGATGGTCAGCGTCACGTAGCCGAGCGGGGCCGTGCCGGCGGCGGTGATGGAGTCTCCCAGGAAGACGATCTTCTGTCCGGACTTGACCAGGATCCCGCCGGCCGGGGCGGGCTCGCCCGCGTGGGTCGGAAGCGTGAGGAGAGCGAGCGTCAGTCCGGACAGCAGCAGGGGCATGGTCCTCATGAGAGATCCTCCGTGCGGGCGATTATCCGGACCAAGCTGACAGACGCAAGCCGGAGCAGACATCTTGCCGCAAAGAAGCGCCGTTCGACAAGCTCACGGCCCTGAGCAAGGTCGAAGGGCAAAAGGCGCAAATGAGGAACTCAGACTGCAGTCTATCCAACTCCTTGCGCTGCTTGCGCCTCTTTGCGGCCCTATTGGCCGTCCGGCTTCCGGTTCTTCGCGAACCACTCCAGGAGCAACTTCTTGCGATCGGTATCGGCCTTGGCCGGCTGGTGCCTGTCGCGGTCGGCCGGCAGGTTTTCGTGCTCGACGCTCCAGCCCGGCCACTCGCGGTAGGCGTGGTAGGACCAGTCCCAGCCGTACTCCTCGAAGATGCCGATGCAGTCGGCCAGGTACCGGGCCGCGCCCGGCGCCCAGCGGATGGCGCTGAACTCGCCGACGTAGATGTGGACGTTGTGGGCCCGCTGGAACTCGCGCACCGGCTGGAGAATCTTCCGCAGAGCCTCCTTGTCGTACTCCTGGCCAACGATCTTCCCGGGGTAGGGCACGGCGGTGGTGGGATGCTCCTTGACCACCCCCTGGTGGGTGTAGGCGTGAGGCACGTACATGTGCACCTGGTAGACCACGTTGGGCACGTCCACCGGCGTGAGCCAGACGAAGGCCGAGGGCGAGGCCCAGTCCTCGGCCTCGATGATGATCGTGGTCTTCGGATCGATGGCCCGGACCGCCCGGGCCGCGCGCACCTGGGTGGTCAGGCTGTCCATGCCCGCCTCGGTGGGCCTGGCGCAGGTCGGCTCGTTGACCAGGTCGTAGGCCCAGACCGCCGGGTTCCCCTTGAAGCGCCGGGCGATCTTCTCCCAGGTCTTCACGAAGTGGTCCTGGTACTTCTTCTCGTAGAACATGACCATGTCCGAGCTCTCGTCGCGGCCGCCGGGCAGGGCGTGGAGGTCTATGACCACCCGGATGCCGTGCTTCCGGCAGACCGGGAGGGCCTTCTCGAGTTCGTCGAGCCGGCCGTCGAGCCACCTGTCGTAATCGGCGAGGTCGCGCTCGGTGCCGGCCTGGCCCCAGTTGCGGTTGAGCTGCCAGCGGATCAGGTTGGCCTTCCACTCGTCGCCGAGGACCCGGAGGTCCTCCTCGCGGAAGCTGTTCGGCGACATTACCCCGCGCAGGCGGGGCAGGTCGTGGCCCTTGTAGGCCGGCGGGGCGTTCGGGTCGGGTGCGGGCCGCTTCGGAGGGCGGGGACGCGCGATGCTCACGGTGATCTCTCCAAACCAGGCCTTGCCGGAGGTGTCCTGAAGTCCCAGGCAGATCTCGCCGGCCGCGGCGTCCTCCGGGATCGTCGAGGTGAAGCTCAGGGTCTTCCAGTCGAAGGTGCCGAAGACGTTGTCCTGGTTCCGCCAGTGCTCGCCGCTGGGCGCCTTGAAGTGGAGCATGAACTTGACGCCGTTGTAGGCCTGCTCCGGCTTGGTGACACCCTCGGCCCTGGCCCGGCACTGGAAGTGCAGCGCCATCCCGCGGAAGGGCGTCAGGTCGATCGGCAGAGAGACCATGCTGGCCCCACGCCGGCCTTCGGCGGGGACGTCCACGGCCAGGCACCATCTGCCGCCGGGGGCTTCCCGGGTCCACTTGGCGACCGGCGACTTCGACCACTTCGCGCGCTCGGCCTCCGGCTCGAAGTCGGGCTTGATGACCACCGCGCCGCGCGCGGGCTCCGGCGCCAGGGCGGGCGGCTCGCCAGCGGCGAGGGCGAAGCAGAACGCCAAGACTGCGGCGGCCAGCAAGCCCGGGCGCCAGGCGGACTCCGCAAGCCAGAGGAGCCTGCTATTGCCGCAGAGAGGCGCAAGACGCTCAAGGGGTCTGAAACGACATGCTGCGGAGTCTGTGCCCCGAACGCCGTCTGACTGCCGACAAGTGTCCGTTCCCCTTGCGCCTCTTGCGCCTCTTGCGCCTCTTGCGCCTCTTTGCGGCCGGTTCATCACGCTCTCCTGAAGTCTCATGGCGTCCTCGGCAGCCGCCGGACGGCCCCGAGTCCGGTGGCCAGCGTGCCTCCGCTCGGGCGCAGGGCGAAGATCGCACAGCCCGGAGCGGAGGCGAAGGCCTTCATCCCCGGATGGCGGCGCAGGAAAGCGCCCAGCCGCTGCACCGCCTCGCGGCCGCGGAGTTCCCGGACCCTGCCGGAGACGGTCAGCGCAGCCCCGGCCCTGGCTCCGCCGGAGCGCGCCGGCCGGCTGTCGAGGAGCAGCGCGGCCCGGCGGTTGGCGGCCAGATTGCGGTATTTCAGGGTGTTGCGCGGGGTGACGAAGAGGATCTCGCCGGACGCCGGGTCGGCCCAGATCGCCACCAGGCTGGCGTGGGGCCGGTCGCCGGCGCAGGTGGCCAGAACCGCGAAGCGCTGGGCGCCGAGCAGCCGGCGGACGGCGGCCGGGGCGGGGGTGGTTCGGGGCATGATGGCGGTCACTCCTGGTCCGCGAGAGCCCATTTGGCCGCAGTGGGTGCATTGCTTCCGGGATCGACCGTGGCGGCGTTCTTCTCCACGAGGGCGCGGGCGTCCCTGTCGCCGGTGAGGGTCAGTGCGTAGAAGTAGTTGCGCAGCGCCCAGACGTTCTTCTCCTCGACGATTCGGGAGGACAGCCACCGAATGCTCTCCTCGCCGCCCAGCTTGCCGAGAACGTAGAGGCCCAGCGGGTTGTGCCGGGACTGGACCGAGGCGAAAACGGCCGCGCGGGCGGCCTCGCCTTTGGCCAGGAGGGCCTGCACAACCAGCTTCTCGCGCCAGAGCACCCCATACCCCTCGTCCGCCAGCCGCTTCAACTCTCCGCTGGCCACGCCAGCGCGATCGGTTGCCGACAGGGCCTCGGTCAAGCGGACCAACTTCTTGACAGACGCCTTCCCGGCGTCATCGATGAACTCCAATTGCGCGCGCAGCTCCTCGGCCAACTGGTATCGATAGCGCAACATCAAGCCGACGTCGGCGTCGGCGTTCATGCCTTTCCGATTGTCCTTGGCAAACTGGTCTACCCGCTTGGCCAATTCCCCGCGGCGCTTGTCCCCATACAGGGCTCGGATGGTGCGGGCGACATCATCCGTGGAGCCGAACGTGAAACATCCGTTGCTCCCGACGGTCTTCCAGAGATCGGCGAATACCAACGCGGAGTCCTCATAGTGCAGGCGAAGCTCCAGGATCTTCAGCAGCTTCCGGCTCTGGGAGCCGGAGGCGCCCGTTCCGCAAGGTTCGGATATCTGCCATTTCTGCAGGGCGTCAACGGCCTCACGATACTTGCCCTGCCGTTCGTAGATCGCGGCCATCCTCTGGAGAGCCTCCTGCTGCCCGAAGTTCCACTGGTCGGTCTTGATCGGATACTCGACAGCAGTGCGCACATGCTCCAGGGCCTTGTCCGGGGCGTCGGCCTCCAGCAGCGAGGCCAGCGCCAGGTGAATGTGGGGCACAACCGGATGGGGGGCGGCGTGCTCGGCGAGCATCTTGTCGAGCTTGGGCTGGAGAGCGGCCCGGTCCGGCCCCTTCGCCTGCCGGAGCATTTCGTAGATGTCGCTCGATAGCTTTCGGGCCTCATCCCACTGCTTCTGGAGCGCTTCGTCGGCAGGTGGCTCTGCGGACCGGCCCGACGCCGGGGACAGCATGCCGACGAAGAGGACCAGACTGAGGGCCGGGAACAGCGGGGTCCTTCTCTTGACCATGACGGTGGCCTCCGCGGGGCCCCCGCCCGGCGGGGCCCGCCGGGCAGGATTCTCACCGGGCGGCCCGTCGGGCGCAAGTCCGCCCGGCGCGCTTACTTGTCGGCTGTCCTGGCGCCCAGTTCCAGGGCCTTGGCCAGCTCCCGCTCGCTGCGCGGCTGCCAGTTGGGCCCGTAGAGCTTGTGGAGCATCTTCATGGTCTGCTCGGGGGTCTGGCCGGTGTTCTGCTGGTGACGCTTCCAGAACTGCTCCCACCAGTCGGCCGGCTGGGTCTTGTCGCCCTCGTACTCGGTGGGCCGGCCGGTCTCGCCGGAGACCACCAGGCTGCCCACGAAGTCGGCGTCCTTGTAGACCTTGCCGATCTGCGCGGAGATCGCGGACATGTCCTGGTCCGAGACGACGCCGTTGCTGGTGGCCTTGTAGAACTGGACGGTCACCCGCACCGGGAACCGGGTGTCGCGCTCAATGTCCAGGTTGTCGATCTCGGTGAAGGGTCCCTCGACCTTGCCGTGGCCGATGACCGCGTTCTCGACGTTGCTTTCCTCCCTGCATTTCATGGCGCCTGCCGCGGGCGCGCACGGACTGAGGTCGGCGAGCGCATCGCCCTGGAACCGCATCTCCTGCTTCTGCTTGAGCGGTACCTGGATGAGCAGCACCAGGTTGAGCCCTTCCTGGCCGCCGGCCTTGACGGTCGGCTGGCCCGGGGCGTTGCCATGGCCGGGCTGGTCGAGGAAGTCGCTCATGCGCTGGCCGGTGAAACTGGCCCGCTCACCCTTGTGGTTGAAGAAGAGCCGCTGGCCCCAGGTCATGCCCGCATCGAAGCCGTCGCGCTTGTTGTCGATGACCGTGACGCTGGTGCCCTCGCGGGTGGCGAGGATGGTCAGCACCGCCGGGTCGCCGGCGTAGGACTGGTAGTTGAAGAGCACCGGGTTGAACTCGGCGATGCCGGCGCGCGGCACCGGCAGGAAGCAGGCCTGGGCGCTGACCAGCACGTGCGTGTCGCGCTTGGCCAGGAGCGACTTGGCCCCGCCCTTCCACGACTTGGGGTCGTGCAGGTACTTGCCGGGCGCCTCCAGGAACTCGCGCAGGCTGACCTTGCGCAGATCCTTGCCCTTCTCGTTGCCGACCAGCAGGAAGAACTTGTCCGGGGAAACGTCCGCCGATTCGTCCGAGAAATTGGGGTGGCGGATGACCGGCATGCAGGTCAGGTTGTACTGGCCGGTGCGCGGGTCGCACTGCTGGACCTGGATGGTCATGTCGCTGATGTTCGGCCCCACGCAGGAGCCCTTGTAGCGGCCGGTGTCCTCCCAGGTGACGTTGAGCACCTGGAGCTTGTGGGCCGCGGCCAGGCGCTGGGCCTCGGCCTGCGAGACCATCGCGGCGGTCTTGGCAACGACCTGGCTGTAGGCCTCGTAGGCTTCCACCGCCGCCTTGTCGGGCTTGACCGCCGGCACCGGGCGGACCTTCTCTCCGCCCAGACCCGCGCCCATCCCCAGAACCGCGACCGCGGATATCGCCAGGATGCTTCTCATCGCCGTCCCCTTTCGTTCTTCCGATCCATCGCCTATAGACCGGGGAACGAGCGGACGGTTCCGCTGATTTTGGAGTGTGGGGCGCGGCTCACCTCGGCTGGATGTTGTCCACGTCATCCGACCCCGGCCGGATCGGCACCGGGCGGATGGGCCCGGGCCCGCCCGGTCCCAGGATGGGCTTGAACCCGTCGCCCGGGTCGCCCTTCGGCGCCGCCGGCAGCGGCTCGAACTTGCCGGTGAGCTTGACCTCGACCTTCCCGCTCTCGAGCTTGCCCTTCCAGACCTTGCCGGGAACCTCCACCGGGATGCGCCGCGGCTCGGCGCCCATCCGGGCGGTCATGGCATACTCGGCATAGGAGGAGACGTCGTTGGCGTAGGCCAGCTTGAAGGCGTAGGTGCCGGGCTTGAGCAGCACCGCGCCATCGAACTTGCCGAGCCTCGGCGGGTTGCCGGAGAGCTGGACCTCGAAGCTCCGCTTGGCCTTCGCGACGATCTCCACGAAGTCGCCCAACTGGGGCTCGTTCGAGGAAACCAGCATGCCGGCGCCGGACTTGCCGACCGCGTCGGCATCCGGGCCCGTGGCCTGGATCATCGCGGCAAGCCTGAAAACGTTGACCTTAAGCGCCCCATCCGAGACGTTCTCGAAGGTCACGGTCAGCCTGACGGCCTCGCCGGCCGCGGCCTCGGCCTTGTCGGCCGCGAGCGTGACTCTCAGCCCGTCGACGGCCTCGGGCGCGGCGGCCGGCGCAGCCGGTGCGGCGGGTGCCGCCGGATCGGACTTGGCGCCCTCGCCGGAGAAGGCCCGCAGGGCCAGCGGCGTGCCGGCGGCCAGAACCGCTGCGGCGACCAGCGCCGCGGCCACGAACTTCATCTTGCTCCAGAACAGCATCGCCATGGCTCCTTTCGCAAGCGTCAGAACCCCTGCTCCGGCCGCCGCGCCCTTGGCGACGGCCGAGGCCGATGCAATGAAAGCCGCCGGCGTCGCCGCGCCAGCGCCGGCCCGTTCAAGGACGAGCGCGCCGAGCCCCGCGGCCGAGAGCCGCAGCGCGCCGCGCCCAAGCCGCTCGCGCAGGCGTTCCAGCCCGCGCCGGCAGTAGACCGCAACAGTGCCCTCGGGGAGCCCGAGCCGCGCGGCGGCCTCCGACTGGCTCAGCCCCTCGAAATAGCAGGCCACCACGACGCCGCGCAGCTTGGCCGGCAGAGCCCCGACCGCGGCGTCGAGCGCCGGGCGGATCTCCTCCCAGTCCTCGCCGGCCCCGGATGTCTCCAGGCTCTGACGCTCGTGCTCGCGCATGGCGCTGGCCTCCTCCTCGTGACGGCGGCGGGTCCGGCGGTCGCGGAGCGCGTTGGCGGCGGTGAAGTTGGCCACGTGGTGCAGCCACCCGCCGATGTCCGGCTCGGCGGCGAGCGCCGCGGCCTTGCGCGCCAGGACCAGGAAGGTCGCCTGGGCGGCGTCCTCGGCCTCGCCGCACTCGCCCAGCCGGCGCCGGCAGACGGCCAGCACCATGGCGCCGTGGCGCCGGACCAGCTCAGCGAAGGCCCCGCCGTCCCCGGCCACGTGCCGGGCCAGCAGTTCGCCGTCGTTGGGCCGCGCCGGTTCCACCACCCCGCCCTCCTCCGCTCCGCTCACTTCACAATCCTACCACGGGCCGGCGGCGGGAGCTTACAAAAAACGCAACGGAAACGGGAGGATTGACGATTTTCGATTGATGATTTCAGCTTGCCGAGGTGGGCTCGTGGACTTCCCGTCATTCTGAAATCAACAATCTGCAATCATCAATAGGAAATTCGCGGTTCGCCGCCGGAGGCCGACGGCGGCTTGGCGATTGTCGATCGATGATCTTCTATTGATGCCGTGAGCACCTTGAGCTCCGGAGCGCGCGGCCTACAATGCCGGCGGCTGGAGGACCGAACCATGGCGACGGGAGGCAGGCGGCTCGACGGGACGGGGCTCTGGGGCGCCGCGCTGCTCGCGCTGGCCGCGGTGAGCGCCGGCTGCGGGCCGCGCGCGGAGCAGCGCGACCTCTCGGCGTTCTTCGGCGGCCGGGAGGGCAGCTTCGTCCTCTACGATTCCCGGGACGGCCGCTGGCTCCGCCACAATCCGGCCGGCTGCGCCCGGCGCGCCAGCCCGTGCTCGACCTTCAAGATTCCACACACCGCGGTGGCCCTGGAGACCGGAGTGGCCAGCGGACCGGACTTCGCGCTGCCCTGGGACGGCGTCAAGCGCGACTATCAGGCCTGGAACGCCGACCAGACCC
>JAKLDR010000171.1 GCA_022703445.1 Planctomycetota bacterium | reverse complement strand
GTCCCTGAGCCGATCGCGCCCGAACCGCCGAAGCCGGTGATCCCTGAGCCTCCGAAACCCGTCACGCCGGAGCCACCCAAACCAGTCGTGCCAGTAGTACCCGAGCCGATCACGCCCGAACCACCGAAGCCGGTGATTCCGGAGCCTCCGAAACCCGTCACACCGGAGCCACCCAAGCCGGTCGTGCCAGTAGTACCCGAGCCGGTCGCACCAGAGCCACCGAAGCCGGTGGTCCCGGAGCCTCCGAAACCCGTCACACCGGAGCCACCCAAGCCGGTCGTCCCGGTCGTCCCCGAGCCGATCACGCCCGAACCACCGAAGCCGGTGATTCCGGAGCCGCCGAAACCCGTCACGCCGGAGCCACCCAAACCGGTCGTGCCAGTAGTACCCGAGCCGATCACGCCCGAACCACCGAAGCCGGTAGTCCCTGAGCCTCCGAAACCCGTCACGCCGGAGCCACCCAAGCCAGTCGTGCCAGAGCCGCCGGTCGTTCCTGAGCCGGTCGTCCCGGCAACCCCGAAGCCGGTTCTTCCTGAACCTCCCAAGCCGGTCGAGCCGGAGCCGCCGAAACCCGTCGCCCCGGAGCCTCCCAAGCCGGTCGCGCCGGCGGAGCTGACCGAAGATCAGGCGATCGCCCGGGCCCGAACCATCGGCCGGCAGCGCTGGCCCGAGCAGGTCAAGGCCTGGCCGGCGGGGCTGCCGGTCGAGATTGTCGACGAGAAGCCCGCCGTGACCAGGACCGGCGACCGCTGGCAACTGGTGTTCGAGCTGGGCGACCCGGCCCACGGCGGCGCACGCGTCACGGTGCTGCTCGACGCCTCCGGCCAGGAGGTCTCGACCCGCTGCGAGTGGGGGAAGAAGAAGTAGCCTCGCGACGCGGGACGAAACCCAGTGTCGCTGAGCCCTCGCACCGCGGATGCTGCCTGCAACTGAAACCCGCGGGGCGCGGAACCGCAGCGCCGCTCCGGCGTCCAACCGACCGGAGGAGGCAGGCTATGCGGTTTCTGTCCGTGATCATGTTTGCGGCCGCGCTCCTCGCCGCCGGCTGCGGCAAAGCGCCGGCTCCGGACAAGCCCGCCCCGCCGCCACCGGCACCGCCTGAAGCGTCGACGCAGCCCGGCCCCGTCCCCATCGTCTGGGGCCCGGAGTCCGGCGGTGTCCAGGCGGGGCTCCGCGTGGACTTTCCCACGTTCGAGTCCGGCCAGCCGATGGATTTCGCAGTGTGCGTCCGGGCGGTCAGCGCAAAGGACGCGACGCTTCCGGACGGGCATTGGCTGGGCGCCTGGTGCTGGACCTTCCGGTCCGTGGACGGCGGCGTCTCCTGGAGCGCCAGACGGATGAAGCAGGACGAGCACAGTCCTGCGAACCTGCTCCTCGCCAACGGCAGGACCGAGGCGCTGCAGTTCCACATCTTCGAGGAAGGCTGGTACTTCGAGGATGCCCGGCTGGACGAAAGGCCTCCCGGCCCGGTGCCCGCCGACAGCCCCTGGGCCAAGGTGAAGTTCGCCGAGCCAGTCCACGCCCTTCCGCCCGGCAGGTACGCCGTGACCGCCAGCTACGAGCACCCCGAGCATCCCAACGAGCAGCCCTGTCCCTTCTGGCACGGCCAGGCCGTCGCCGGCCCGGTGCAGATCGAGATCAAGCCCATGCCCAAGGAGATCGCCTGGGGCGAGCCCGTCAACGGCCTGCGCCTGGGGCTGCCGCGGCGGACCGAGCCCTTCAACGCCGGCGAGCCGATGCGGACGACCCTGCTGATGGAGAACCTCTCCGACCAAGCCAGGCTGGTCCGGCGCATGCTGCCGGTGGACTTCGTTGGGCACGACTTTACAGTCGAGATCAGCCGCCAGGACGGGTCCATGGTGCCGGCCAAGGGCGGGTGCAGCAAGCTGCATGTCCTCGAGCCGGCGATCATACGGCCCAAGCGCGCTTTCAAACTTGTCCTGGACCTGCTCAGCCAGGGCTGCGTCGGCGTCCGCGAGCTGCCTCCCGGGAAGTACACGGTGAAAGTGTCCCTCGGCGCGATCTCCACCGCCCCGGTGGAGTTTGAAGTCCGGGCCAAGGCGCCGGCCGCGGCCCGCGCCAAGGCTCCGCGCGTCACCGGCGTGGGTTTCACAGTCAACTATGCGGACGGCTGGTCGGCGGACACATTCTTCGGCGAAGATCTGCGCGTCTTCGGCGGCCACCTGTCCAGAGGCAATGGAGAGGTCTTCCTTCATAAGACATCGGACAAGGCCTCACATGATCTGTGGGGCAGGCTCTCTGACCTGGCGCTGCAAGCCAGCTCCCTGCCGGCCAAGCCGCTCCAGCCCCGGCCGGAGAAGCTCTACGCCATCGCCATCGACCTCTCCGACGGGCGCAACCTGCGCTTCGAGGCCGAACTGGAAGCCGGCTACAAGGAACCGGCGCTCCAGGCCCTGGCCGACCTGCTCCACGCCAACGAGCGGGTCTACAGCCACCAGCAGGGCCAGGGGTGGACGCTGGAGGTCAAGAAGGATCCTGCTTCCAGGCCGACGGAGATTGCATGGGGCGCGGCAGCGAACGGACTGCAGGTTGGCCTCAAGGTCGCCAGGCCGGCCTTCGTCGAGGGGGAACCGCTGGCCTTCACCGTCCACCTGCGCAACGTCGGGGACGCGGCCAAGGACGTCGGCGGGATCCACTTCGACGACTTCTTCTTTCGGCCGGTGGGCGGCGGCGTCACGCTCCGGTCCAGGTGGATCGGAGCGCAGGCGGCTCCGCCCATCAAGCCCCCGCCGCCGCTCGAGGCCGGTCGGGGATTGGAGTCCCCCGCGACCGTCGGAGGAGAGGACTGGCACTTCGAGGACGCCAGCCAGCCGCGGCCGGAGGCGATCGGCAAGCCGGTCCACTTCCCGCCCGCCGGCAAGTACGTGGTGACGGTGGGCTCGACCACCGGCCGGATCCCCAGCGGCGAGGTGGAGGTCGAGATCCGGGCCAGGGCGCCGGCCGGGGGCGCCGCGGCACCTGCTCCGGGGACTTCTGGGCCGGAGGCGGTCGCCTGGGGCCAGGCAGTGAATGGCCTGCAGATGGGTCTGGTGACGCTGGGCGGCGTCCAGGATGCCTCGGAGCACTGGTGGCAGAACTGGGAGTGTCCGGCGTGCAGAATCAGCGACCGGGCGGGGGTGGCAGCCTGCGACATCTGTGGCAAGCAGGGGCACGTGCTGGCCCACTGCTCCGAGTGCATTGGCAAGCACCGAGTGTGCATCGGTTGCAGGACACCCCGGCCCTCTTGTGCAACCTTCCTCGCGACGGAGACCCTGTTCCTGGAACTGCACTTCAGGACCGAGCCGAGAGCGGAGACGGAGGGAGCCCCGGGCCGGAAGCCAGCGCAACTGAAGCCTGGCTGTTGGCAGATCCTGTTCACACCCAAGAATGGCGGCCAATCCCGAATCGTCGAGAGAGATCCGGACGCGCCCCTCGCCACCCAGAGGCTGGTTGAAGCGGTCGAGGTTCAGGTCACCCCCGGAGGCCATGCCTGGGTGCTGGTCGAGGTTGGCCCGGCATGGCGCTTCGCATGGCCCGATCTGGCGCCGATCAAGGCGCTGCCGCCCGGCAGATACACGGTGACCGTCAGCCACGATCACCTCGGATTCGGAGAGCGCGGCAATTGCCCCTTCTGGCACGGCCACGTCACCAGCGGGCCGGTCGAGATTGAGATCCGACCGGGCGCGACAGCGGCTCTCAACGAGGATCAGATCGTCGCCCGGGCCCGGGCCATCGGCCGGCAGCGCTGGTCCGAACGGATGGTGCACGCCCCCGGGACGGTGGTCATCTTCGATGACAAGCCGACCGTCACCAGGAAAGGCGACACCTGGACGGTGGTGTTCCAGCGCGGAGCTCTGCAGATAGCCGGGGCGCGCGCCATCGTGGTCCTCGACGCCTCGGGCCGGGAACTCTCGATCGATTGCGCGTTCTCGCCGCGATAGGAGAATGCTGGTCATGCAGATGCCTTCGCGACTTGCGTACGCCCTTGCGGTCGCGCTGCTCGCCGCCGGGTGCGCACAGGAATCGGCCCCGGCCAGGCCCGTTCCTCCGCCACCAGTGCCGCCGGCGTCGGCGCCAGTGTCCGCTCCTGCCACCGCCGGTCCCGCGGCGGTGCCGCCCAAACCGGCGCAGGTCGCGTGGGGCGAGGAGGTCACCGGCCTGCAGATCGGGCTTCAGGTTATCGGCGGCGAGGAAGAGATGCGCCTCCGGAGCATGGCCGATCTCAGCAGGACCTTGGCCAGCCTCACCGGCCAGGAACACGGCATCCCTGTGGACCGGGCGCTGCATCAGATCGCCGATCAATATGACAGCGGATACGTCTGGCGTGCAGCCCAACGCCTCGCCATGTTCGCCCAGGGCGGTCACACATTCACAGAGGCTTTGAAGCGGTCGCGACTGATCACTGAAGCAGACTTGCTGGATGCCGTCAGAGTCGGCGAGACCGCTGGTGAACTTCCGGCAGCCATCGCCCAACTGGCCGGGTCTCTTGACGGGAAGGCTCAGAGCCGCGGCACGTTCGCCGAGCGGGAGGACATCTTCACCATAGTCTCAATCCGCAATACCAGCGAGCGGGCGCTGACGCTTGCGGACTCCGTGTGGCCGTACAGGGTACACCTGACCATCGAGTGCCAGGACGGATCTCCGCCCATCCGCTATCGCGATCCCACTCTGGGCTCCAAGTCCTGGGCACTCAGGCCTCTGATGTTGCCGGCCGGGGGCGAACGTGCCGTCACCCTGGTGGTCCAGGCGTCGAATCCCAAGGGATTTTCTCAAGAGCGTCCTCCGAATGGCCGCTCCGTGAGCCCCGCGGTGTTTCTGGCCGGGAGGTGGACACTGACGGCCACCTACGAGCCGGATGATCTCAAGAGCGCCGTGCCCTGCTGGCTCGGCCGGATCAGCAGCGGCCAGGTGGCGATCGAGATCACGCCCAAGGCCGCCCCGGCCGTCTCCGAGGCCCGCGCCCGGGAGGTCGCCATCGCAACCGTCAAGAAGCGATACCCGACGTATGCCGACGAGATCCTCCAGAAGGACTGGAAGGTCCGGCTGCTTGCTGACGGCAAGCATTGGGAGGCCGTTTGGTCGTGGGACAACGGGATACGCGGTCACAAGGCAGAACTGCGAATTGACGCCGTGACCGGAGAGGTCAAGCAGTTCAGGGATCTCCCCGGAGACTGATATCTCCCTTCCGGCTATAATTCCTTTTCCTGGAACCTCCGGCCCCCGGCCGGCCAGTAGCATGTGGAGAGCAGAGGCATGCAGAGCAAGACCGACTCCGAGCTCGTGACCCTCTACGCCGGCGGCGGCGCCGGGGGCGATTCGGCCTTCGCCGAGATCGTCCGGCGCCACGGGGGACTGGTCTACGCGGCCTGCCGGCGGCTCCTGGGTGACGCGGCCGCCGAGGACGCGGTCCAGGCGGTCTTCATGCTGCTGGCCAGGAAGGCCGGCTCGCTTTCCCGCGGCGAGGCGCTGGCCGGGTGGCTCTACGGGGCGGCCTCGCTCGTCGCCAGGGAGCACCTGCGCTCCGCGCGCCGCAGAGCCAACGCCGAGAAGGAGGCTGCCTCCGTGCGTGAAGCAGAGAAGGGCGGGGCGGCCGGCCCGTCGTGGGCCGAGCTCCGGCCGGAGATCGACGCGGCCCTCGGGGCGCTGCCCCGGCCGTACCGCGACGCGGTGGTGCTCTCGTGCCTGGAAGGCAGGCCGGAGGCCGAGGTGGCCCGGGAGCTCGGCGTGCCCGCCGGCACGGTGAAGAGCCGGGTCTCGCGGGGGCTGGAGCGCCTGCGCGAGCGGCTCGGCGGACGCGGGACCGTGACCTCGGCGGCGGCGCTGGCCGGCCTGCTCGGCGCGCACGGCGCAGAGGCCATGCCGGCGGCGCTGGCCGCCAAGGTGGCCGGGCTGGGTGTCATCGGGACGGCTGGCGCGGCAGGAGTCGGTGCCGGCTCTATGAGCTGTCTGATGATGGAGAGCGCCATGAAGGCCATGTTCTGGGTCAAGGTCAAACTGGCGGCAGCAGCGCTGGTCGGCGCGGCGGCGGTGGGCGGCGGCGGCGCGGCGGTGATCATCGCCGCGGCCGAGCCCAGGCCGGAGGCGCCCGTGGTGGAGGGCAAGGCCATGGAGAAGGGCATCGAGTGCCAGGTGGTCGAGCTCATTCCCGGCGGCAAGGTGAGGCTCTCGGCCGGCTCCGTCCAGGGCGTGCGCGAGAAGTTCGAGTTCGACGTCGTGCGCGGCAGGAAGCCGGTCGGATCGGTCAAGGTCGTCTCCGTCGAAGAGAAGCAGTCCACCGCCGAGATCGCGTCGGTCACCGGCGAGATCAAGGTCGGCGACACCGCCAAGACGCGGTTCGGCACGGTGCTGGCCGGACCACCGGCCGGAGACAAGCCGGTCGCTCCAGCCGCGGCGGGCACGATCGCCTGGGGCGAGGCGGTGGACGGCCTGCAGGCCGGTCTGGTGCCGCTCGGCGGTCAGCCGAGCGTCGCTTCGACCATCGTCTCGGGTCTCTCCAGGCGTATCAGTGCCGGCAAGCCGATCGCCAGGTCGCTGGCGGAGATCGCCGGAGAGAGCACGGGCAAGGTCGCCGAAGCCGCGGCGCTCATGGATAAGGACATCCGCGCCGGGAAGTCCCTGGCCGAGGCCATGGCCGCCCAGCCGGAGGTCTTCGACGCCGCCATGGTCGAGGCAGTCCGCAAGGGCGAAGACGCCCGGACCGTGGACCTGGCCCTGGCGGCACTGGCCGACAGGCTGGCCGCGGCTAGTCAGGGGAGCGGATCGGCAGGTGGCTGGACTGGTTTTGAGTGCCCGGAGTGCTCCAAGCGAGCGATCCGCAAGAACGCGCCCCGTCAATGCAGCAGATGCGGACAGGAGGAGGCTGCCTGGACGGCGAATCCCACGTGCCCCTCCTGTGCGGCCAAGGAAAGAGTCTGCACCGGCTGCGGCGCGGCCAAGCCCTGGGGCCCGACGTTCGCCGAAGGCGAACCCCTGGCCTTCGAATACCACCTCCGCAACGTCGGCGACGCCGCCCTCCGGGCACTGAACGCCGGCCCGACCAAGTGGCAGCTGACCTTCGTGCCCAAGGGCGGCAGCGTGATCCGCGCGGCGCGCTACGCACCGCAGAGACCGGCCATGGGCACCGATTGGGCGCCGATCCCCCTTGCGGCCGGCCGACACGAGACCATCCCGGTCGCGGTGGACGGCGACTGGCAGTTCGATGACGCCACCCCCGGAGCGCGCACCGCGGTTCCCGAGCCGATCAAGCAGCTGCCCGCCGGCAGGTACACGGTCACCGCGACCTACCCGGGCGGCAAGGTCTCGACCGGAGCCGTCGAGATCGAGATCCGGCCCAAGGGCACGGCGGCTGTGCCGACTCAGGAAGAGATAGTCAAGCTGGCGCGGGCCATCGGCGAGAAGCGCTGGCCCGAACAGGTGAAGGGCTACCTGTCAGGAAGCACTCCACCTTGCCTCGAAATCGGACCCACGGTGACCCGCGAAGGACAGGGCTGGCGAGTGATTTTCGAACACGCCATGAACGCGCCGGCCGGCGGCACGCACGTGACCGTCCTGCTCGACGCCGGCGGCAAGGAAGTGGAGACCAGGTGCCTTTGGGCAAGCCATTAGCCGCCTCATGAGCGTGGTCCGGCCGGGGGGGTCTCCGCCCCCCGGCCGGTTTCCTCCCGAACGCGGATGCCCAGTAGATTTCCCGAATACCCGCCCATCCGCCTGCAATTACCTTGCGGACGGAGGGAGCGGTTCGTACTCTTGGGGGTTGCCATGCGCTCGGACGCGGAACTTCTGACCGCCTATGCCGCCTCGGGTGACGAGGCGGCCTTCGCCGCCCTCGCCTCCCGGCACGGGGCCATGGTCTACCGCGTCTGTCTGAGCGCTCTGAGCGACCCCCACGAGGCCGAGGACGCCTCCCAGGCGACGTTCCTGGTGCTGGCCCGCAAGGCGCGGGGCCTCCGCAGCGGAACCGACCTGGCGGCTTGGCTCTACGGGACGGCCCGCCGGGTGGCGCTCTGGGCGGCCCGGACCCGCGCGACGCGGAGGCGCAACGAGGAGGCGGCGGCCATGGCAAAGGCGGCGGCAAGTGCGGCGGCGGAACATGCCGACCGGGCTCCGGAGGCGGAGACTCTCTACGCCGAGCTCGACCGGCTGCCGGCCGCACTGCGCCAGGCAGTGCTCCTGCGCTACGCCGAGGGGCTCAGCCAGGAGGAGGCGGCCGCGGCCGCGGGCTGCCCGCAGGGCACTCTCGGGCGCCGCGCGGCCGAGGGCCTGGAGCGGCTCCGCGCACGGCTGGCCCAGCGCGGGGCGGTGCTGGGCGTCGCGGCGGTGGCCGACCTCTTCGAGTCCCAGGCCGCCGCGGCGGTGCCCGCGTCGCTCCTTCCGTCCATCCTGGCGGTCCCGAAGCTAGCCGCGGCCGGAGCCGCGGCGGGGGCGGCCGGGGCAGTGGGCGTCGTAGGGGCACAGCATGCTGTGCCCGTACAATTGGCGGAGGCTTTCATGAAAGCCATGTTCTGGATGAAGATGAAGCTCGCGGCGGCGTTCCTGGTCGGCGCGGCGGCGGTGGGCGGCGGCGGAACGGCGATCATCATCGCCGCGGCGGAGCCGGCCGTTCCCAAAGCCGAGTCTCCCCAGCCCGCTCCCGCCGAGGCCGGCAAGGTCGCCTGGGGCGAGGCGGCCAACGGCCTCCAGGCCGGGCTGGTGCCGCTGGGCGGCGTCAGCGCCAAGGACTGGCCGGAATCTTTCCTGTGCGCAAAGTGCCGGGAGTTCAACCGCATGTCGGTGACCAGCAAGTGCGGGGACTGCGGGGCCGAGTGCAACTCCAACCGCAAGCTCCAGCTCTGCGTTTCCTGTGCGGCCAAGAAGCGCACCTGCCAGGCCTGCGGCGCGGCCAAGCCCTGGGGCGCGACGTTCGCCGAGGGCGAACCCATGCGACTGGAACTGCACGCCAGGAATCTGACAGCCAAACCGCTGACGCTGAAGGAAGCCTCTTGGCAGGGGACCTGGCTGCTGGTTCTCGTCCCCGCCGGCGGCAAGGTGCCGCGAACGCTCCGATACGTCTCGAAGCCCGTGGTGGCTCGGGACCTGATCGTGCCGGCAAACGGGCAGAGTATGGTCGAGGCTGACTACGGCAATGGATATCGGTTCGAGCATT
>JAKLDR010000170.1 GCA_022703445.1 Planctomycetota bacterium | reverse complement strand
GCGGAGGGGCTTGGTGGCCTGCTCGGTCGGCTCCGTCATACGTCCTCCGCCGTCAGCTTACCCCGCCCGGCGGTGGCGCGCAAGCTGGCCCACGACGAAGTTCACCACCCCCCGCCGACCACGCCGCCATCGGGCGCCAGGTGCGGGGAGGCTTGATGGCCTGCTCGGTAGTCTCAGGCATCATTCACTCCGCCGCCATTCTCCCCGCCCCTCGGCGCGGCGCAAGGCGGGGTGGCCTACTTCGGTCGGGTCGTAATATCAGTTGAATGACTTCTTCACATCCGCACGGAAACCATCATCGATAGCCTTGCCAAGTCCACGCTTATCAGCTCTCTCGATAACCGCGGCAGCCTCCTTGTCGTTCCCGGACCAGTGCCAAGCTAGGGCAAGCCCTCGGTATGCCATGGCCATGTCTGGGTCAAGAACAAGTGCTTGGTCAAAGACCTTGACGGCCTCTTCGTTCTTACCACTGGCGATGAGCACCGCCCCCAGATCGCAATGAGCTTCTGCCCACAGCGGGGCAAGCTCGACGGTCTTCTTAAGATAGCGGAAAGCTTCGTTCTGGTCGTTCTTACGAACGAAGGCCAGACCCAGTTCGTGATTCACCTCGCGATCTTTCGGAAAGATCTGGACGGCCTTGCGCAACTCGGCAATGGAACGATCGCTGTCACCCTTGGCTTCCAGCATGATGGCTAGCGCCAGGGACAACTGTGGCTCCTTGGGCAGTACATCCATGCCCTGCCGAAGGACCTTTTCGGCACCAGCCCAATCCTTGCCGTTCGATAGCGTAGCAGCCAAGTTCTCGTATGAATGGTAGTACTTTGGATTGACTTCGATAGCTTTACGCCACTCCTTCTCGGCCTCTGCCAACTGTCCTCGCTCAGCAAGCAGGAACCCAAGATTATCATGGGGTGAGGCCAGGGCAGGATCGATATCCATCGCCTTACGAAGCTCCGCGACTGCCCCGTCGTAGTCCTTCTTGGAGCAAAGTGCGATGCCGATTCCTGCATGGGCTTCCGCATTCTGCGGAGCCAAGGTCTCAGCCCTCCTAAAGGCGGCCAAAGCGCTGTCGTGATCCCCAATCATGCAGAGCATGTTAGCCACTACTACAAGGAAGTCAGCATTCTTACGCTCGATATCTAAGGCCCTTCGAAGCTCGACTTTGGCTGCTTCTCTCCCGCCCTTGACTAACAGTACCCGCCCCAGGCCATAGTGTGCCTTGGCATTATTGCCGTCAATCTTGATCGCTTCACGAAAGCACTTTTCGGCCCTGTCCATGTCACCTTTCTCTTCTAAGGGCCAGCCGAGGTTTACATATGCGTCGGGGTCTCTGGGGTTGAGAGCGAGGGCTTTACCAGCGGCTTCCTCAGCGCCATCCCAGTCGTGTTTTGCGCCGAGCATGCCGGCAAGGTTCCGCCATGCTTCTGAAAGGTTGGGGTCCAACGTCACGGCTTGACGCAGCATCTCAATGCTATCATCATAATCCCGCTTGTGCCCCAGCATGATACCGAGAGCTGTGCAGACTAGGGCGTCTTCCGGCGCCTTGGCTCTCCCTTGCTTGAGAAGTGCTATGGCCCCATCCAAGTCACCATTGGCATACAGTATCAGAGATAGATTGGCGTAGCTCTTGCCCAGCTTGGGGTCAAGTTCTATGGCCTTTTGATACTCCCCTTCAGCCCCCCGGACATCACCCTGCATACTTAGGAGTGTCCCCAATCCGTTGTGAGCGAGGGCACAACTGGGATCTATGACTAGGGCCTGACGAAACAGCTTCTCGGCTTCCTGGAGTTTGCCCTGACGACCAAAGTCGCCGCCTTGCTTGGACAATGTCACGGCTCGTTCGCGGGCGGTAGCAGCGGGCGGTTCGCCAGCTATGGCTACCCCAAGAAACAACGGCAGGATAAGGAGCCGCAAGATAATCCGGAGCATCGGGAGTCTCCTTCACACGTTTCTTGTATTCTGGGTACCCCGCCATTCTCCCCGCCCCCGCGCCCGGCGCCAGCTACTTCCCCGCATCCTCAGGGACATCGCCTTCCTCAACTGCGGCTTCCTCCGCGGCGCGGAAGCGTTCATTACGCCAGCGGAGAATGACAGTGAACAGTCCGCCGACGAGTACCACGATCAGCCCGACGTGCAGGGCAACCAGCGACTTGGCGCAAAGCTCGCAGATATCGGCAAGGACGACGCCGTCGATCCCTTTGCTGGCAAGGTAGCTGAAGCCGTCGATCAGCAGCCAAGTCATGTCCACCAGACCCATGCCGAGGGCGAAGAACCCCAGCACCAATGGCTTCCAGTCATGGCGGCGCTGTCGCAGGCCGGCGACGAAGACTCCCAGCATTGCCAGGCCAAGCAGCGTCTCCTTCCAGAGGGGCAAGACAAAGGCGGTGAATGGGTCGGGGCGGCACCATTCGCCATGAGCAGTGCCCGCATCACCGGCACTGGCAGTAGCTCCGGGGGCGGACTGGACGTGCGGCTCTTCTGCGGCGACTGCCGCAACGCCGAGCACTGCGACGACCACCGCCATGAGGGTCAGCCCTCTCAGAGTCATGCTCGTGCCCCCTTCCCGTGATCTCGTGAGCACGATAACGGCAGTCGGCGCTCGGGGGTGCAAGGGAATCCCATCGGCCGCCAGGTGCAGAGGGGCTTTGCAGGCGAGTGGATCGGCTCGGTCACTTCGGCGGCTCCTTGCAGCGAAGCTGGATGTCGAACCACAGCCCCTTTTGAGTTGACAGTCCCAACATACGCCAAGCCCACGGCCGAATGGACTCCACCCCCTCGATGTTGAGCGCGATGATCTCACCCTCTCCAGCCTCTATGCTGAACCGACCATCCTTGTCCGTCTCCCTTATCTGCCCTCCCGACGTATCATCGGTGGCAACGCTCAAGCCCGCCACAGGCACTCCGCGACTGTCCACAACTGTGCCTTCCACACAACCGGGCCGTCCGGTGCTTCGCCAGCTGGCAACCAACTTGCCCGATTCGTATCGCGAGGATAGCAGGACTGCTGCCAGAAGCCAAGCCAGCCCCAGTGCCAGCAGTATCCCCGCCGTCCACGCCGCCATCGGCCGCCAGGTGCGGAGGGGCGGGGAGGACGGGTCGGTCACTTCAGAGGTTCCTTGGCACGGATCTGTTGCAGCACGGGGGCAGCGACAGCAACGATGAGCATTGGTTACGCTCTCACTTACCCTGGGATTTCGCCAAATCAACAGACCGGACTACCTTCCCGGATGCGGCATCCACGATCTGGACAATCTGGCTCTTCCTGACGCAGGGGACCTTATTCGTCTTTTCGTCTCTGGCCTTTTCCTCGATGGCCGGGATCAGCAGCAGCAGCTTCCCGTCCGTGCTGAAGCTGGCTTCGCATCTATCCGCCATCTTGACTTCAACGGCCGGCTTGGAGTCATCCTCCATTTGCTCAATGCGGACATTGTCGCCTTGGCGAAACGCCAGCTTCTTGCCATCCGGTGTGATCGCCAGGAGGTCTCCCCACCGGCCTTGCCTCTGCCACAATGTCTTACCGCTGCTCGAAAAGGCCAAGTACTTGCCTGCCTTCTCATCTTCTCCGTCTGCGAAGGCTAACAGAAAAGGAAGGTCAGGCCCTCCCGCTGAGCTGAACGGCAAAGGCTGGAGCACTGTACCCTTCTTGTTGCCAATGCGCGCCACAGCTTTACCCTTGTCGTCGTAAAACACCAATGCATTGAAGCCGAAGACGGCTGCACGGCGACCGTCGTCAAAGAACGAGATGCCGGTTCGCGCATCAGGCGACGCGATGCTGTGAGCTATCCGCTTGGTCTTAAGATCCAGGGCGTACAGCTTGTCGATCCGGAATGAACCGCAAAAGAAGAAGGCACCGTCCTTGCTAAAGCCATAGCCTTGAAGACCAGCGCCCTCGACTTTCGCAGCCTCCCACAGGAGACGCAGGTCCGGAAGCGTACAGAAGTCCAGTTTGGATTCCCCCTCGCTGGATCGTCCGATCCTGCCCATGAGAGTATCGTCCTGGCGTCTTTTGAGAAACACCCGGTTAGCCTCGGGATCGAAGTCCTTAAGCGTGGCGGCCCACAGCCTCTTTCCTTCCGCCAGGTTCCAACAGGAAACCTCCCCACTGGCCCGGCAAACATAGAACACGTCCTCGGCCGCCTCAAGCCAAAGCACCTCGTTGCTGTCATAGGTCTTCCCCGGAGGCTTGATGCTGGTCGGGAAGACGGACATCGCCCACGCAGCAGAGGATGCAAGAACGCAGGTGCAGAATACAGATAATCCAAAGCGCATCGGTTTCTCCCCTAGCCGAGGTCCCCTGAATGCTCCGACCCGAGCCTCCCCCACGGCTGAATTGCGGATCGTTGCCGCCATTCTCCCCGCCCCTCGGCGCGGCGCAAGCCCGGCCTAGTGAACTCTCCGCGGTTGAGCTTGTGGCCGGCGTTCTACCTGCAGATCGCGCGTCCGAGAGGCTATGGCATTCGGGCGGCGCTCGCCATTGAGCTCGGCGAGCACCTCGTCCGGATAACGCTTGTAGTGCTCCCCCCACGGACGTTTGGTCTTCGTGTTCCAGATGCGCCAGCCAAGACCTGCTTCAGCCTTGGCCACGTAGCGCTGTCTCCTCGCGCCCATTGCACTGCCCTCTCAGCCTGGATCAGGTCTAAAGCGTGTCTCGCTCCGAGTTGCACACCTGACTCTCTGTCGTCGAGCAGTTTCCGGAGTTCGGCCTCCGCACTCTCGGGACGAGGGCGGATGGTCCCCAGCGCAACTGCGGCGTAGCAGCGGACGCTGGGGCTGGCATCCTTAAGCGCGGCCAGAAGAGCGGGGCCCGCATCCGGGGCGTCAACCTTCACGTACTCGAAAGCCATGGCGGCGCAGGCGCGCATATCGGCGTCGGGATCTAAGAGGGCCTCGATAATGGGGCCCACCGCCTCTGGGGCATCGGCGGCGCCGAGCGCGCTGACCGCTGCCATGCGCACATCGCCGATTCTCATGCCCGGCATGCCCAGGAATTGATAGCAGAAGTGGGCGTCATTGGCCTTGGTGTGATCCTTGAGTGCCTCCAGCAATTGCGGCACAGCCGAACGGGCTTTGGGACCGAGCCCGCCAAGAGCCGTGGCCGCTGCCCACCGGATCTGCGGATCAGGGTCCTTCAGAGCCTTGACCAGCGGGGATACGGGAACATCTGCAGTTCGGTTACCTGCCAGCAGGCGTAGCGCATCCAAGGCCTGCAAGCGGACTTCGAGAACAGAATCGTCCAGTGCATCGAGGATGGTCGGCAGCCCCTTTTCTTCCAAGTTGACAAGTGAAAGTGTGGCTGAGGCTCTCATGGTGGGGCTTCCGTGACGTGCGAGATGAATCATAGTGGCCGCAGCGCGGGGCGACCTGCGACAATACTTCAGCAAGTCGAGGGCGGAGCCGCTGTCCCCCGCCAGGGCGTCAGGCATCCGCAGATAGAGGCCCAACTTCCGGGCGGCTTCCTCCGAGCCGCCGAGCCGGTCAATGGAATCGTGAGGACTTAGGTTGTTCAACTGCCGCCTCGATAATTCGGCGCGTACCTGCAGATAAGGCATCACCACCACGGCGGTGGCGAACCAGATCAGTCCCAGCGCCACGAGGATCGCGGCGCTCCACAGGATCATCGGCCGCCAGGTGCGGAGGGGCGGGGCGACGGATGAGACCGAGCCGCTATCACTCTGCAACCTGCCAGCCCTCCTTGGACGGGTCGGCGGGGAAGTCAACGACGAAGTCCGACTTGCCGAGATCCTTGGCCCAGACGACGCCGTCGGTCTTGACGATGAACACACGACGACCGGTCCACCAATAGCGCGTCGGCTTGGCGCAGAAGACAAAATCCTTCGTCCAGTCAATCTCTTGGCCGCCGATGCTGGCCATCTCTCTGAAGGAATAGCCGTCCTTGGAAAACCCTGGTGGCGTGACTCGGGGAACAGGGTCATAAGATCCAGGGATAGGGCACACGAAGCGAGGGCCCCCGCTTTGGTCAGACTCAACGAAATGCCCCATCCCCCAGATCTGGACAGCGTATCTTCGGAGGCCGTTTGAATCATTGCCGCTGAACTTGTAGAGATCTGCTTGCGCGCGAACAAATGCACGACTGTTCCCAATAGTCCTATTTTCCCATCGCGCGCACAGAGTCCGGTGCCCAATCGCGGCTATCAGAACGGCGCCTAGTGCCCCGCTCAAGACGCGGAGGCCATTCGCATGCATAGGACGCCGCCCAACAAGAACAAAAAGTACCCGCCTGAGGTCCTGACGGACGATGAGGTCCACGCCCTGCTCGAGCAGTGCTCGGCGCGGACGCCCACTGGCCTGCGAAACCGGGCGCTCATAGCGGTGCTCTACCGCGCCGGCCTGCGGATCTCGGAGGCGCTGGCGCTCAGACCCAAGGATCTGGACAGCGAGGCCGGCACCGTGCGCGTTCTGGTGGGCAAGGGCAAGAGGGACCGGACGGTCGGTATGGACGCCGGCGCCTTTGCCGTGGTGGCGCGGTGGCTGGGTATTCGAGCACATCTCGGCATTGATGCCGCTCGCGGCGCACCGCTCTTCTGCACTCGGGCCGGGCGGCCGCTCTTGGCGTCCTACGTGCGGACCATGCTGCCGCGGTTGGCGCGTGGGGCTGGCATCCCGAAACGGGTCCATTCCCCGCCCAGGAGGAGGAGAGCAGCGAACAGAGCACAGGCGTTGACGAAGACACCAATGTTGATGCAGCAAGTGGCCCTTGAGATGGGCTCAGGCCCATGATGCCTCGATAGGCATCGGTGTCGACTAGCAGTAGAAGGCCCCGGGTTTCCGGGACGCTGGGCAGATCGCGTCCTCGAGATTCAAAATCAGAGCCGCTCATTGGTCGACGAGGACGACTCGGAGTAGCAGCCGGCCTGAGCTATATCGATAGCTTTGTTTGAGCTATATCCTTGCCTTTAGAGTGACGCTTTCTGCGAAAAGCATCACTCCGCAGCACAGACAACTTACCCGAAATGTCTGGGGATCCGGGCTACTTTCCCGCCTCCTCGGCAGGGAGGGATGAATTCTGCGCGAGGAGGAGAAGTTGAACCTTCTCCATCCTTGGCGATGAGCACGCTGGCGTAGAAGCTGTTGTCGGCCTTGATGACCAACGGCGCTCCGTGCTGCTTGAAGAGGCTCTCCAGGGCAGCAGCCGCGGTCCTGGCGGACTTGCTCCTGGTGGGCAGGGCCATGAGCAGCCTGCCGGAGGCCAGGTCGCGGACCACCAGGACGTAGCGGTACCGCCCCGCCCAACATGGCCACGAAGTCATCGACGGGCAGCCCGCTCCGCTTCCAGGTGTCCAAGAGCAGCAGCCGCTGCTCAGCACTGGCGTTCTTCGCGGGCTCGGGCTGGCTGTAACACCGCGTCGCCCCTTTGCCAAGCCCCGATACCAGACGCGGGCCCCTTATCCGCTCCGCCCTTGTCCCTTCTTCGCCCCCGCCGTCTTCGCTTATCGCCTCGTCCGATAAATTTCGCGCCGCCCCCATGGGGGCGGGCTCACTCACAACAGCTTCCTCTGCCTTCGGATTATCCGCTACCCCCGGCCCTTGGCCGGGCACCCCTCCAACACCTACTGCCGATCCATTTACCGTTTCACCTAACATCCCTCACTCCTCCTGGTGGGTCCCCCCACCTCTGCGGAGGAGCGATTTCCTCTACCTATTTACCATCAACTCTGGTTAGGAATTACGGGAAGGATCACATATGTCAGACGGATGGGTGACAGGGGGCATCGGGGTAGGCCGGCCTGTGGCCAGGGCTGCCCAGCCGCCTTGCACCCCGCCGAGGGGCGGAGAGAATGAGTGTGGAGGACACAATGGCCTGTGCACCGACGGCCTTCGGGAAAATAACCGGGCCATCCATGGGGACTTAGGATGCCATGCCGGAAGTGACTGAGCAGCCCACCAAGCCCCTCCGCACCTGGCGCCCGATGGTCTTCTGGACCGCCGGCATCCTCCTGGCCCTTGGCCTCGTCTGGTTCGTCGCGGCGGTGGTCGTGCCTGTGTGGCAGGTGCGTCCGGTTCTGGAGGAGATGTGGGACGGCGCACACTCGCATGCCGTCTCCTTTCAGGCAACCGGGGAGCCGCTGACTGATTACCGTGCCGCCCAAGTGTTTTCTGGAGAAACCGAGGCGGCCGACCGTGCCCTCGCGCGTCTTGGCGGGCAAGACCGGGCCGTCGGCAAGCTACGCTTCTATCTCAGGCTGCCAAGCGGTCTCGCCCCACACAAGAATATGGCAGTGGTAGTTTTGGGACACTGCGACTCTCGGGTGCTTGCGGCATTACGCGAGGCAGCACGCTCCCGAGACCGGGCTGTGCGTCGCATCGCGGCGGCCGAGATGGGCCTGTTGTGCCCCTCGAACGACAGGGCGACCGTGGATGTCCTAGAGCAACTGAAGCAGGACGAGGATGAAGGGGTCAGAACAATGGCAGAGGCAGCGCTCTGCTCGATCCGCGTAGCAGAGACGCCGAAGTGACCGAGCTCGCCGCCCCTCCCAGCCCGCCCCTCCGCACCTGGCGGCCGATGGCGGCGTGGACGGGGGGCATCCTCCTGGCCCTCGGACTGGCCTGGTTCGTCGGCGCGGTGGTGGTGCCGGTGTTTGAGACGCGAACCGTTATCCGCCGCTGCGTGGCGTCTAACCGCGCCGCCATCGAATTTCCGCGGATGGTGAAGTCCGCCAAGCAGGATCAACTTGAGGCCATTGAACATCTCGGCGGTGCCCGGAATGCCGTGCGCCGGCTGCGTATCTTCCGGCATGCCCCCGACTGGTTCACCGAGCGAGGTGCCCAGCCGGATGATCTTCGCAACAAGGATTGGGCAATCCTGCTGCTCGGTCACTGCGGCCAACCGGGAGCCGCGGAACTTGTCCCAATGCTACGGGACGGCCAGAAGAGGACACAGTTGCTCGCGCTCATGGCGCTGGAGCGCCTGGGCCCTCGGGCCGCCGAGACGGCCTCGCTAGAGCCGCTACTAGCCGATGAGGACTCGTGGGTTCGCACCGCCGCCGCCGAGGCGCTGAAGAAGATCAGGGATGAGGAGGCCAAGCAGTGAGCGAGCCCGCCAGCAAGCCCCTCCGCACCTGGCGGCCGATGGCGGCGTGGACGGGAGCCATTCTCCTGGCCCTCGGCTTGGCCTGGTTCGTCGGCGCGGTGGTGGTGCCGGTGTGGCAGGTGCGCCAGGCGGTGCTGAAGACCCGCAAGAATGAGTATCTGGACCCCGCTCTTGGGCTGAAGCTGGTCGAAGACCTCGGCGGACCCGCCAAGGCCGCGCCC
>JAKLDR010000017.1 GCA_022703445.1 Planctomycetota bacterium | reverse complement strand
GGCGGCCGGCGCCTCTGGGTGCACCGCAAGGGGGCCACCCGCGCCTTCCCCGGCTCACGTCTCGGCGGGCGCTTCGCCGCGACCGGCCAGCCGGTGCTCATCCCTGGCTCGATGGGCACGGCCAGCTACCTGCTCGCCGGCGTCGAGAGCGGCGCCGAGACGCTCTGGAGCGTCAACCACGGCGCCGGCCGGGTCATGAGCCGCACCGAGGCCGCCGGGCGGCGGGGCAGGGGAGGGGCCATCTCCGAGCACGACTTCGAGTATGCGATGAAGGGCATCGAGCTCGTGGCGGCGAGCCGCGCCGGCGCCCTCGAGGAGGCGCCCCAGGCCTACAAGGACATCGACGCGGTAGTCGAGGTGGTGGCCGGAGCGAACCTGGCCAGGATCGTGGCCCGGATGCGGCCGCTGGCGGTGCTCAAGGGTTAACGTCCGGCATTCGGCTATCGGCTTTCGGCTATCGGAACAGAAACAACAGAACGCTGACTCGCCACAGAGTACACAGAGGACTCATAGGACAGCAACGAGCAAGGTCCTGAGAAACGGAAGCCAGGAAACCGAAGTCGTACTCTGTGGTTCGATTCGTATCGTTGTTCCCAAAGCCCAAAGCCCAAAGCCCAAAGCCGATAGCCGGCTGTTCGTGCCTACAGCAGCAGAATATCCGCCCGCGGGATCCACTGGCCGCCCCACTCCACCTGGGTGGTCGGCCAGTCCACCGGCTGGGTGAGCATCTTGGGCGGCGCGCCGCCGGGGACGGCCAGTACCGTGTCCTCGCTCTTCGTGCCGGTGATCGACGGGTTCCAGGCGTAGGCCTGGGGGGCGACCACCCTGCGCTTCTCGCCGGGCCGGGCGCGGTAGCTCCGGCCATGGTAGCCGGTGGGCCCGCCCTGATGGTGGAGCTTCCACTCGTCGCGGAAGCCGTTGGCATCGTATGACACCAGCCCGTGCTTGAAGACCTCCTCGGCGGTGCGCCCGTCGCGGGTGTTGAGGATGAAGGCCGAATCCACCGCCTGGACCGCGCGGTGCCGGCGGGCCAGGTCCTCGGGGAGCTTCCGGCCGAAGTAGACCATGCGGGTGAGGCTGGCGATCAGGCCCCAGCGCCGGGCGCAGAGCACGACCATCAGCAGGTCGGTGATGCGCTTCTCGGTGGGCAGGGGGTGGCGGTACTTCTGGATGCGCTCGTCGGAGGCCACCAGGATCACCGTGGGCACCAAGCCGCGCGCGTAGACCTCCTCGGCCAGGACCGCGGCAACCTCCTCCTCGGTCATGCCCGGCTCGGCGCGGCGGCAGGCGCCCTCCATGGCGTAGCTGGCCTCCCGGCCGAGCTCCTCGTAGCGCCCGACCTCGGGTTCGAGCAGCCGGTAGGTCAGCGCCCGGATCGCCTCGGGCAGCGCGACGCAGCCGGCCTGGCCGGCGTCTCCGGCCAGCTTGCGGCCGGCGGTCAGCTCGGCCAGCTTGGCGGGGAGGCGTTCATCGTCCTCGTGCCAGGGGCAGTCCAGGACCTTGATGCCCGAGCCCGAGGGCAGCGCCTCGGCGCCCACGCGCGGGGCCTCGATGTTGTTGGTTAGCGCGTAGTCGGCCTCGGCGGTGAGCACGAGCGTTGCCGCGCCGCCGTCCGCAGCGGTCACCACCCGGTTCTCGCCGCCGGCGGTGTACCAGCTGAACATGGCCTGCGTGGAGAAGACGGCGCCGTCAAGGCCCTGGGCGGCCAGGGCCTCGCGCAGCAGGGCGCGCTTGGCGGCGATCTCCTCGACGCGGTTCATGCGGCTATTTCGCGGCCGGGGCCGGGGCCAGGTATCCCAGCAGGCGGCCGAGGGTCTCGCGGAGCTTGCTGCGCGGCACGATCATGTCGATCAGGCCGTGGCGGAGCATGAACTCCGCCTCCTGGAAGCCGGGGGGCAGCTCGACCTTGAGGGTCTCCTTGATGACCCGCGGGCCGGTGAACCCGAGCATGGCCCGGGGCTCGGCCAGGATCACATCGCCCAGCGACGCCCAGCTGGCCATGGTCCCGCCGTAGCTGGAGTTGGTCAGCACCACGATGTAGGGCAGTCCGGCGTCGCGCATCCTGGCGATGGCCGCGCTGGTCTTGGCCATCTGCATCAGCGAGTACATGCCCTCGTCCATGCGCGCGCCGCCGCCCGAGCCGCAGACCAGCACCAGCGCCAGCCGCCGCTCGAGGGCGAGCTCCGCAAGGCGGGTGAGTTTCTCGCCGACCACCGAGCCCATCGAACCGCCCATGAAGAAGAAGTCGGTGACCCCGAAGGCCAGCTCCCGGCCGTCGATCCTGCCGATGCCGGTCACCGCCGCCTCGGGGAGTCCCGAGCGCGCCTGGCTGTCCTTGAGGCGGTCGGCGTAGGGCTTCTTGCCGCTGAACTTCAGCGGGTCGGAGGAGCGCAGGTCGGAGAAGAACTCCTGGAAGGACTCGGGGTCGAGGGTCAGCTCGATGCGCCGCCGGGCGTTGATCCGGAAGTGGTGGTTGCACTCCTTGCAGACCCCTCCGCGCTCCTCGGTCTCCTTCATGACGATCATCGCGCCGCAGCCCTCGCACTTCATGAAGACCCCGTCGGGCAGGATCTTCTTGCTGCGGAGTGCCAGTCGTTTCAGTCCGCCGAAGGCCATGTCACTCGCTCCTCTCCGCGACGCGGAGGCTCTTGATCGCGGCGGCCGCGTCCTTGGCTCCGAAAACGTAGGTGCCGGCCACCAGGCAGTTGGCGCCGCACGAGACGGCGTGGCGCGCGGTCTCGGCATTGATGCCGCCGTCGACCTCCAGCCAGGTGCCGGGCCGGACCTTCCCGCGGATCACGGCCAGCTTCTCGGCGGCGGCGGCGATGTACTTCTGCCCGCCGAAGCCCGGGAAGACGGTCATGGCCAGCACCAGGCCGGCCCGCGGGTAGAAGCGCTCGCCGGCCTCCGGCGGTGTGTCCGGGTTCAGGGCCACCCCGGCGCGCCGGCCGGAGGCCAGCACTCGCTCGAAGGCGCCCAGCGGGTCGCCGGGCGCCTCGGCGTGCACGGTGACCACGTCGGCTCCGGCGTCCAGGAACGGCCCGACCATGCTCTCCGGGCGCTCGACCATGAGGTGGGCGACCACCGGCACCCGGGCCGCCTTCTTGACCGCCGCGCAGACGTGCGGGCCGAAGGTCAGGTTGGGCACGAAGTGGTTGTCCATGATGTCCAGGTGCAGCAAGTCGGCACCGGCCGCCTCGGCGCGGGCGACCTCTTCGGCGAGGCGCGACGCGTCCGCGGCGAGCAGGCTCGGCGCGACCAGCAGGCTCATGGTTTCGGGCTCCGTGCTGAAAAAGGGAGGCCCCGCCGAAGGGTGCCTTCGGCGGGGCCGGGAACCCTTAGAGCAGCTTGGCCGCCTTGGCCATCAGGTCGACCATGCGGTTGGAGTAGCCCCACTCGTTGTCGTACCAGGAGATGACCTTGACCATGCGCTTCTGCATGACCGTGGTCAGCTTGCTGTCGAAGATCGAACTGGACTTGGTGCCGATGATGTCCGAGCTGACCAGCTCGTCGGTGCTGAACTCCAGGACGCCCTTCATCGGGCCTTCGGCCGCGGCCTTCATCGCCGCGTTGACTTCCTCGACGGTGACGTCCTTCTTGACCATGACGGTCAGGTCGACGACCGAGCCGTCCACGGTCGGGACGCGCAGGGCGAAGCCGTGGAGCTTGCCCTTGAGGGCCGGGATGACCTCGCCGACGGCCTTGGCGGCGCCGGTGGAGGTGGGGATGATGTTGGTGGCCGCGGTGCGGGAGCGGCGCAGCTCCTTGGGGTGGGCCATGTCCAGCACGCGCTGGTCGTTGGTGTAGGCGTGGCAGGTGGTCATCAGGCCGAACTCGATGCCGAAGCTGTCGTTGAGCACCTTGGCCACCGGCGCCAGGCAGTTGGTGGTGCAGCTGGCGTTGGAGAAGACCTTGTGCTCGGCCTTGAGCTCGCCGTCATTGACGCCCAGGACGATGGTGGCGTCGATCGGGTCCTTGGCCGGGGCGGACAGCAGCACCTTCTTGGCGCCGGCCTTGAGGTGCAGCTCGCAGTCGGCCTTCTTGGTGAAGATGCCGGTGGACTCGACGGCGATGTCCACGCCGAGCTTGGCCCAGGGCAGTTCCTGGGGGTTCTTGATGGCAGTCACCGGGATGGCCTTGCCATCGACCACCAGGTTGGCGCCGTCGGCCGCGACCGTGCCGGGGTACCGGCCGTGGGTCGAGTCGAACTTGAGCGTGTAGGCCATGCTGTTGGTGTCGAAGAGGTCGTTGATGCCCACGACCTCGAACTGGTCCTTGCGCTCCATGAGCACGCGGAAAACCAGACGCCCGATTCTGCCGAAACCGTTGATCCCTACCTTGACCTTTGCCGCCATGGAACTGCCTCCCTCTCTAACGGTGATTCCGGTGGCCGGCCGGATACAAATCTCGCGGCCGGGATGTTTCCATCGAGCGTGAATTGTAGCACTTGGGCGGCCACCGTCAACCGGATTTCATGGGGGCGTAGAGGCCCCGGAAACAGCGCTTCAGGGCGATACGGCGGTGGGGCGAGGAGGCTCGGGGTGGGCTGGCCGGCCCGCCGTCAGGCGCCGCCCGGGCCCCGCCTGCGCCGCACGCGCTGGATGGCCTCGTCCAGCTGCTGGAGGAAGCGCGAGCGGTCCTGCGGGGCCAGCGGCTTGGGGCCGCCGGTGATCTCGCCGGCGCCGCGGAGCTCGGAGAGCAGGTTGCGGGTCGCGACGATCCCGCCGATGTTGTCCTCGGTGAAGGGCTTGCCGGTCGGGCCGATGACCAGCGCGCCGGAGGCCAGGCAGCGGCTGGCCAGCGGGATGTCCGCGGTGATGACGATGTCGCCGGGCCCGGCGTGGCCCGCGATCCAGTCGTCGGCCGCGTCGAAGGAGCCCTTCACCAGCTCGAAGGCGATCCGCGCGTCGCTTGGGACCCGCATCCAGGAGTTGGCCACCACCGTGACGTTGAGCGCATAGCGCCCGGCGACCCGGTAGACCTCCTCCTTGACCGGGCAGGCGTCGGCGTCGACGAAAATGTGCAGCAAGCCGTCGGCCTTCCTTCAGCCCGGCATGTGCCGGCGGACGAACCGCGCGTAGACCTCGGAGGGGTTCAGCGCCCGCGCCGACTCGTTCTCGAGAGCCGGAGCGTCGTCCGAACCGGGAATGGAGGCGAAGACCGTGACCCGGCCGCGCTCGCCGCCCTGGCCGAAGAGCCCTTCCTTCTCGAGATCTCCGAGCGCCCCGACGATCGCGCGATGGACCTGCTCCTTGAAGCGGGCGAAGCCTTTGCCGAAGAGGTTGCCGGCGAGATTCCGGAGCAGCTCGCACGGCGCGTCGAAGTGCTCGTCGCCGGCGGCCTCGCAGGCCCACTCGGCGGTGTTCCAGCGCATTAGTGCCACCTCCGCCGGGTCGGTCTCCCCGCGCTCCGCCAGCTTGCGGCGCAGACCCTCCTCCGAATTGGCTGCCGCCGCGATGGTCATGACGTCGTCGTCCGTGTACAGCGCGAAGGCGTAGAAGGCCTCTCCGGGGTGCGCTGCGCGGATCTCGGCAAACGCCTGCCTGGCGGCGTCCGCGATGGCGCGCTGAAGCTGCGGAATGTCGGCAGCCATCATTCACCACCGTCATCTCTGCCCAGCGCCCTGCCGATGGCCTCCAGCCGCGCCGCGCCCTCCTTGAGCGTCGGCACCAGCCAGCCGCCCTCGTCGGTCTCGTTCCAGGCGTAGATGAGGACGGCCTTGGCCTCGGCGGAGTCCGGGTGCGCCCTGACCCAGTCGACGGCCTTCCGGACGTGCGCGCCGAGTTCCTCGGGCCTGGGCGGGTCGAAGTGCAGTGTGCTCCTGGTCCAGTCGCCGGACTCCCAGGGCACCGGGTTCTCCTGGCGCGGGCGGCGGTCCCAGCCGGCCATGGCCAGCGGGACGGCCTTCCGGCCGCCCTTGGCCCAGTCATCCCATTGGCGCTCGGCGCCGGCGGCCAGCGCGGCGTACGGCTGCCGGCCCTCGCCCTTGGGGACCAGGGCATAGGCCCCGACGGCGTCGAACTCGCCGGCCGCCAGCAGCTCGCGGTTCTGCCGGGCACCGGGATGCATCAGAACCAAGTAGGGACGTGGCAGCTTGGCTTTGGCAGAGGTTTCGCGAAGCGTCGCGAGCGCGTTCCGGGCGGCCTCGACCGAGCCGAACTTATCCGTGAGCTGGCAGTGAACGTAGACCAGCGGCCGGCCGCCTGCGACCGTTTGATGGGTCGGCTCCTGCAGCAGCCCGGCGAGGACCTTGGCGGTCTCCGGCCAGTCCTCCACCGGGCCGATGTCCTCCAGCCACAGGCAGAAGTTGAGCTTGGCCTTGAGCCGGCTCTTCAAATAGAGCGGCAGGCAGGAGAACATCGGCGAGCCCAGCGGATGGTAGTACCCGAAGGCCCAGTAGTCGAGCCCGCCGGCGGCGGCCGCCTCGATCTCCCGGTCCATGACCTCCTGGCTGTCGGCGCGGATCTCGACGCGGTCCGGGCCGACCACCTTGGCGTAGAACGGCAGTCGGTAGTGCCAGTGCGCGGGCCCCAGCGATTTCTCCACGGCCTTGCCGGGAGTGCCCTTGTCCCCATGCCAGGCGTCCCAGCGGATGGCGCCGACGGCGACTCGGGCTGACTGGTCGGTGCGGGCGGATGCGGTCAAGGGCTTTCTCCCCCTATCGGTCTTTTCGGAACAGGCCGCGGCGCCAGCCAAGGCGAGGACCAGCGCCAGCCGGATGCGCTGGCCGGGAAGCATCAGACGGGCGGCTCCGGCCTGACCAGCTCCTTGTTGCCCACGCTGGAGGGCACGCTGTAGCCCAGGCCGAAGGCCCGGCAGAAGCTGTTGGCCGAGATACGGGCGGACTCGTAGATGGTCGGCAGCCCGCTGCCCGGGTGGGTGCCGCCGCCGACCAGCCAGCAGTTCTCCAGCTCCTGGAAGCGGTTGTGCGGCCGGAAGTAGAGCAGCTGCCCGAAGTTGTGGGCCAGGTTGAAGGTGGCGCCCTCGAAGACCCCGTGGCTGTTCTCCCAGTCGGCCGGGGTGGTGCGCCTCTCCACGGCGATGCTCTCACGCAGCCCGGCGTAGCCGCCGCGGCGCTCGGCCAGCTCCAGGACCCTGTCCCGGAAGGCGTCGCCCTCGCGCGCCCAGTCGATCCGGCCGCGGTTGTTGGGCACCGGCACCAGGATGTAGATGGTCGAACAGCCCTCGGGCGCCAGCGTCGGATCGGTGGGGCTGGCGTTCTGGACGTAGATGGACGGGTCGGCGGAGAGGACGAGCCTGTCCGCCACCTCGGTGATGTTCCGGCGGTAGTCGTCGGCGAACAGAATGCTGTGGTGCGGCAGATGGTCATAGCGCTTCTTCACGCCCAGATAGAGCATGAAGGTCGAGCAGGAGACCTTTAGGCGTCCGAGCCGCTCCGGGGCGTACTTGCGGAGCACGCCGGGGGGAACGAGAGTCTTCATGGCGTGGCCGAAGTCGGCGTTGACGAAGACCGCGTCGGCCGCGACCTTACCGCCGCTCTCCATCTCCACCCCGACAACGCGGCGCCCCTCCAGCAGGAGCTTCCGGACCGGCGCGCCCAGGTGGATCTCGGCGCCCTCCTCGCGGGCCACCTTGGCCATGGCCTCGGAGATCTTGTTCAGTCCGCCGCGGACGTGGAGGATGCCGAAGGCGTGCTCGATGAACGACAGCATGGTGAAGAGCGCCGGGCACTGCCAGGGCGACATGCCCAGGTACTTGGCCTGGAAGGTGAAGCAGAGCTTGAGCCGGTCGGGGGCGAAGTAGCGCCCCAGGTTGTCGAAGAGCGAACGCCCCAGCCCGAGCTGCGGGGCGGCCTTGAGGAAGATGGGATCCAGGAAGGCCCGGAGGCTCGAGTAGTCCTTCTGCAGGCAGGGGAAGAGCCTCTCGTAGCGGGTCCTCTCCTTTGTCAGGAAACGGTCCAGTCCGGTCTCGTTGCCCGGAAAGGCCTCGGCGATCCTCGCGCGCATCTTGGCCGCATCCGGAGAAGGGCGGAAGTCCATGTCCCCCAGGACCAGCCGGTAGAGCGGGTCCAGGGCGGTGAAGTGCAGGTAGTCCTCGACCTTCCGGCCGGTCTCCTGGAACATCTCCTTGAGGATGTAGCTCATCATCAGGAAGGTCGGGCCGGTGTCCCAGGTGTAGCCCGCCTCGGTGATGGCCGCGTTGCGCCCGCCGACGACCGGCTCCTTCTCGAAGACCGTGACCCTGCAGCCGCGATGGGCCAGGAGCATGGCGCTGGTCAGCCCGCCCGGGCCGGCGCCGACGATGACCACGTGCTTGGAGCTCATGGTTTGGCGTTCCCCTTCTGTCCTAGAATCCGGTCGGCCACCATCTGCCCGGAGAGCAGCGCCATGGGCATGCCCCCGCCGGGATTGACGCTGCCGCCGACGAACCAGAGCCCCTCCCAGCGGTCGCTCTTTTTGGGAGCCTTGAAGCCCTGGTTCTTCCGGCGGTCGGAGACCACCCCGTAGATCGCGCCGCAGTTCGAGTAGTAGAGCTTCTGGATGTCATCCGGCGTCCACATGTGCTCGAAGATCACGTGCCGGCGCAGGTCGGTCAGGCCCATGCGCTCGAGCTTGTCGAGGACCCGCTCGCGGAGCCGCCCGTAGTCCTCCGGGCCGAAGGGCGGATCCTGGATGTAGGGGATGTGCGGCAGGATCTTGAGGTTGTCGCAGCCCGGCGGCGCCTGGCTCGGGTCGCTGCGGGTCGGCGCGACCAGGTAGATGGTCGGATCCCCGGGCAGCTGCCGCTTGCGGAAGACGGTCTCGAAGTGCTCGCGCGGGTTCTTCGAGTAGAGGAAGTTGTGGTGGGCCAGCTGCGGGTAGATGCGGTCGGTGCCCAGGTGGAGCACCAGCCCCGAGCAGGCCGGCTCGAAGCGGTCGAAGCGCCGGAGTTCGGCCTCACCCTCGCCGAGCAGCCGGCGGTGGGCGGGGATCACCTCCATGTTGCTGACCACCACGTCGGCTCGCCGCTCCGAACCGTCGGCCAGGCGCACGCCCGCGGCCCGGCCGCCGTCCCGGAGGATCTCGACCACTTCGGCACCGGTGTGCAGCTTGGCACCGGCGTCGACCATCAGCCGGGCCAGCCCCAGGGCCAGGTTGTAGAGCCCGCCCTTCACGTACCACAGGCCGAACTCGCTCTGCACGTGGGCCATCAGGTTGAGCACGCCCGGCGCGTGGAAGGGCGAGGAGCCCACGTACTTCACGAAGTAGTCGAGCACCTCGCGGAGGTGCTGGTTCTTCACCCGGCGGCCGACACCGGCGTCCATGGTCGAGAACAGGTCGAAGTCCAGCAGCGCCGAGATCACCCCCTGGTGCCGGACCATCTCCCGGACCGTGTCCAGTCCCAGGTCGAAGTAGCCCGGCGTGGACTTCTCGTAGAGCCGCCGGGAGTAGGCCAGGAAGGACTCGAGGTCGGTCCGGTCCTGCGGGCCGAGCGACGGGCTGTGGGCGACGGTCTCCGCGGCGGAGGGGTGGAGGTCGATGACGGTCCCGTCCTCGAAGAAGTTCCGCCAGTGGGGAGTGACCGTCTGGATCTCGACGTAGTCGGCCAGGCGCTTCCCGGCGCGCGCGCAGAGCCGTTCGAAGACCTGGGGCATGGTCAGGATCGAGGGCCCCAGGTCGAAGGAGAAGCCCTCGCGCTGGAGGAGGTTGAGCTTGCCGCCAGCGTGCGCGTTCTTCTCGAAGACCTCCACGTCCCAGCCGGCGGCGGCCAGGGACACCGATGCGCCGATGCCGCCCAGGCCCGCGCCGATGACGATCGCCTTCCTGCCGGGCGGCTGAGTCATTGGGAGTCTCCATCCTGCCCCGAATTCACGGGGGGCACCCCGAAGGCGCGCGCGCGGGCCAGTTCACGCATCCGGGCCGAGCGGCGCCGGCCCAGCGACAGCCAGTCGGACAGCCGCGCCAGCAGCCCCGGACTCCTGCCATAGCGCAATCGGATGAGGTCCGTGGTTATTCCCTCCAGGTCCGGCCCGTAGGGGAACCAGTTCAGCTCGCGTCCCGCGCGGCCGGTCTGTTCGCAGACCGCCTGGGGCTGGACGAAGGCCAGCAGCCCCTCCGGCCCGTGGTAGCGGCCGAAGCCACTGCCCTTGACGCCGCCGAAGGGCAGCGCCGGGTGGCCGGCGTTGACCAGCACGTTGTTGATGCAGACCGCGCCGCACTCGAGCCGGTCGGCCACGCGCCGGGCCCGGACCTGGTCGGAGGTCCAGACGCTGGCGCCCAGGCCCAGGCTGCACGAGTTGGCCAGGCGCACGGCCTCGTCCTCGCCGTCGAAGGCGGCCACCGGGAGGACCGGGCCGAAGGTCTCCTCGCGCATGAGCGCCGAGTCGAGCGGCACGTCGACCAGCACCGCCGGCAGCTGCGGCCGCCCCCCGGGCGCGGGAGTGAGCAGCCGCGCGCCGCCGGCCAGGGCCTCGGCGATCCGCCCGAGGGCCCGGACCTCGGCCTCGGGTCTGAGCTCCGCGGCGATGTCCCGGCCGCGCGAGAGCCCCGCGGCGCCGGCGGCGACCGCGCGGGCGAACTCCGCGCAGACCGGCCGCTCGACCAGCAGGCGCTCGACCGAGATGCAGTGCTGCCCGTCGTGGGCGAAGGCCCCGTAGACCGCGCCTGCGGCGGCGCGCTCCAGGTCGGCGTCGGCAAAGACCAGCATGGGGTCCTTGCCGCCGAGTTCCATGATGGTTGGGATGCACTGCTCGGCAGCCAGGCGGAGCACGGCCCGGCCCCCGGCGGCTCCGCCCGTGAAGAAGACCAGGTCGGGCCGCGCCCGGACCAGCCCGGCGGCCACATCCGGCCCGCCTTCGATGACCTGGACGAGCGGCTCGGCCAGGCCCGCGGCAGTGAAAAGCGCGCGCAGTTCTGCGGCCACCGTCGGCGTGCGCTCGGACGGTTTGACGACCACGGCATTGCCAGCCAAGAGCGCGGTGGCCGCCGGCAGCAGCGAGAGCTGCAGCGGATTGTTCCAGGGGGCTATCACCAGGACGACGCCGAACGGCCGGTACTGCACGGAAGCTCCGGCGCCCGGGAAGAGCAGCGATCCGGGACGCCGCCGCGGGGCCAGGACCTGCTCCGCGGTGCGCTCGTAGCAGAGCATCTGTTCCAGGGCCGGGAGTATGTCGGTCATGAGCGCTTCGGCGCGGACCTTGCCGGTGTCAGCCTGCACCGCCGCCAGGAGCGGTTCCAGCCGGTCGACCGCAGCCAGGCGCAACCCGCGCAGCTGCTCGACGCGCGCGCCGGGCGGCAGGCGCACCCAGTCCGCCGTGGCCGGCCTGGCGCGGTCCACCGCGTTGGCTGTCTTAAGAGCGGAATCCAATCCGATTCTCCGGGCCGTCGGTGGAAAGGCCAAGCGGCACACCGCCCATGTTACACGGTCCGGATGCCGAATGCCAGGCCGGTGGCGGCTTGATTCCGATCCGGGGTGGACTATCATGCCGTCATGCCTTTCCGCAAGTGCCCGCAGTGCGACTGTCGCTGGCCCGGCCGGGAAGCCTTCCTGGCCGATCCGGCGGTGGCGCTCTCCGGCTGCCAGGTGGACACCGACAACCCCCGTGGCAGCGCGCTGGTCTTCGACCACAAGGTCGCCGGCTGCGGCACGACCATCGCCATTCCCGTGCGGCACTTCGCCGACCTGTACTCCGGTCCGGTCCACAAGGTGAACTGGGCGCCGTCGGCCAAGTGCCCCCGCAAGTGCTTCGACCCCAAGAACCTGGACTCCTGCCCGGCCCAGTGCGCCTCGGCCTTCGTCCGGGAGATACTCCAGTCCGTCTTGCGGATTACGGCGACGAAGCGGCCGTGAGCTTCAAGACCTGCGGAAACTGCCGACACATCTGGGCGGACCGGGACGGCTTCCTGGCCGATCCTGGGCTGCGACTGGTCGGCTACCAGTGTGCTTTCGACGACCTGGGCGCGGGTCTCTTCCTGTTTGCCCATTCCTGCGGCACCACCCTGGCGCTGAAGGCGGAGTCCTGTGTCGACCTCTACGCCGGGCCGGTGTATCAGGAGCGCCGCACCGGGCAGGCCGACTGCCCCGGACACTGCCTGCACCGTGATGAGCTCAGGCCCTGCCCGGCCCGCTGCGAGTGCGCCTTCGTGCGCGAGGTGCTTCAGGTGATCGCGGCCTACCCCAAGCGGGGCTTCGCCCCGGGAGTGACCTGACCGTGTCCGAGCAGAAGAGACTGCTGATCCTGACCTGCGAAGTCCTGGCCCGCGAGGTGCACCATGCCGCCGCCCGCAGCCCGCGGATCGTGGACGTGGAGCTGGTCACCCAGGGCCTGCACGACGTCGAGAAGCCGGGGATGGCCGACGCGCTCCAGAAGAAGGTGGACGCCGCCGACCCGGAGCTCTACGACGCGGTGGGGCTGGCCTACGCGCTCTGCAACAACGGCATCGTGGGCCTGGCCGCCCGGAGCGTCCCGCTGGTCGTCCCCCGGGCTCACGACTGCATCACCCTGCTGCTCGGCTCACGCGCGCGCTACGACGAGGTCTTCGGGCAGTCCCCCGGCACCTACTTCCTCAGCCCGGGCTGGCTGGAGCGCGACCACACCAACCTGGCCTCGCCGGCCGGCGTGCCCAACATCAAGGACAAGCTCGGTTGGGGGAAGTCCCGCGAGGATCTCGTCGCCGAGTACGGCGAGGAGAACGCCGACTTCATCATGGAACAGCTCACCGGGGGGCTCAAGCACTACACCCGGATGCTCTACATCGCCCCGCCGTTCGCGGTGGGCGCCGATGCCGAGCGGGCCGCCCGGGCCAAGGCCGCCGAGCGCGGCTGGACCTTCGAGCGGACCGACGGCAGCCTGGCGCTCATCGAGAGGCTCGTGTCCGGCGACTGGCCGGCCAGCGAGTTCCTGGTAGTGCCGCCGGGCCACCGGGTGGCCGCCGGCGACCCGGGCGGGGACATCATGCGGGCGGAGGCGGCGGGCTGAAGCCAAGCGGGCTTTGGGCCTTGGACTTTGGGCTCTGAGCACTACTGCCGCTCCCAAAGCCCAAAGCCGAAAGCCGAAAGCCCAAAGCCCAAAGCCCCCCCACCCGTTTCAGTTGCATTTCCCGCCTACGTCACTAAGATAGCGCCCCGTCCGGAGGCTGCTCCGGACGCCCCCTGCTAGTCCTTTAGGACGGGAGAGAGCGATGGAGCTTGACTACGGCCTGACCGAAGAACAGCTGATGATGCGCGACGTCGCCAGGGAACTGGCCGACAAGAAGATCCGGCCCGTGGCCGCCGAGTACGACGAGAAGAACACCTTCCCCTGGGAGGTCTTCAAGGAGATCGCCGCCAGCGACCTGTGCGGCGTGTACATCCCCGACGAGTACGGCGGCGCCGGCGGCAAGACCCCGATCATGAACATGTGCATCGTGGTCGAGGAACTCTCCAAGGCCTGCGCGGGCATTTCGCTCTCCTTCGCGGCCACCGGGCTGGGCACCATCCCGATCATCCTCCACGGCAGCGACGAGCAGAAGAAGAAGTACCTTCCGGACATCGCCAGCGGCAAGAAGATCGCCGCCTTCGCCATCACCGAGGCCAACGCCGGAAGCGACGCCTCGGCCATCGAGACCGTCGCCAAGAAGGACGGCGACAGCTACATCCTCAACGGCACCAAGCAGTGGATATCCAACGGCGAGGTCGCCGAGACCTACACGGTCTTCGCCATGACCGACAAGACCAAGGGCGCCCGCGGCGCCTCGGCCTTCATCGTCGAGAAGGGCACGCCCGGCTTCACCTTCGGCAAGAAGGAGGACAAGATGGGCATCCGCGCCTCCTCCACGCGCGAGCTCGTCTTCCAGGACTGCCGCGTGCCGGCGGCCAACATGCTGGGCAAGCCCGGCCGCGGCTTCATGATCGCCATGGACACCTTCAACGCCTCGCGCCCGGGCGTCGCCGCCCAGGCCGTGGGCATCGCCGCCGGGGCGCTCGACCTGGCCGTCAAGTACGCCTGCACCCGCAAGCAGTTCGGCAAGCCGGTGATGGCCAACCAGGGGCTCGGGTTCCTCCTGGCCGACATGGCCATGAAGGTCGAGGCCGCCCGCGCCCTGACCTACGCCACCGCCCGGACCGTTGACAAGGGCGAGGGCCGGCCCACCAAGTACTCGGCCATGGCCAAGTGCTTCGCCTCGGACACGGCCATGCAGGTGGCCACCGACGCCGTGCAGGTCTACGGCGGCTACGGCTACATGCGCGAGTACCCCATCGAGAAGTACATGCGCGACGCGAAGATCACCCAGATCTACGAAGGGACCAATCAGATTCAGCGCGACGAGATCGCCAAGGCGCTGATGAAGGAAGCGGTTTCGGGGAAGGACGACTAAGGGAGCACCGAGCATGGCATTGCGCATCGTAGTCTGCATCAAGCAGGTGCCCGACACCACCGAGGTCCGCATGGACCCGGTCAAGGGCACCCTGATCCGCGAGGGCGTGGTCTCCATCGTCAACCCCTTCGACAGCTACGCGGTCGAGGAGGGCGTGCGCCTCAAGGAGAAGCACGGCGGCACTTGCACGGTGGTGACCATGGGGCCGCCCCAGGCCGAGCAGGCGCTGCGCGACTGCATCTCGGTCGGCGCCGACGAGGCCTACCTCGTCTCCGACCGGGCCTTCGCCGGCAGCGACACCTGGGCCACCAGCCTGACCCTGGCCGCCGCGATCCGCAAGATCGGCTTCGACCTGATCATCTGCGGCAAGCAGGCCATAGACGGCGACACCGCCCAGGTCGGGCCGGGCATCGCCGTGCACCTGGACCTGCCCCAGGCCACCTACGCCCGCAAGATCCGCGAGGTCGGGGAGAAGTCCATGATCATCGAACGCCTCCTCGAGGAGGGCGTCGAGACCATGGAGATGCCGCTGCCCGGGCTGATCACCGTGGTCAAGGAGATCAACGAGCCGCGGCTGCCCTCCCTCAAGGGCAAGATGCGCGCCAAGAAGTACGAGCTCAAGAAGCTCACCGCCGCGGACCTCGACCTCCAGCCCGGGAAGCTCGGCCTGGACGGCAGCCCGACGCGGGTCATGAAGATCTTCGCGCCGCCCCCGCGGGCCGGCGGCGAGGTCTTCAAGGGCGAGGCGGACCAGTGCGCCGACAAGCTCGTCGCGGTCCTGGCCAAGAACGGCGTCGTGTAGGAACCTGACATGCCTAAGCTCAAGATCATCTCCGACAAGTGCGGCGGCTGCGGGCAGTGCGTCGACGCCTGCCCCTACGACGGCATCGAAATCGCCGGGACGCTCGCCAAGTTCAAGGACAGCTGCAACTGGTGCGGCACCTGCAAGGACGCCTGCCCCTTCGAGGCGATAGTCGTCGAGGAGGACAAGGCCCCCGCGGCCGCCGGGCTCGACGCCTACAAGGGCGTCTGGGTCTTCGGCGAGCAGCGCGACGGCCACATCCAGAGGGTGGTGCTGGAGCTCGTCGGCGAGGGCCGGAAGCTCGCCGACGCCCGCAAGGAGCCCCTCTGCGTCCTGGTCCTCGGCGACAAGATGGAGGGTGCCTGCAAGAAGCTGCTGGCCGACTACCCGGTCGACAAGGTCTACTACGTCGAGGCGCCGGAGCTGGCCGTCTTCGAGGCCGAGGTCTACGGCAAGATCTGCGCCGACCTCATCCGCGCCAAGAAGCCCGAGATCATGCTGGCCGGCGCCACCTGCGCGGGCCGCAGCTTCCTCTCCCGCGTGGCCGTCGAGGTCCACACCGGCCTCACCGCCGACTGCACCGGACTGGCCATCAACCCCGAAGGCCTGCTCATGCAGACCCGCCCGGCCTTCGGCGGCAACATCATGGCGACCATCCTGTGCCCCAACCACCGGCCGCAGATGTCCACGGTCCGGCCGCGGGTCATGAAGCCGCCGGCCGCCGGCACGGGCCGGGGCGGGACGCTTGAGAAGGTCGCGCCCGACAAGGCGCGGCTGCTGAGCCGCTCCAAGATCCTGGACTTCGCCGCCGAGATCGAGGAGACCGTCAACATCGCCGAGGCCGACATCATCGTGTCCGGCGGCCGCGGCCTGGGCGGGCCCGAGAACTTCAAGCTGGTCGAGGACCTGGCCAAGGCCCTGGGCGGCGCGGTGGGCTCCTCGCGCGCGGCGGTCGACGCCGGCTGGAAGCCCTACAGCCACCAGGTCGGCCAGACCGGCAAGACCGTATGCCCCAAGCTTTACGTGGCTTGCGGCATCTCCGGCGCGGTGCAGCACCTGGTGGGCATGCAGTCGTCCGACACCATCGTGGCCATCAACCGCGACCCGGACGCGCCCATCTTCAAGGTGGCCACCTACGGCATCGTCGGCGACCTCAAGGAGGTTCTGCCGATCCTGACCAGGAAGATTCTGGAGCGCAAGGGGAAATAGGCGCGCTGTGACGCTCACGGAGACCGAAACGGGGCGGCCCGAAGGCCGCCCCGCTCTTTTCGAGGGACGCCGGTGAGCCCCGGTCGAACGCAAGGCTTCGCGGTCCCTCCGCTCGTCTCCGGCGGGCTGATGCTGACCTACCGCTGCACCAACGAGTGCCGGCACTGCATCTACCGCTGCTCGCCGCGGCGCCCGGACGACTGGATCTCCCTGGAAACGGCTGAGCGGGCCTTCGCGGCGCTCGCCCGGGAGCCGGCCTTCGACTCGCTGCACCTGGCCGGTGGCGAGGCCACGCTGCGCTTCGAACTGCTCCTCGACGTGGTCCGCCTGGCCCGCCGGACGGGCGTGGCGCTCTCCTATCTGGAGACCAACGCTCAGTGGTGCACGACTCCGGCGGCGGCGCGCGCCGGGATGGAGCAGCTGCGCGAGGCGGGACTCTCATGCGTCCTCATCAGCGCCTCTATGTACCACAGCGAGTTCATCCCCTTTCGGAACACCCGGAACTGCGTTGAGGCCGCCCGCGAGGTGCTCGGCGCCGAGGGGGCCTTCGTCTACCTGCCGCACCTCTACCGGACGCTGGGGCGCATGCCCGGCGACGGCCGGCACACGCTCGAGGAGTTCCTGGAGTTCATCGGCCGGCCCGGGGACATCTCCGCGGCGCTGGAGCTCTTCCCGCTGCACCTCGGCGGCCGGGCGGTCGAGGCGCTCCGAGCGGGCTTCGAGCTCTGCCCGGCGGAGGACTTCCGCGGAGAGCCCTGCGCCCATGAGCTCGCGCGCACCACCCACTTCCACATCGACCTGCACGGCAACCTCTTCACCGGCTGCGCGGGCATCGCGGTGGCCGGGCTCGACGATCTCCATCCGCAGATCGGGCCGGAGACCCACCCGATCGCCTCGGCCCTGGCCGGCTCGGGCCCCTGGACACTGGTCGAGCTGGCCCGAGAGCGGCACGGTTGGCGGTCCCCCGAACGCGGCTACGCCGGCAAGTGCGACCTGTGCCTGGAGGTCCGCAAGGCCCTTTTCGCCACCGGCGCTTACGCGGAACTTCGGCCGGCGGAGTACTACGGGCCTTAGTGCTCCAATTCAGAAATCCGTGCGGGGTTGGCCGAGGCAGCCGGGGTGCCGCGCAAGGCGCGAGGAGGAAGCCGTGTTCGAGAGGACACGGCGACGACGAGCAACGCAGCGCCGCACCCCGGCTGCCCGGCCCTGCGGGTTGCGCCGGGCGGGCCGAACTCGGCGTCAGGCCTCCTCGCCGTATCACTCTCGGATACGGCTCGTCGGCCTTCCTTGATCTCGGCCCGCCGGGCGCAACCAACCCCGCACAGATTCCTGAATTGGAGCACTCAGCCGCAGGCCCCGCGGAAGCGCGCAGACTTGTCCGACGGGCGGGGCCGGCTTATACTCCCCGCCAGCGGAGGCCGAACGATGGTTGTCACCGTCTCCTACGTGTTCCTGGGGCTCTTCTGCGCGCTGGCCCTCTTCCTGGGGATAGTCGCCGCCCGCAAGGAGTCCGGCCGGCCCACCTTCGAGCTCGAGAAGCCCCGGAACGCCTGGCGGATGCTCCTGGCCGCGGGGCTGCTCTTGGCCCTGAGCAGTCCGGCGGTCTTCCGGATCACCGGAGGAGGAATGTCCTACGTCATCCTCTTCGTGATCATCGTGCTGGGGCTGCCCGCCGTCTGCATCGCCTTCTACGGTGTGAGCGTCCTGGGCAACTGGTTCGGCGAAGCCGTGTACGGCGACGACTCCCCGCCGCAGCCCGGCGCGGAGCCCGCCCAGCTCGACCGGGCGCGGGCCGCCGCGGCGCGGGGCGACCTGCCGGAGGCCGTCAGGCTGGCCGAGGAGCAGCTCCGGGCCCGGCCGGACAACCTCGAGACGCTCGGCTACCTGGCCGTGCTGCTCTTCAGGAAGGGCGACTACGACCGGTCGGCCGAGGTCACCCGGCGGGCCCTGGCCCGCGACGCGGCCGCGCGCGCCACCGATACCGGGCTCATCGAGGAGGGCCGCGCCGACCTGCTAACCCTGCTCGCCGATGCCCTGGAGCGCGCCGGGCGGCGGGAGGAGGCGGCCACGGTGCTCGAGAAGGCCCTGCCGTCGCTCACCGTGGAGCGCTACCGCCGGACGCTCGGCGAGCGGGCGGAACGACTGAGGGGGAAGGCCAGACTGTAGACTGTAGGCTGGAGACCGGAGGCTGGAGGTCGGCGGGCAGCAAGCTCTTGTTGTTCCTACAGCCTACGGCCTCCAGTCTCCAGCCTGCCGTTCACCCGCTCGTCACCGACACGTCCTCCACCCGCACGTAGGGCATCCTGAAGCTGTAGATGGTCTCGGTCTCGCGGCTGACCGCGGTGACCTTCTTGAGCAGCTCGTAGCTGTTGGCCTGGATCACCGTGCCGGTCAGCGGCTGGGCGATCTCCCCCTTCCTGATCAGGAAGCCGCCCTTGACCACTCCGGAGAGGTCGCCGGAGACCGGGTCCGGGCCGCCCGACAGGCGAGTCACCAGGATCCCCCGGTCGACGCCGGCGATGATCTCGTCCTTGCCGACGTTCCCGGGCGCGAAGGTCAGGTTGGTAGGACCGATCGCGGGTACGGAGCGCGCCCCGCCGACGGCGTGGCCGGTGCTCCGCGTCCCGCCGCGGCGGGCGGTGCGGGTGTCGTACATGTAGCTCTGGAGCGTGCCATCTTTGACGATGGTCAGCGGACGGTGGGGCACGCCCTCGCGGTCGAATGCGGAACTGGCCACCCCGCCGGGCAGGAGCCCGTCGTCCACCACCGTGATGCGGGCGTCCGCCACCTCCTGGCCGAGCTTGCCGGCGAACGGGCTCATGCCCTTCTGAACCATGTTGGCGTCGGCTGAAAAGAGGATGGGCGAGGCCAGGACCTCGGCGGCGGCGTCGGGGCTCAGGATCACCGGGCCCCTGAAGCTCTCGCCCTTGCCGGCCCCCAGGGTGGCCACCACCTTGCCGGCCAGCCGGCGGCCCAGGCCCGCGACGTCCACCCGGGCGCGCTCGCGGTGGACATCGAACTCGAACTGGAAGGAGGAGACGTCATCGCCGTCCTTGGCCATGCCCATCAGCAGGTAGATTATGTGGCTGGAGATCTCCTCGGCAGCAACCCCGCGGGTGTTGACCACCGCCCGGCGCCTGGTGACCACGTCGACGCTGCCGCCGTCGATGGTCACCCGCCGGTCGAAGTCGCGGGCGGCGGCGAGCATGGTCCGGGCCAGGTCCAGGGTCTCGGCCATGGTCGTGGCCGCCAGGGCCTCCTCGTGCAGGCCCGGGACCGCCGGCAGCGCGGCCTTCTCGGGCAGCTCATTGGCCTCGTCCGGCATGGTGCATCGCGCGACGGTCACCGCCGCGCCGGCCGCGCGCGCGGCCTCGGCGGAGTCCAGGCTGTTGGTGGAGGCGAAGCCCAGGGCCTTCTCCACGAAGACCCGGACGCCCAGGCCGCAGGAAGTGGCGCTGGAGGCCAGGTGGATGTCGTTCTTCTCGATCTTCACCGAGCGGCTGACCGTCTCGTGCGCGTAGGCCTCGGCCTGGCCGGCGCCCGAGCGCCGGGCGCTCTCGGCGGCCTGGTGGCAGATGGCTTTCAGGTCAGGCATCGCCGTCACTCCTGCTTTCCGGCCACGGTGACTCTGCAGCGGATCGACGGCCCGCCGCCGTCGACCTTGGCGGGCTGCCCCTTGCCGCAGTGGCCCGAGCCCATGGCCCACTCGAAATCGTCGCCCAGGGCGTCGACGGACTTGAGCACCTCGAAGGCCTGGCCGCTCAGGGTCGCGTCGCGGCAGAGCCCGGCGACCTTGCCGTCGCGTATCCGGTAGGTCTCGCCGGCCGAGAACATGAACTCGGCGTTGGCGTCGGCTTGGCCGCCGCCGGAGCCCTTGAGGTAGTAGCCGTCCTTGATGCCGGCGATCAGTTCCTCCACCTTGCCCCCGCCCGGTTCCAGGTAGGTGTTGCGCATGCGGATGAGCGGCTCGTTGTCGTACTCCCAGGCGCGGGCGTTGCCGGTGGGCTCGACGCCGAACCGGGCGGCGGTCTCGAGGTTGTGCAGGTAGCCGCGGAGCACGCCGTTCTCGATGAGCACCGCCCGGCGCGCCGGCGTGCCCTCGTCGTCGAAGGCCATGCTGCCGGCGGCCAGCGGCTTGAGCTCCGATGCGCCGCTGTCGCAGAGGGTGACCAGGTCCCCGGCCACCTTCTGGCCGACCTTGCCGGCGGCGATGCTGCCTGAGAGCACGAAGTCGGCCTCGACGGTGTGGCCGATGGCTTCGTGGCAGAGCAGGCCCACGATCTCCGGGTCCATGACCACCGGGAAGACCCCGCCGTCGGGGTACGGGGCGGAGAGCTTGTCCACGGCCAGGCGGGCCGCGTACCCGGAGATCTCCGCGGGCCGGGCCTTGGCGAGCAGGTCCGACCAGCCGCCGTCGACGCCCACGAAGCGAGCGCCGAAGGACTTCTGGTCGTCCTTCGAGGCCACCGCCCAGACGCCGAACTCCGGCTTGTGGTCCAGCTCGTGGACGCAGACGCCGGAGGAGTTGACGATCCACTTCTCGTCCACGTACTCGCTGTAGGTGGCCGTGGCGCTGGAGACCGCCGGGCTCATCGCGCGGGTCTCGCGCTCGGTCCGGAGGACCAGCTCGAGCTTCTCCTCCAGGGAGTGGGCGGTGACCGGGTCGGCCGGGGCCGCGAGGTGCTCCGCCCTGGCCGGGGCCAGCTGCGGCAGCCGCGCCTTCTCCTGCCGGGCCGAGGACAGGAAGCGGGCGATGGCCGCCGCCTCGGTGATTGCCCGGCCGATGGCCGCGGGATCGACCGTCGACGTGGAGGAGAACCCCCAGGCCCCCCCGGCCAGCACCCGGGCACCCACGCCCTGGTAGGTGTCAACCTTGGCCTGGCGGACCTCGCCCTTCTCGACGGTGACGCGCACCTGGCTGCGCCGGTGCCAGCGCAGCTCGGTCCAGTCCGGGGCCCCGGCCAGGGCTTGGAGCAGCACATCCTTCATGGCATCGCCTCCGTTCGCCAGTCCGCATTCTAGGCACGGCGCCGCGCGGCCGCAACGCCGGGAATGCTCCGGCGGCAGTCCGGAGGCGGGGGCCGCCGGGCGCTGCTATTCTCGGCTTGACTGGGCGTGGCTCTTCACTAGTATTTTACACGGGGGGCCGAGGGGAGACTACCGGGGGGCGAGCTTGTCTACCGCCAGGAAGAAGGGCCTCACCTACCGCGACGCAGGTGTGGACATCGAGGCCGGCGATCAGATGGTCGACCGGATCCAGAAGCTCTGTCAGTCGACCTATGGTCCGCAGGTGATCGGCGGCGTGGGCGGCTTCGCCGCGCTCTTCCAGCTCGACGGCCAGATGGGCCTGCTCGCCAGGAAGATGCGCAACCCCGTGCTGGTCTCCTCGACCGACGGGGTGGGCACCAAGCTCAAGGTCGCCTTCCTGACCGGTGTCCACGACACCGTGGGCATCGACCTGGTGGCCATGTCGGTCAACGACATGATCACCACCGGCGCCACGCCGCTGTTCTTCCTGGACTACTTCGCCACCGGCCGGCTCGACCCGGGCGTCGGCGAGCAGGTGGTCAAGGGCATAGCCGCCGGCTGCAAGCAGTCGCGCTCGGCGCTGATCGGCGGCGAGACCGCCGAGCTGCCCGGCTTCTACGCCGACGGCGAGTACGACCTGGCCGGCTTCGCGGTCGGGGTGGTCGAGAAGCACAAGATCATCGACGGCTCGCACGTGGAGCCCGGCGACGTCGTCCTGGGGATGGCCTCGACGGGGCTCCACTCCAACGGCTACAGCCTGGCCCGCAAGGTGCTCATCGAGCTGTCCGGCTGGAAGCTAGACGAGGATGTCCCCGAGTTCGGGAAGACCCTCGGCGAGGAACTGCTCACCCCCACGCGCATCTACGTGGAGCCGCTCCTCAAGCTCTTCACCGAGTACCGCGTCAAGAAGGTGGTCCGGGCCCTGGCGCACATCACCGGCTCGGGCCTGCCCGGCAACCTCCCCAGGGTGCTGCCCGCCGGGACCGCCGCCCGCGTCAAGAAGGGCTCCTGGCCGGTTCCGCCGGTCTTCACCGCCATACAGCGCATCGGCGGCGTGGCCGAGGAGGAGATGTACAGCACCTTCAACATGGGGATCGGCATGTGCCTGATCTGCCCGGAGTACTTCAGTCGGGCGATCGCCCGCCGCCTGCGGCGGCTGGGGGTGCCGACCTGGCCCATCGGCGAGGTCGTGGAGCGCCCGTCCGGCGCTCCGGACTTCGAGTTCGCCTAGCAGCCCGCGGGAGATCGCATGAAGGTACTAGTGGTCGGAGGCGGCGGCCGCGAGCACGCCCTGGTCTGGAAGCTGGCCCAGTCGCCTCGGATCAAGAAGCTCTGGTGCGCGCCGGGCAACCCGGGCATCGCCCAGATCGCCGAGAATGTGGACATCGGCGCCGAGGACGTCGACGGCCTGCTGCGCTTCGCCCGCTCCGAACGGCCCGACCTGACCGTGGTGGGGCCCGAGGCGCCGCTGGTGGCCGGGATCGTCGACCGCCTGCGCGAGGAGCACCTGCTGGCCTTCGGGCCGGCCAAGCGGGCGGCCGAGATCGAGGGCTCCAAGTCCTTCACCAAGCAACTGGCCCGCCGGGCCGGCGTGCCCACGGCCGATTTCCAGGTCTTCAGCGACCTCAAGCAGGCCGAGTGGTACATCCAGGAGAAGGGCGCGCCCCTGGTGGTCAAGGCCTCCGGCCTGGCCGCCGGCAAGGGCGTGATCATGGCCGAGACCGTCGAGGAGGCCGTCGCCGCAGTGCGCATGTGCCTGGTGGACGGCGCCTTCGGTGCGGCCGGCGCCGAAGTGGTCATCGAGGAGAAGCTGGTCGGCGAGGAGCTCTCGCTCCTGGCCCTGGTCGACGGCGAGACCCTGGCGCTCCTGCCCACCGCCCAGGATCACAAGCGGGTGGGCGACGGCGACTCCGGCCCCAACACCGGCGGCATGGGCGCCTACTCGCCGGCCCCGGTGGCCACCGAGCAGGTCCTGGACGCCGCGGTCCGGGAGATCCTGGTGCCCTCCGTGCACGAGATGGCCAAGAGCGGCCGGCGTTACCAGGGCGTGCTCTACGCCGGCCTGATGGTCACCCCGTCCGGGCCGAAGCTGCTCGAGTACAACTGCCGCTTCGGCGACCCCGAGACGCAGCCCCTGATGATGCGCCTGAAGAGCGACCTGCTCGAGCTCCTGCTCGCCACCGCCCAGGGGCGCCTGGGCGAGCAGACCGTGGAGGTCGACGAGCGGCCGGCGGTCTGCGTGGTGCTGACCGCCCCCGGGTACCCCGGCAGCTACGAGAAGGGCAGGGCCATCACCGGGCTGGACGAGGCTGCCGGGGTGCCCGACACCGTGGTCTTCCACGCCGGCACGACGGTCAAGGGCGGCCGGGTGGTCACCGCCGGCGGACGGGTGCTGGGCGTGACCGCGCTGGGCGGGGACATCGGCCAGGCCGTGGAGCGCGCCTACCAGGCCGCCGGCCGCATCCAGTTCGACGGCGGCGTCCACTTCCGGAAGGACATCGCCGCCCGGGCCATGAACCGCGGGCCGTCGGCGCGCGAGCGGCGCCCGAAATCGCGATGAAGACCAGGATCCTCCGGCTCGACGGCTCGCACGGCGACGACGCCAAGATCCGCAGCGCCGCCCGCGCGGTCCGCGAGGGCCGGCTGGTGGCCTTCCCCACCGAGACGGTCTACGGCCTGGGCACCAACGCCGACGACCCGGCGGCCATGCGCCGGCTCTCCGATGTCAAGCAGCGGGAGCCGGGCAAGCCCTTCGCCATCATGATCCCGGACCACGGCCACATCGAGCGCTACGTCAAGTGCGACGTCTCCCCGCTGGTCTGCAAGCTGACCCGGCTCTTCTGGCCGGGGCCGCTGACCATCGTGGTGCCCCTGCCCTCGGGCGGGACGGTCGGCCTGCGCCTGCCGGACCATCCGGTGGCGCGCGCGCTGGTGGCCTGGGCGGAGTGCCCGGTGGCCGTGCCCAGCGCCAACCCGGCGGGGGCCGAGCCACCGCTCGACGCCGAGTCCGTCCTGCGCTCCCTGGGCGGGAAGATCGACGTGCTGCTCGACGGCGGGCCGGTCAAGCATGGGCAGGCGTCCACCGTCGCGCTGGCCCGCGACTCCGGCGTCGAGGTGCTCCGCGACGGACCGATCACCCAGGCCGAGCTCAGCGAGGCCTCGCGCTACACCATCCTCTTCGTCTGCTCGGGCAACTCCTGCCGCAGCCCCATGGCCGAGGGCTTCCTCAAGAAGATCCTGGCCGTGCGCGGCGGAAACCGCCTGGCCGGCACGCGCGGCCGCATCTACCACGTGCTCTCGGCCGGGACCGGGCTGATCCGCGAGGGCGAGGTCAACCCGCTGGCCCTGGAAGTCATGGCCGAGGCGGGCGTGGACATCTCCGCCCACCGCAGCCGGCCGCTGTCCGTCGGGCTGATCGCCGCCGCCGACCGCATCTACACCATGACCGAGCGGCAGCGCACCAGCATCCTCGAGATGGTTCCCGAGGCTGCCGAGCGGACCGAGCTGCTGGATCCCTCCGGCGACCTGCTCGACCCGGCCGGGTCGGACATCGCCGCCTACCGCGACTGCCGCGACCGGATCGCGGTTCTGGTGGAAAGGGTGGCTCAGCACACATGAGGATCGCCGTCGGCTCCGACCACGCCGGCTTCGAACTGAAGGCCGCGCTCATCGAGGAACTCCGCGCCAGGGGCGCCGAGGTGACCGATTGCGGGACGGCCGGGGCGGCCTCCTGCGACTATCCCGAGTTCGGTGCGGCGGTGGCCGGCATGGTCGCCGACGGCCGGGCCGAGCGGGGCGTGCTGGTCTGCGGCACCGGTCAGGGCATGTGCATGACCGCCAACCGTTTCCCGGCGGTCCGCGCCGCCCTGGTCTACGACGAGATGAGCGCGCGCATCACCCGGCAGCACAACAATGCCAACGTGATCTGCCTCGGCGCCCGGGTGCTGGCTCCGGCCGAGGCGCGGCGCCTGCTGGGCCTGTGGCTGGAGACGCCCTTCGACGGCGACCGCCACCTGCGCCGGGTCAGGAAGATCGATTCGGTCGGTCCCTGTGGCGGCAAGGGGGAATAGGGCATGGCGGGCTTGGCCGGGATGAAGCTGGGCGGCTGCGAGCTCATCGAGGAGATCGGGCAGGGCGGCATGGGCGTGATCTACCGCGCGCGGCAGGTCTCGCTCGACCGCATCGTGGCCGTGAAGATCCTGGCCGAACACCTGGCCCACAACCCATCCTTCGTCGAGCGCTTCCAGCGCGAGGCCCGGGCCATCGCCAAGGTCAACCACCCCAACATCCTGGCGGTCTACGACGTCAGCAACCAGGACGGCCGGCACTTCATGATCATGGAGCTGGTCGAGGGCGGCAGCCTGGCCGAGCTGCTCGAGAAGCAGGGGCTGCTCGACCCCTGGGACGCGGCCGAGCTCATCCGCCAGGCGGCCCGCGGCCTGGAGTGCGCCGCCGCGGCCAACATCATCCACCGCGACGTCAAGCCGGACAACATCATGCTCACCGCCAAGCGGGTGGTGAAGGTCTCCGACTTCGGCCTGGCCAAAGAGCTGGACAGCGCCATGACCGAGACCCAGGCGGTCATGGGCACCCCGGCGTATATGTCTCCGGAGCAGTGCGACGGGCGCGACCTCGACAGCCGCACCGACATCTACTCGCTGGGCGGGACGCTCTACCGCTGCCTGACCGGCCGGCTGCCCTTCGAGGCCGAGACGGCCATGAGCATGATGTACCGGCACAAGCACGTCCCGCTGGTTCCGCCGGGCCAGATCGTGCCCACCCTGCCGGCGTCCCTGTCCGACGTGGTGGTCCGGATGATGGCCAAGGATCGCGCCGAGCGCTTCCAGTCCATGACGGAAGTGGCGCTGGCCCTCGAGGGCCTGCTCCGGACGCCGTCCGGCGCGCCCGACCCCAGCCGGACCATGCCGGTGGGCCTGCCCGAGCCGTCCCCGGCGGGGTCCGGGTTCACGGTTCCGGGGGCGGACTCACGGATCTTCGCCGCCCCGCAGTCCCGGCAGCAGATCATGGACACCGCGGCGCGCTGCAAGAAGGCGGCCAGGGACCTGTCGACGCAGGGCAAGTACGCCCAGGCCGCCCGCGAGCTGCGCCGGCTGCTGGAGGTCTCGCCCGACGACGCCGAGGCCCGCACGGCGCTGCGCGACATCGAGAAGCGCGCCTCCGACAAGCGCATGGCCGGCACCGAGCTGCGCACCCTGATCTCCTCCGGGCACTACGAGGAGGCCCTCAAGCGCTGGAAGGCGCTGGAGGAGGACGTCCGCGACGAGGCCCTGATCAAGCAGATCGAGCACCTCGAGAAGGCGGTGGTCCCGGCGCTGAAGCTGGCCGAGCAGGCCGAAGCCGCGGTCTCCGGCGGGCGGATCGAGGAGGCCGGGGTCCTCTTCCAGAAGGCCCTGACCCTCGACCAGGCCAGCGAGCGGGCCAAGCAGGGCCTGAAGAACGTCGAGCGCACCCGTCAGCGCATCGAGTTCCTGCTCAAGGAGGGCTACGGCCACCGCCAGAACCGGGATTACAGCCAGGCGGTGCTGGTCTGGGAGAAGGTCCTGGCCGCCGAGCCGACCCATGCCCAGGCCCGCCGGCTGATCGTGGAGGCCAGGCTGTCGGCCGCCACCGAGGCCTACGCCGACGAGGACTTCGACAAGGCCGTCAACCACTACGAGGCCCTGCTCAAGATCGAGCCGGACCACGAGGAGGCCAGACAGGCGCTGGCCGAGGCCGTCGTCAAGCGCGACCGCGTCAACGAGCTGCGCAAGGCCGCCCAGATGGCCAAGGCCAAGGGCGACCTGGCGGCCAGCGCCCGGGCCTGGCAGGAGCTCACCGGCATCATCCCCAAGAACCGCGTGGCTCGCGAGGGGCTGACCTCGGCACGCAAGTCGCTCTCCCTCAAGCGCGCCCGGCGGCTGCTGCTGGTGCTCGTCGGGCTGGTGGCCGGGGTCGTGTTCTTCGTGGGCTGGCGCAACTGGAGCGCCCTGGGCGGCGCCCGTGCGGCCCTGGACGCCGGGAACTTCACCGAGGCCCGCGCCAAGGCCAACCGGGTCTGGCTGCCGGTGCTGAAGGCCGAGGCGGCGGACATCGTAGCCAAGGCCAACTTCCGCGAGCACCGCAAGCTGGCCGAGGAGGCCTTCAAGGCCGGGCTCTTCTCCGACGCGGTCCGGGAGATGGGGCTGGCCGTGGACGGATACCGGCAGCTGGGCGACAGCGACCCCAGCATGCTCTCCGGCCTGGAGCACAAGCTCCTGGAGTACCGTTCCAGCGAGGGCGTCGCCCTGGCGCGGATCGACGAGGAGAAGGGCAACTGGTTCGCCGCCATGGGCAAATACATGGCCGCTGCGCGGTTCTCCACCGACGCCGGTCTGAAGCAGGAGGCGGCCGAACTGGACCGCGACCGGCAGTTCTGCTACTGGATGGACGAGGCCGACCGCTGCCTCAAGGACGGCAAGGCGGACGCCGCCCGCAAGGCCTACGAGCAGGCAAAACTGATCCGCCCGTCCGATCCCCGGGTCATCAAGGCCCTGGGCGACCGCTGACCCGCCGGACGGCCAGCCGGAGCGGCGACCGCCGCTCGGGCCGGCCGCCGGCCGCACGACACAGGAGGCCACCCTTGATCATCGACACTCACGTCCATCTCAACCCCCAGGACCGCGGCGGCGACCGGCTGGTGGAGGAGGCCGTCCGGCTGGGCATCGACAAGCTGGTGGTCTTCAACGACTCGGTCTGCGAGCGCCCCAGCTACGACGACGTCCTCAGGGCGGCGGAGAAGCACCCCGACCGGATCATCCCCTTCGCGTACCTCGAGCTAGGCACCCACACCGTCAACGACGTCATGCGCCTGCACGAGGACGGCTTCCGGGGCTTCAAGTGCATCTACCCCAAGGTGGCCTACAACGACAAGTGCCTCTGGCCGATCTACGAGGCCGCCGAGCAGCTCGGCAAGGTCATGCTCTTCCATCTGGGGGTGGTGGCCGTCTCGGACTACAACCGCCTGCAGGACGTCGACTCCGCCCGGATGCGGCCCATCTTCCTGGACGCCGTCTGCCGCCGCTTCCGGAACCTGGTGGTCTGGGGCGCGCACCTGGGCAACCCCTGGTACGAGGAGGCGGCCATGCTCTGCCGCTGGCACCTCAACCTGTACTTCGACATCACCGGCAGTTCGCTCAAGGCCAAGCCGCCGGAGTTCTTCGGGCAGCTGTTGTGGTGGGCCGGCAACAAGCAGTACGGCGACCGCCGCGGCCGGGGCCCCTGGGAGAAGATCCTCTTCGGCACGGACGTGTCCATCGACAAGATGGGCGACGTGATGAACGACTACCGGAAGCTCTTCGAGGGTCTCAAGCTGCCCGAGTCGGACCGCAAGGCGGTCATGGGCGGCACGGCCGCGAAGATCCTGGGCCTGGAAAAGGCCTGAGCCCGGGATGAAGAGCCGGCTGTCCTGGCTGGCGCTGCTCGGGGCGGTCATGGCCCTGGGCTCCTGCACCGCCTACTACGCGCTGTTCCACGACTGGCGCGGCCGGTTCACGGCCGAGCAGCTGACCATGGATGCGCGCGTCTCCGGTTCGGGCCTGGAGCTGGCGCTGCGCAACGTCGGCGGGATAGACCTGGTCGTCCACGACGGACCAGGGCGGGGCAGCCCCTATGTAGTGGTGCTGGAGGGCGAGGGAGCGCCGGCAGGCGGCTTTCCGGCCGCCTTCCAGGCGCCCCCCGGGCGGTCGAGGATCCTCCGCCGCGGGGAGCACCTGGTCTGGACGCAGAGCCTCCGCTCCCTCTTCCCCGACGCCCCTCCCGGGCGGTACACCCTGCGGGCCGCCTACGACCCGTCCGCCGCGGCCAAGCGCGGCGACCCCTGCGCCCTGGAGCTGACCCTGGGCCGGGCCGAGGCCGCGCCCCTGGCGGTCACCGTTCCGGCGGGGAAATAGAGCTGGGGTACCTGCCAAACTGCCAACTTCCTTGTGCGTCACGGCACTATTCCGTGGCCAAGTTTCCCGGCCGCGAGCTTGACGGATGTGGTTAAATGAGGCATACTTAAATACGCATGGAAGGAGAGTGTGCTCCATGTTGAGGATCGTTGCTGCTATTCAGAAGGCGCTCCCCCTTGCAGTGGCCATATTGGCTGGTCTGGTGTTGTTTGCCAACAATGCCCCGGAAGCTCTTGCCGGTGAGTACAAAACCTATACCACACTGGCTGGCCCCGTGGAATCGCCGGGAGCCGTAGACGGTACCGCAAGTGTCGCAAGATTCCATGACCCAAGTGGTGTTGCTGTAGATCTGGCTGGCAACGTATATGTGGCTGATACCGGCAACAGCGTTGTTCGCAAGATATCCCCAGCTGGCGAAGTGACAACTTTGGCTGGACTAGCTCCGAACCAGGGGCTACAGACGGATGGCAGGGGCCATGTTGCGCGGTTTGGGCTTCCTGGCGGCGTGGCTGTGGACCCGAACGGGAATGTATACGTAGCCAATACGTCCAAGCAAACGATTCGCAAGATTACCCCGGCAGGCATAGTAACGACCGTGGCAGGGTCATCAGGGATCGTTGGGAGCGCTGATGGGACAGGCGGCCAGGCTCGGTTCTACTGGCCCTTCGGGATTGCGGTTGACGCGAACGGCATAATATACGTGGCAGATTCCTTTAACCATACTATTAGGAAGATCTCGCCGACGGGGGAAGTCTCGACTTTGGCGGGCATGGCGGGGCAGTCAGGAAGCGGGGATGGGGTAGGCGCCGATGCGCGGTTCTTCAGCCCCGAGGGCATAGCTCTAGATGCTGGCGGCAACGTCTATGTTGGTGATACAGGGAACGGTAGGATACGAAAGATAACACCAGCTGGAGTCGTGACCACTCTTGCCGGCGTAGGCAGCCCTAGAGGTCTGGCTGTTGATGTTGGTGGCAATGTCTATGTGGCCAATACCGAAGCTCATACGGTGTCCAAGATCACCCCTGCCGGGGTTGTGTCAACTTTGGCCGGACTATCAGGCGTGTACGGTAGCGAGGACGGTGCAGGGAATGCGGCGAGGTTTCTTTCACCAAAGGGCGTGGCCCTTGATCTCAATGGTAACGTCTACGTGGCCGACACGGGCAACAACCTGATCAGGAAGATCACTCCGGCAGGCGTGGTATCGACGTTGGCGGGCCTGGCTGGAAGTGTTGGGAGTGCTGACGGTGTTGGCGGTGCTGCGCGTTTCAGAGTACCGCAGGGTGTGGCTGTCGATAGCAGTCGTAATGTATACGTGGCCGATCGCGCCAACTACACTGTTCGCAAAATCACTCCGATCGGCGAGGTCACAACGTTTGCCGGCTTGGCGCAACAGAGCGGCAGCGCGGATGGAACTGGCAGCAACGCAAGATTCGCTGTGCCCTGTGGGGTAGCCGTGGACGCGTCCGACAATGTTCTTGTGGCCGATACGGGGAACCACACGATCCGCAGAATTACACCTGCAGGTGTGGTCACCACCCTGGCAGGCTTGGCAGGCAATAGCGGAGATGTTGACGGGACTGGTACTGACGCGCGCTTCGATAGTCCAACCGGTCTGGTTGTGGGTCCAGACGGCAACATTTACGTGGCTGACTCGGCCAATGGCAAGGTGCGCAAGGTAACCCCGGCAGGCGTGGTTACGACGTTGGCGACAGCTGCGGGCGTGCGTATAGCGGCCGATGCCGCGGGCAACCTGTACATGACCCACCCGTCTCAGAATGTGATCCGTAAGGTCACCTCCGCCGGGGATGTTTCCGTTTTTGCTGGCAGCTTAGGCTCTTCCGGGAGCATTGATGGCACGGGCAGTGCCGCATACTTCAACGGTCCCAGTGGTATTGCTGTTGACAGCGCCGGGGCCATCTACGTAACAGACGCCGGTAACCACACAATACGCAAGATCACAGCTGCTGGAGAGGTGACAACCGTGGCCGGCACTGCGAGCCTGACATCTAGCGTCTATACCGCAGGAAACGATCCCGGGACCGACGGATATGCGAGGTTTGATTCTCCTTGTGGCATCGCCGTGGATACGAACGGCAGTCTGTATGTGGCCGATCAGGCAGTTCATGCGATTCGCATAGGTGCGGCCGGCATAGCTGACACCGCCTCGATTGACCAAGCCGCTGGAAGCCTGGGCGCGTTGCGGCAACTGGACGCCGCCCCCCAGACGGCGTCATCCTGGCAGTGGAGCATTATCCGCCGGCCAGCAGGTTCCACGGCCACTTTGTCATCATCAACCGTTCGCAACCCCACGTTCACTCCTGATGTGGCCGATCTGTATCGCTTCAGGTTGGTGGCCACTGATGCTGCCGGCAAGAGTTCGATTACGACCGTCGATCTTACGGTTACGGGTTCGGCTATCGTCGCATCCGCCGGCCCTGGAGGTTCCATAAGCCCCTCGGGCGTTGTTTGGGTTGCGCAGGGTGAAGGGCAGTCCTTCGCGATCACTCCTGGCGCCAATTACGCAATTGCGGAAGTGTTGGTGGACGGCGTGTCCGTTGGCGTAGTCAGCAGCTACTCATTTGCCAACGTTGTCGACAATCATACTATCGTTGCCTGTTTTCGCGAGAAACCATTGGCGATGGGCAGAAGCCCCCTGACTCCTGATACGTTGGCTGGAGCAGATCACCCTGTCCGGGTGCGGGACGGGGTTGCAGAGGCCGCAAGGTTCTTCTGGCCTCGTGGCCTGGTTGTGCGCGCCTCCGGGGATATTTACGTCGCCCAAGTAGGGTGTGTAAGGAAGATATCCAACTCAGCCGTGGTGACGACCCTGGCCGGGTTTCCGCGTTCCAGCGGGGCCAGCAGTGTAGATGGACGAGGAGGGGCTGCCAGTTTTGGTGAACTCTACGGAGCAGTCGCCGATTCCAGCGGCAACATATACGCTTCGGAGTATGAGGCTCACGTTGTACGCAGAATAGCCCTGGACGGGACCGTAACAACATTTGCGGGTAGCCCAGGAGTCTCTGGCAGCGCCAATGGGGCCGGTGCTGCGGCACGTTTCTTGTGTCCGCAAGGAATGGCCATCGACAGTGCCGACAACATCTACCTGGCGGATTGCGGCAACCACACCATCCGCAAGATCACTCCGGCTGGAGATGTGAGCACCGTTGCCGGTGCGGCGGGTGTTGCCGGATATGTGGATGGAGCTGCGCCTGACGCTCGGTTCAAGTGGCCAAGAGCCGTAGCGGTCGACGGGGCCGGCAATCTGTATGTCACCGATTCCGGGAATGCGGTGATCAGGAAGATATCCACCTTGGGAGCCGTGTCCACGATTGCCGGCTCAGCCGGCAACAGAGGATCGGCCGACGGCCAGGGGGGCGATGCACGCTTCTATTCCCCGACAGGAATCGCGGTGGACGGCGCGGGAGATCTTTATGTCTCTGATTGCGTGAATAATACCGTTCGAAAGATCACTGCGGCTGGCGAGGTGACAACCGTGGCGGGCCTTGCAGGCAGTTCCGGCTGGCGGGATGGCGTAGGCGTCAACGCGCGGTTCTGCGATCCTGCGGGGCTGGCATTGGATGGTTCCGGCAATCTCTACATTGCCGAGTTCACTAACTGCACGATCAGGAAGATGACTCCGGCCGGTACCGTGACAACCGTAGCCGGTTCTCATGCCAGCCACGGCAGCCAGGACGGCATTGGCAGACAGGCGCAATTCTATTATCCGAAAGGCGTTGCTGTGGACAATACAGGCAACCTCTTCGTCGCCGATGGCAACAATCATACCATACGCAAGGTTACCCCAGCCGGAGAGACAAGCACACTTGCAGGACTGGCTGGTGCGTGGGGGACTGCCGATGGAGTAGGTGACGCCGCGCGTTTCAACTCTCCACAGGGTGTTGCTGTTGATGTTGACGGAAACGTCTTCGTTGCGGACACCGAGAACAATAGGATACGGAAGATATCTGCCGTCGGTGTGGTTACGACCTACGCCGGCAGTTCCCCCGGGTTCTTCGACGGGCCTTGTATTGATGCCCGTTTCGACCATCCCACCGGGGTGACGGTTGACAATGCCGGCAACGTCTATGTGGCCGACAGTAACAATCTCAAGGTTAGGAAGATATCGACGGAAGGCGCTGTAACCACTCTGGCGACTCTTTGGGCCTCCCCCAAAGCTGTCGCCGTCGACAACTCCGGAAATGTCCTGGTAGCGTGCACCCATGTTGTCTTTCGTGTGACTCCTTTGGGGGAGATCAGCGCCCTTGTGGGCGAGACTGGGGCGGTGCGCGACGGTCTTGGAGACCGTGCCGGGGTAGGGAATGCCGACGGCATTGCAGTGGATACTGATGGGAACGTATATGTTTCGGACAGCGATGCGATTAGGCATATAGGGGCTACCGGACTGGTCCGCACCGTCTTGGGCAACGAAGCTCAAGGCGCCACTGCTTTTGGAAGTGGAGGGGAAACGCGCGCGGGGCTCATAGGTGTGGCGGCCGATCCAGGAGGCAGAGTCTATGTTCTGCAGCGCGGGCCTGGCGCCCTCTTGAAGGCGACGCCAGGCGTTGCTGCTTCGGTAACTATTGACCAAGGCAATGCCACGGTCGGGGAGGCGAGGCAACTCAATGTGGTCGGAGAGGAGACCACGGCCTGGGATTGGACTTTGGTGCGCAGGCCTACGGGTTCCTCCGCCACATTGTCATCCAACTCAGCCAGGAATCCAACTTTCACTCCTGATGTTGCTGACATATTCACCTTTAGGGTGGTGGCCAGTGCTGCCAACGGCAGGAGGTCGGTAACGACCGTTGACTTGGTGACAACGGGGGCGCATCATGCGCCGGTTGCCAGCAACAAGAACCTTGTCACAGATTATGACACCTGCGTGATTTTCCAGTTGGACGCCACAGATGCAGATGGCGATGCCCCTAACTATTGGCTCGTTTCATGGCCAGAACATGGCGTGCTGGAGGGAAGGAACGGTTCCTGGATATACTACCCTGAGGCTGGCTACGTTGGGACAGACAGCTTCATGTTTCGGGCCACGGATGGCCATCTGAACTCCAACGTTGCCACGGTTAGCATCACTATCACGGCGCCGAACCATGCGCCGCAGATCTCTTCGTTCAGTCCCGCCAATCCGGCAACGGTAGCCGTGGGTGCGACGCAGGCCTTCAGCGTCGAAGCCTGGGATTCCGACGGGGACGCGCTTACCTATGCGTGGAAGATCGACGGCGAAAATGTCCCGGTAGTGACGGACACTCTGAGCTACAGTCCGGTCTTGGCTGACATCGGCAGCCATACTCTTGTTGTCACCATCTCCGATGGACGTGGTGGCACTATTGCACAGACATGGAATGTCACCGTCCCAAATACTGCTCCAGTGGCCGATGCCCAGGCGGTGACCACCGCTGAGGATGTGGCCAAAGTCGTCACGCTGACCGGGTCGGATGCCGAGGGCGCCGTGTTGGCCTTTGCAGTGGTTGTCGGGCCGGCTCATGGTGCGCTTTCAGGGACTGGCGCGACCCGTACGTACACCCCATCTGCGGACTACAACGGCCCGGACAGCTTTACGTTCAAGGTCAACGACGGTTTGTTGGACTCTCCGACTGCCACCGTCTCGATAACGGTTACCGAAGAGAGCGACGCCCCGGTAGCCAACGCGCAGAGCGTGAGCACGGCGGTGAACGTGGCCAAGGCGATCACGCTGGTGGCGACGGACGCGGACGGGGACGATCTGACGTACGCGATCGTTGCCGGTCCGGCGCACGGCACGCTTTCCGGCGGCGGAGCGAGCCAGACGTACACGCCGGTGGCCGGCTACAGCGGTGCGGACAGCTTCACGTTCAAGGCCAACGACGGGGCGGCCGACTCCAACGTGGCGACGGTGTCGATCACGGTGAGCGGAGCTAGCGGGGCGGTCAAGGTCTGGGGTTACAACAACTCCGGCCAGCTGGGGCTGGGCACCACGACGACCGCCAAGTCGCCGGCGGCGGTGCCCGGGCTGAGCGGCGTTGCCTCTCTGGCGGCCGGTGAGTTCCACACGCTGGCGGTGATGGCCGACGGCACGGTCATGGCGTGGGGGGCGAACAAGTACGGTCAACTGGGAGACGGGACGCTGACGGGCCGGAAGACGCCAGTGGCGATCGCCATGCCCGGGGGGCTGAAGGCAGTGGCGGCCGCTGCCGGGCAGTACCACTCTGTGGCGCTGTTGGAGAACGGCACGGTGGCCGTCTGGGGCTACAACGCCCACGGGGAGCTGGGACTGGGGACGACAGTCACGGTCAAGGTGCCGACGATCAACGCGCATGCCGGTCTGGCTGCCGGGGTGACAGCGGTGGCGGCCGGGCGCAATCACACGCTGGCGCTCCTGAACGGCGGCGGGGTGATGGCCTGGGGCTACAACAACCGCGGCCAGCTTGGCAACAACTCGACGACGACCAGCAAGGTGCCTGCGGCGGTAAGAGACCCGACCGGACTGGCGCCGCTGTCCGGTGTGGCGGCAATCTCGGCCGGTGGCTACCACAGCATGGCGCTGGTGGCTGGCGGCGAGGTGCGGGCCTGGGGCTACAACGCCACCGGTCAGCTGGGCGACGGGACGGTGACGAACCGCAAGCTGCCTGTGGCGGTTTCGGGGCTGAGCGGTGTGAGCGCGGTGAACTGCGGGCTGTCACACACGCTGGCGTTGCTGGGTGACGGGTCGGCGCGGGCCTGGGGTGCGAACAAGTACGGGCAGCTGGGCAACAACTCGACTGTCACCAGCAAGGTGCCGGTGGTGGTTTCCGGTTTGGCCGGCGTTTCTCGGATCGCCAGCGGCCTCAACCACAACCTCGTGCTGCTGACCGACGGGACGGTCAAGGTCTGGGGTTACAACAGCTACGGGCAGTTGGGACTGGGCACGACGACGCTCAGCAAAGTGCCAGTGACAGTGCCCGGCCTTTCGGGCGGCGCAGTTCCGGCCGCCGGTGGCAGCCAGAGCATGGTTGTCACCGTGCCCTAGCGCGGCACAACCTAGCCTGCATCCGCGCAGCCGGTGCTTGCCTGCTGCCCCTTGCCTACGGCAGAACGCTCTTAGAACTGCTCCACGGGTGGCTTGACCGGCGGGACGTGCACTGGCGGCGGCGGCTTGACCGGCGGGGCCGGGCCGCCTCCCTGGGCCTGGGGCAGGCCGGCCAGTCGGCGGACTGTCGCGCGGTCGCGGATGCCGGTCAGCTCCTGGACGATGTTCTCCGCCCGGCCGGCCACCTCCAGATCCTTGCTGTCGAGCAGACCGGCCATGGCCGTCAGACACTTGGGGCCGAGCTCCTTCAGCTTCCGGCTGGCCGCCTCGCGCTTGTCGAACTCGGCGGCGCCGAGCTCGGCGGCGGCCGCGGCGATGGCCTTGCGCTCCTCGTCGGAGACCGGCGCGCGCGCCGGGTCGGCCAGGGCCAGCACCGCCCGGTCCTGGACCAGGCGCTTCTCCAGCCCGCCGGCACCCTGCATGCCCACGCTGAGGTTGCCCGGCCCGTAGGCCTGGATGATCCAGCTCATGTCGCGGTGGGGGTTGCCGGACTCGTGGCACCACACGAAGCTGCGGCCGGCCTTGACCGCCCGGTCGGGCAGCTGGCCGATGGCCTCCACCACGTACTCCTTGCCGCTGGTCGGGCAGCTCCGGCCGGCCGCCCCGGCGCGGAAGTCCGGGCCGAGCTCGTCGAGGGAGCCCGGCAGCCGGCCGCCGTTCCTGCGCGAGAACTCGCGGGCGGCCGCGGACAGCGCCTCCAGGCGCTGCTGGCAGGCGGTGCGCTCCATCTCGGCGGCCATGCGGTCGAGCTCCCCGAGCGCCGGGGCCAGGAGGACCGCCTCCATGGGCCCGGTGCAGCGCAGGGTGAGCCCGGTCCTGGTGACGCTCAGAGCGGCGGCCCCGTGGGCGTCCTCGGCCAGCAGCTGGCCCCAGGGCTCGCGGCCGGCGGCGCGGCGCAGCGCTCCGGAGGGCATGAAGGCCGTGGCGCCCCGGTCGGCGCCCAGCGCCTCGCACTGGGCCTTCCAGGCCGGCGAAGCCCCCATGGTCTTTCCGGCGGCGGCCGCGGCCACGACGTTCTGCAGCAGGTCCTCGTCCTCCCCCAGGACCACGGCGCGGCCGACGCGGGCGGCCCGGAGCGCGCCGCCCTTCTCGCCTCCGACCTGTCCGACGGTCCCGTCCTTGACCTTGAGCACGTCCATGAGCTTCCGGGCGGAGGCGTCGTCCCGGGCGGCCAGGACCATGCCGAACTCCGCGTCCTCGCCGCCGGAGACGAAGCAGCCCAGGTCGCCGCTCAGGAGCGGCAGGAGGTCCTTCTCCAGGCCGGCCCCCAGGGCCTGCGTGAACCCCTTGTCCATCTCCTCCAGTCCGCGGGCGATCTCGTCGCGGCCCTCGTCGCCTCCGCCGCCGCCCAGCGGCCCCACGGCCAGCAGCCTGGCCTTGAGGGCCTTCCAGGCCTCCGCCGGGTCGCCCAGTCCGGCCGAGGCGAAGAAAGTGGCGTCGGCTGGGACGGCCGCGGCCACACAGTCGTCGGCGGCGCGCACCCGGCCGAGGACGTCGCCCAGCGGGTTCCAGGGGAAGTACTCGACGTGGGCCTCGAAGGGCACCGGCCCATCGCCCAGCGCGCTGCCCAGGCCGGCCCATCGGTAGCTGGGCAGGGCCAGGGCGGTCAGGATCGGCTGGCCTTCGTCGGCGTCGTGGTCCTCGAGCATGCCCACGGCACAGAGCGCCTCGGCATTGAAGTAGGCCCAGAGCGGGCGGTTCCCGAAGCGCTTGGCGCAGTCGGCGAAGCCCGGCGAGGATTCCAGGGCGCCCTGCCCGCAGGCGGCCACGTCCAGGGCCTGGCGGACGCGCGATTCGAAGGGCGAGAGCAGCACGGTGCTGCCGACGGCCGCGGCCACGACGGTCTTGCGCTGGCCGTTCATGCTCACCGGCAGGAGGCAGAGCTCGGTTCCGCGGTGCGGCGCGAGCTTCTTCGGGCCCTGGGCTCCCCCCAGGAGCTTGAGGAAGGCGGCCGGGTCGCCCACCTCCACGGCCGCCAGCGGCTCCGGCGGCCATGAGATCGGCGGGTAGACGGCCAGCCTGATCGCCCGGATCTGGGCCAGGGCCTGCCGGATCTCCTTGGCATCGCCTCCGCCCTGGAGGGCCAGCTGCCTGGCGGCCATGTCCCCGAGGCGGGCCATGCCCTTGGCCGCGGCGTTCCGGTCGCCCCACACCTTGAAGGCGGCCAGCTTGGCCTCCAGCACCCCGGCCTCGCGGAGCTCGACGTAGGCCAGCGGGTTGCGCGGGAGGAAGTCCCGCGGCGACTTTACCGTCAGCGGCCCCTCCGCGGGCGGGGTGGTGGGCGCGTCGGCGCCGACGGCGGCCGAGCGGACGGCCAGGATGCCGCCGAGAACCAGACATCCGATGGGGAGCAGGCAGAGCAGCTTGCGGCGCATAGCGGGGCTCCTTCAACTGCCGGGCGGACCGGCCCGGTGGCAGGGATTATGGCCAGGCGGTTCCGGCGCGCAAGCGCGCCCGGACGACGATTTCGATGCCGAAGGTCTCGGTGGTCTCCGTGAAGATCAGGAAGCGGGAGCGCGCTTCGTTGACGGCCAGCACCGGGCAGAGGTCGGCCCGCCCGCTGCGCAGCGCCTCTTCGGTGTCAGCCCGGTCGGCGGCATAGCCTTCCCCCCGGGAAGAGTCTAGTCGCCGCCGACCGGGCCGCAAGTGGCGGGATCAGGCCGGGAGCTACTTGCCCGACCCGGAGCCTGCCTTGGCGCTCTCCCCCATTGCCTCGAAGAGCTGACGGATCTGGTCCTGCCAGCCGCCGTGGTTCGGGCGCAGCGGCGAGCCGCCACCGACGCGCACCTCGCGCTGCCACATTTCGGTTAGCAGCTTGCGGTAGGCGGCGACCTTGTCCTGGCCGAGCGCGGCAGCCTTGACGTCGATGGCCTCGCTCAGGGCCACCAGGGCCTCGGCGAACTGGATGCCCTCGCAGAAGGCCTCGTAGCGCAGGGTGGTTGTCGGCCCTTCCGGCGCCGGGCGGAGCATGCACTTCAGGCTGGGTTCGCGCTGGGCGCAGCTGGAGTGCGGCCAGCGGTTGTAGATGGTCCGCACGCTGCCCACTCCGCCGCTTCCGGCGGATGGCTTGGCCATGACGTCGAAGAAGTCCAGGCATATGCGGCCGACCCCGCGGGTGCGGCGCATCAGGGCGGTCATGCCCGTCTCGCGGTACCAGCTGAGGGCCACGCCGTTGTCGTGGTTGCCCATGCGCTCGTAGTCGGTGCCAGGCCACCAGCGCTGCTTGTAGTAGGGCTGGGCCGGCTTGGCGCCCTCCAGCGGTGTGCCGTAGCAGAACTCGTGGAGCACGGTCACTCCGCCGCCGGGCAGCCCGTCGGGTTTCTCGCTGTAGGTGCCGCTGTGGCAGCCCCGCATCCACTTGGCCCCGCCGGGGAAGATCTCATTGAACATCCTGAAGACTTCCTTGGGCGCGGTGCCGTCGGAGAGGATGCCCAGGATCATGGCCTTCTCGAGCCCCCGCTTGGCCAGCCGCTCCTGGAGCGCGTCGAGCAGCGGCTTCCAGAACTTCTTGGCCTCCTCGGTGTCGAACTTGGGCACCTGCAGGTGCGAGCGTTCGCCGGTCTTCTCGTCGATCACCGTGACGGTGTTCTCCTGGTCGGCGGCGCGGGTCTCCCAGCCGCCGGAGTGCCAGATGTGGACGGCCACGTAGTCGAGCTTGAAGTACTTCTGGGCCAGGTCCATGTAGCGGTCGAAGACCTTGAAATCGTAGCTGTAGCTGCCGTCGGCCTTCTTCACCCAGTAGACCATGCCATCGTCGTTGCCGAACTGGGTCTTGTCGACCACGGCGACGTTGACCAATCGGTTGCCGACGCGGCCCAGGAGCGCGAAGCTCTTCTCCATGAGCTTCCAGTGCTCCTCGGACCACTCCGGGACCTTGTACTGCATGGCCAGCGAGGTCGGCGACTGGTAGACGCCCACGTACGTGCGGTAGTCCTTCGGGTCCGGCAGGGTCCAATCGGCGATGTTCAGTTCGACCGGAACCTTGACGTCGGCGGTCCCGGGCACGGTTACGGTCAGGTCGCCGCGGTAGTCGCCGGCCGGCGCGTCCCGGGGGACGGTCACGCGCAGGAGCACCGGCTGGACCGCGCCGCCGTTCTTGAAGACGGCCACCTCCGCCGGCGCCTCAGTCTGCAGGCCATCGAACCAGGTTGGCTGGCCGTAGAAGCTCTTGTCCGGCAGGGCGTAGAGCAGTTCGGTTCCAGCCGCGGGGATGGTTCCGCCTCCCTTGGCGGCCTTGAGGTCGCCGGGCGTCACCTTGAGGCCCTTGATGGGCGCGTCCGAGCCGATCACCACCTGGCCCAGGAAGACTCCGTTCTTCGCGCCGACGATGCGCACGGGCCGGAGCCCCTCCCCGGAGTCGCCGAAGTCCATTGGGCTGATGCGGTCGTTGGTGTTCTCGGTCCAGACCTGCACTCCCTTGGGCCGGGCGACGTTGGGGGCCGCCCCGGTCCCGGCGGCCTGCAGGCGCAGGTCGAAGATGTTGATCGGCTTCCAGAACGGCTTGGTCCCCCCCTCGGGGGCCTTGAACCAGCGCAGGGCCTCGAAGGGGTATTCGCAGCGCCGGACCTCGACGGTGAGCAGGTTCTGGCCCTTGCGGATAGCGTCGGCCGGGAGTCTGATCGGTCCGAGCACGCGGGTGCGGTTGGCGCGGCGGGTCTCGGCGTCCTTCTTGGCCTCGCCCTGCACCCGGCCCCAGCTGTATTCGTGATCCCCGAATGGTACGATCACGCCCTTGTCGTCCAGGTAGACGTCCTTGGGGTACATCTCCGCCGGGGTTTCCGGGGCCAGTTCTCCGGCGGGCAGGTGCTGCCGGGCGACTTCCTTCCCGTTCAGGAGGACGCGCACGCCGCCGTAGTACTTGATGGTCAGGTAGAGGCCTTGGACCGCCGCCGGGTCGGTGACCTGGAAGCGGCCGCGCAGGGAGAGCGCCGCGCTGGAGAATCGCCCGAAGGCGTTGGGCGCGAGCCAGGTGAGGCGCGAGCGCGGCCAGCTGAAGTCGTCAAAGGAGTCAGCGTCCCAGCCGGCCGGCGGCGGGGGGCTTGCCTGCTGGTCGACTTCGCTATAGGGCGGTGGCACCTCCCGACCCACCAGCGACTTGGGCGCGGAGGCCTCCTGCCCGGCGGCCTTGAGGGCCTCGACCGGGATGACCGGCTTGCGCAGGGTCAGGAACCAGCGCCAGTAGCTTTCGGGGCTGAGGATGTCGACGGCTCCGGCCGGGACCGCCTCGGTCTTGGCCGGTTCGCCTGCCAGGGCCCCCGCCGCGGCCAGGCTCCAGATGATCGTGCAGGTCAGGAACAAACGCATGATGGGCCTCCTGTCGCAATTGGTTGAAGGTGGATGGTGGAAGGCGCAGAGCAAGGGAAACGTGTTTCCGGACCTTCCGTCATCCACCCTCCACCTGTCACCCGGTTCTCACTTCACCTCGAACGTCTCCTCCGCTGCGTGCTCGAAGCGGATCACGCTGATCCGGCGGCTGTCCGGGTCGCCGACGTAGACCTTGCCGCCGGCGACCGAGACGAAGGCCGGCCAGGCAAAGGCGATCTCCGGCTCGGGCACCTTGCTGCCCGGCCCGGCGCTGTCGGCGTTGCCGTAGCGGCCGATGCGGGCGATCTGGTTGCCGCCGGCGTCGAGCATCTCCACCGAGAAGCGGTACGGGTTAGGCGCGAAGACCCGGCCGTACTCGTCGGCGGCCAGCCGCGCGGTCATGCAGATGCAGGACGGGTCGCCCCAGTTGGTGTCGGAGGTCGGCACCGGCCCGTAGCCGGCGTAGCGCCACTTCATGCCGGCGACCTTGAGGTCGCGGCCCAGGTAGCCGGTCTTGAGAGCCACGGCGTCGGCCGGGGCCTCGGCCAGCGTCAAGGTCGGCGCCGCGTTCTTGTCCGGCACCGGCATGGAGTTGCCGTAGAAGACCCCGCCCTCCGGGCCGAACTTCATCACCGAGCCCCAGTGATAGAGGTACGGGTTGTAGTAGAGGTAGTGCCAGGGCGGCTCGCGCTTGAACTTCCGCCACCAGACGTAGGGCTCGATCAGCACCTTGCCGGCGAAGGCCTCCGGCACCGGCTTGTCCTTGGGCTTGACGTTGACGCCCACGTAGACGTTGCCGGCGGCGTCCACGCCCAGGCCGCAATCGCCGGTGCCCAGGCCGTTCACGAGCGGCGTCTTCTTGGGCTTGCCGTCCGGGCCGAAGACGTCGACCACCGCGCCGGCCCCGCCGCCCGCGCCCGCGCCGACGTTGCAGGAGCGGATCAGGTAGATGTCGCCGTTCGGCGCCACACAGTGTCCGCGCAGACCCATGTCCGGGCCGTAGCCGCGGTAGACGCCGGTGGCGAGCTTGTGCGAGCCGGTAGCCGCGAAGGGCAGCGGCTTGCCGTCGGGCGCATAGCGGGACATGGAGTTCGTCCCGTAGCCGTCCATGATGTAGATGTTGCCGTCGCGGTCGAGTGCCGGGTCGGTGCCCTTGAGGCCCAGCGGACTGATCTTGTTGCTCTTGAGGTCGAGCGTGAAAAGGCCGCCGGACTTCTCGCGGACCAGCACCCGGTCACGGGCCGGGTCGGCGGCGATGAACATCGGGAAGGCCAGTCCGTTGGAACTCGTTATGGTCGCGCCGACCTCCAGGGCCGCGCCCTTGTCGAGCAGCTGGACGATGCCCCTGCCTGACTCGCCCCAGATCCGCGCGGGCGTTGACTCAGGGTCGAGTGCGATGGCCGAGATCCCGGCCTCGATCCGCGCCAACTCCTTGGGCTCGCCCTTGCCCCACGGCGAGAACTTGCTGACCCGGACCGGGGGAATCTTCTCGTTGCGGTCGGCCGGACACTTGCGGCTGACCGTGTAGATCTCGCCGGTGCCGTTGTGCACGGCCACCTCATAGGGGTGTTCGACCGCGAACTTGCCGAGGAGCTTGCCGTCCTTGTCGAAGACCATGACGCGGTTGTTGCCGCGGTCGCAGACGTAGAGGTTCCCGGCTTTGTCGACGGCCAGACCCTGGGGGTTGTTGAAGTGCGCGTCGTCGGCGCCGGACTCGCCGAGCTTCCCCAGGAATGGCGCGCCGAGCTCCTTGTCGGACCACTTGACGCGGTAGACGGCGTGCGGCTGGCTCTTGTCGTAGAGCTTGAAGGTGGTGAGGTAGACGTATTCGCCGTCGGGGCTGACCGCCAGATGGTCGTAGAAGTTGTGGTCGCGCTCGCCGGCGCCGCCCATGAAGCCGATCGGCGCGCGGAGCTGTGGGCCGACGAAGCCCACGCCCTCGGGCGCGCCGCCCTCCGGATGCATGGCGAGCAAGTACCGCGGCGGCCCGTGCTCGGCGATGGTGCCCACCGCACTGAAGAGCACCAGGTGGCCCTTGGGGTGCCACGCCGGCGTCTGGGTCTTCACCCCGGCGAAGAGCGGTACCAGGCTGCCGCAGTGGCCGCTGGCCACCATCGGAAAGCGTTCGCCGTCGACCTCCAGGCCGAAGACGCCGGCGGCACGCTCCTTGGGGGTGTTCGCCGGATAGGGCACGATGGTCCGGAGGTACTTGCCGTCCTTGTCGAAGACCCGGATGCCGGCCCGGCCCCAGCCGCGGTCGCTGTCGATGACGAAGAGTTCGCCGCCCTTGCCGACGACCATGCCGGCGACCGAGGAGCCCAGGGTGGCCCCGTCCCAGCCGGCGATTCTCTCGAACTTCGGCTTGGCGCCCAGCGAAACGCGGGCCTTGAAGGGCCCGCCGGCCGCGGGCTTGCCGGCGTCATCCTTGCCGTCCCAGACGACCTCCTGGGCGAGGGCGTCCTTCTTGAAGGGCTCGGGCGCCGACTTGCCGAGCAGGCCCGCCGCCAGGTGGCGGACGACCTTGCCGTCGGCGGCGAGCACCGCCACCTCGACGTCGGTCGGCGCGGAGACGGCGAAGCTGATCTTCGCGCCGTCGCCGGCCTTGGCGGCCGTCGGCTTGGCGGTGAAGGAGGGCTCGCCGGCGGCCGACCAGGCGGCGCAGAGTGTGGCGCACAGAAGGGAGGCTGCTAGGGTAGTTCTCATCCGTCTCCAGTTCCTTATGTCAGACTAGTCGGACTGGTCCGACCAGTCTGACCGGTCGGACCGACGAAGGGGCGTTCACTTCAGCTCGCACATCTCCTCGGCCACATGCTCGAACTTCACCACTGTCACGCGGTGGTTGACCGCGTCGGAGATGAAGATCTTCCCGCCGCCCCAGGACACGAAGGCCGGCCAGATCAGGCCGATCTCCGGCTCGGGGACCTTCGATCCCGGACCGGCGCTGTCGGCGTTGCCGTAGCGCCCGATCCGTGCGATCGGGTTGCCGCCGGTGTCGAGCATCTCCACCGAGAAGCGGAAGACGTTGGGTACGTAGACCCGGCCGTAGGGGTCGGCCGCCAGGTGCGAGTTGTAGCAGACGCAGCCCGGGTCGCCGCTGGGGCCGTCGGTGCCGGGCACCGGGCCCATGCCGGGGTGGCGCCACTTGGCGCCGGCCACCTTGATCTCGGCGCGCAGACAGGAGGTGCGCAGGCTGACCGCGCCGGCCGGGGCGGCCTCGAGCTTGTCGGCCGGCCGCGCCTCGAACTTGGGGTCCTTGAGCAGGCCCTGGTTGTGACCGTAGAAGACGCCGCCCTCTGGGCCAAATTTGAAGACCGAACCCAGGTCGAAGAGGTAGGGGTTGCAGTACGGGTAGTCCCAGGGGGCCTCGCGCTTGGCCTTCCACCAGACCCAGGGCTTGTCCGGGACCTTGCCGGTGAACTCCGCAGGCAGGGGGGCATCGGCGGGTTTGAGATTCTCGCCGACGTAGACGTTGCCGGCCGCGTCCACGGCCAGGCCGGAGCCAGTGCCGCTCAGGCCGTCGACGAGGTCCTCCTTCTTGAGCTTGCCATCGGGGCCGTAGACGTCCACGCGTCCGACGAGGAATCCCACGTTAGAGGTGCGCATCACGTAGATGTCCCCGCCGGCGCCGACGGCGATGCCCCCGATACCCATGCTCGGGCCGTAGCCGCGCCAGCCCTTGGTGGCAATCTTGTGGGAGCCGGTGCCCGCGAAGGGCAGGGGCTTGCCCGCCGGGTCAAAGCGGTAGATGGTGCTGTCCCGGCCGCCCATCGTGTAGACGTTGCCATCGCGGTCCAGGGCGGTGGCCGTGCCGCCGCAGAACGGCGTGCGCTTGCCGGTGGCCAGATCCAGGCTGTGCACGGTGGGCTTCTGGGTTTCGTAGAGGTAGATCAGGACGCGGTTGCGCGCCGGGTCGCCGGAGATGAACCCGGCCATGCCCAGCCCGTTGCCGTTGGCCACCGAGGCGCCGGCCTCGAGCGCCGCGCCCTTGTCGGTGACCGGGACGAGCCCGGCCCCGGCCAGCCACAGCCGCGCCGGGGAGGAGGCGGGGTCCAGCGCCATCAAGCCCATGCCCTTGGCGTCGAGCTTCGCGACCTCCTTAGGCTCTCCTTTGCCCCAAGGCCCGAACTTGCGGAGCACGCCCTCGGCACCCAGCAGCCGCGCCCAGCCCGGAGACATGTTGACCGAGAAGACGTAGATGTCCCCGGTCGCCGGGTGGACGGCGATCTGGTGCGGCTTGTCGGCCGCGAACTTGCCAAGGAGCTTGCCGTCCTTGTCGAAGACCATCACCCTGTTATTGCCGTAGTCGCAGACGTAGACCCGTCCCTCTTTGTCGACGGCCAGGCCCGCGGGACCGTTGAAGCGCTCGTCGTCGGCGCCGGCCTCGCCCTTGCCCAGCCACGGCGCGCCGAGCTCCGCGTCCGACCACTTCATGCGGTAGACGGCGTGCTGTTTGGCGTCCAGGCGGCTGTAGCCGTTGACGGAAAGGTAGACGTATTCGCCGTCGGCGCTCGCGGCGATGTGGTCGAAGCAGCCGGCCGTGCCCTCCCCGGCCCCGCCCTTGAAGCCGGTGGGCTTGCGCAGCCGCGGGCCGACGAAGGGCACGCCCTCGGGGGCCCCGCCCTCGGGGTGCACGGCCAGGAGGTGCCGCATCGGCCCGTGCTCGGCCATGCTCCCGAGTGCGCTGACCATGACCACGTAACCCTTGGGGTGCCAGGCCATGTTCTGCTGACGCATGCCGCTGGTCAGTGTGTGGGTGGTCTTGCCCAGGCCGTTGAAGACGATGGGCAGCCTCTCGCCGTCGATCTCCAGGTGGCCGACCGGGGTGGTCCGCTCCTTCGGCGTGGCCGCGGAGTAGGGCATGATGGTGCGCAGGTACTTGCCGTCCTTGTCGAGCACGCGCAGGTCCGTTCCGCCGCGGTAGTACTCGGAGGACAGCACAAAGACCTCGCCGCCCTTGCCGACGGCCACGCCCACGATGCCGCCCAGGGTGTTGCCGTCCCAGCCCACGTGCTTGTCGAGCCTGGGCTTGGCGCCCAGCGACACTCGGGCCTTGAACGGCCCGCCGGCCGCGGGCTTGCCCGTGTCGTCCCTGCCGTCCCAGGCAATCTCCTGGGCCAGAACGTCCTTCTTGAAGGGTTCGGGGGCATTCTTGCCGAGCACCCCTGCGGCCAGGTGGCGGACCACCGCGCCCTTGGCGTCGAGCACTGCCACTTCCACGTCGGTCGGTGCGGAGACCCCGAAGCTGATCTTGGCACCGTCGCCGGCCTTGGCGGCCGAGGGCTTGGCGGTGAACGCCGGTTCGCCGGCGGCCGAAGAGACCGTCCAGAGCAAGGCGCACAGGAAGGTGGCTGCAGCTGTCTTCATTGTCCCCACTCCTTTGTCAGACCAGTCGGACCGGCCCGACTCTTCTGAGGGGTCGAACCTTTCGGGCAACGCTCACTTCACCTCGCACGTCTCCTCCGTCTTCCACGTCGGGTCGACCCGCACCGCCCGGCGGTTGTAGGTGTCGAGCACGTAGAAGGCCTTCTCGCTGAAGCCAGCGCAGGTCGGCCAGCCGAGCGGAATTTCCGGCCCGGCCACGGTGGGCTTCTTGGCCTTGCCGGTCTCGGTGTTGGGGTTAACGTACAGCGAGTCGAAGTTGCCGTACCGGCCGAACTCGAGGATCACGTTCCCGGCGTTGTCGTAGAGCAGCGCCGAATTGGTCATGGCATTGGGCAGGATCAGCCGGCCGTAGGGGTCCAGGTCGAAGCGCGGCACGCGGCAGACGCAGCAGGAGTTGCCGCCGAAGGCCTCGGCGGCGCTGCTGAACGGCGCCAGCCCGGGATAGGCCTGCTTGACGCCCTCGATGGTCGCGGACTGGGCGGCCCCGTCGTTGCCGGGCATAGTCCCGCCCTGTTCGGGGGAGAACCGGACGACGCTGCCGACCGAGACGCGGTAGCCCTGGTCCTTCTCGAAGCCCTTGGGCGGGACGCAGTCCTTGGGGCGGTACATCAGCCCGGTGTAGATGTCGCCCTTGAGGTCCACGCGGATGCCGCCGTTCATCTGCGGCAGCGGGCCGATGACCGCGGCCTTGAGGTCCGGCGGGTAGCCCTTCCCGCCGGGGAAGGACCCTTCCAGGTACTTGCCATGGAGCGGCTTGCCGTCCGGCCCGAAACCGCCCATGGCGTAGGCCACCCACTTGTACATGAAGGTCGTGTAGACCTTGCCGTCCGGGCCGGCGCCCAGGCCGCGCTCGGCGAAGCCGTTGCCCATCCGGCTGTAGATGTAGCCGGAGAGCACGTGCGTGCCGGTCTCCTTGTACGGGGCCGGGTCCAGGTCGTGGGTGTAGCGCTCCAGCGGGCCGGAGTAGCCGTCTCCGCTCCGGACGTAGAGCAATCCGTCGTAGCCCACGGCCACCTCCGGGCCGTTGAAGGGCTTGCCGTTCTTCTTGAGCCGGCCGCCTTCGCCGGTCGCGCCGTTGTAGCGCCACTGCCCCGCGCCGCCGTCGTTGACGTAGATTTCGTCCCGCTCGTAGTCGGTGGACATGCGCGCCCAGTAGACGGGGACGTCGACCTTGGGGCCGAACGTGATCTTGGCCGGCTCGAGCGTCGCGCCCTTGTCCTCGAATGGCACTAGGCCGCCCTTCACGCCGCAGACCCACAGGACCGTGGCTTTCTCTCCGGCCGCCAGGGACATCTGGGGCATGGCCGCCCCGTCGCTGCCCAGGTCCAGGCTGGCCTGCTGCTTGCCGTCCTTCCAGCCGGAAAACTTCAGCAAAGTCTTCTTGTAGTTCTGGTAACCCTTTATCTCCTTCGTGACCACGTAGACCGCGCCGCTCCTGGGGTGGACGGCGACCAGGTCCGGGTAGGGCACGTCGATCTTGCCTAGTTCCTTGCCGTCGGGCGAGAAGACCGCCACGCGCTGGTTATCCTGGTCGGCGACCAGCAGGTTGCCGTCCTTGTCAACGGCCACGCCGTGGACCGGCCCGTGCGGCACGGTGTAGTTGCCGGCGAAGGCGATGTGCTTGCTGCACCAGCCCAGGCCGGCCTTGGCCGGGTTCTCCCCTATGACCGGCAGCGTGACAAACGGCTCCATGGTACCCTTGCCGATCTCCATGCGGTATACCCGTCCAGGCGGGAAGGCCGGATCGAACTCGTGGCCGTAGGCGGTCTTTGAGGAATAGGGGCCCGAGAGGTACAGGTACTTCCCGTCCGGAGAGACGGCCAGGTAGAGCGGGCCACCGCCGGTGTTGTGCAGGCCCTTCTTGCCCCAGATGGCATCCCCGCCGAACGAGCCGCCGACGACGGATCCGTCCGGCGCCAGGCGGCGGATTCGGCTGCCCTCGGTCATGATCACGCCGGTCTTGCTGCCGGCCCCCACCAGCGTGAAGGTCGGATTGCCCCAGTAACCGCCGGGCTGGCCGTAGAAGTCAGGGTTGAGGTTGCGGAGGTTGCGCGGCCTCCAGGCCTTGGCCTCCTCGTCCCAGCGGGCGACCTCCTTCATGGCGCCGGCCGGCAGGTCCGCCGGGAAGGGCGCCATCTCGCGTAGGTATCGGCCCTCCGAGTCGAAGACCCGCAGGACCATGGCCATCTGGTTGCCACAGCGGCCCGCGGCGGTCACGTAGATGTTCCCGGCCTCGTCCGGGACCAGGCTCTCGATGGCCCCGAAGTTGCAGGGGTCCTCGCCGATGAACCGGCCGAACTTGACGCCGGTGCCGGCCCGAACCCGGATCTTGAACGGGCCGCCGGCCGCGGCCTTGCCGAAGTCGTCCTTGCCGTCCCAGGCCATCTCCTGGGAGAGACCGGCCTTGAGCGGCTCGGGGGGCGGGTTCTTCCCGCCGAGCACGCCGGCGGCGAGGTGGCGCACCACCTTGCCGTCGGCGGCGAGCACCGCGACTTCCACGTCGGTCGAGGCGGCGACGGCGAAGGCGATCTTCACCTTGTCGCCGTCCTTCGCCGCCGAGGGTTTGGTGCTGAACGAGGCTTCGCCGGCGGCGAGGGCCGGACAGATCATCAGCAACAAAGTGGTCAGTTTCACTCTCATGACTTCGTCTCCCGTCTCGATCACGTCCGGCGAGTCAGACCGGTCGGACCGGTCTGGCTCGCCGGACTAGCTCACTTCACCTCGCACACCTCATCCGCCGCGTACTTCCGGGCCATGCGCACGATGCGCCGGTTGAGCACGTCGGAGACGTAGATGGCCTTCTGGCTCACCCCCACCGCCTCCGGCCAGCCCAGCGGCACGTCGGGCTTCTTGATGAGGCTGTCGGCTCCGGGGCCGCGCGAGTCGATGTTGCCGTAGGCCCCGAAGGCGAGGATCTCGTTGCCGGCGTTGTCGACCGCGCGGACCGAGCAGGTGATGGCGTTGGGGTAGAAGATCCGGCCGAAGCCGTCCACCTGGAACATGGGCTGGCGGCACATGCAGAGGTGGCCGAGCCCGCCGGCCATGGATCCCAGACCGGGGTAGGCTGCCAGGCCGTTCTCCACAAAGCGGGCCGTCGTCGCCCCCGGCGAGCCCGCATTCATGACCAGTCCGGCCTTGCCCGCCGGCGCGGCGGCCTTGTCCTTGAGCCCGACGATGGCCCCGCCCTCGGGCTTGACTTTGACCACGCTGCCCACGCTGATCCGGTAGGCGTCGTCTTTCTCGAAGCCGGCCGGCGGCCGGTGGTCGGTGGGCACGGCGCTCAAGCCCACGTAGATGTTGCCCTGGTAGTCGAGCTGGATGCCGCCGGGCCGGGTGTCCATGGGGCCGAAGATGGCGCTCTTGTAGCGCGGGTTCTTCTGCATCCCCGGATCGTCCCTCATCCGGCCGGGGTCCTCCGGTTTGCCGTCAGGCCCGAAGGCCCCCACGCTGTAGACGCCAAAGTCGTGCATCTGCATGGAGTAGACCCGGCCCTTCCAGTCGGCGGCCAGACCCACCGTGCAGTAGCCGGCGCCCATCCGGCCGTAGACGTCGCCCAGCCGGTTGGGGCTGCCCGCCGGCGCGCCCGGGACGGGGATGGGCTTGAGGTCGCGGTCGAAGCGGCAGATCGGGCCGCTGTAGCCGCCGACCCCGCCGCCGGAGATCTGCAGGTACCAGTTGCCGTCCAGCCCGACGCCCATGTCGGAAGCCAGCGCGAAGGGCAGCTTGACCTCCGCGCCGGTCAGCCCGTTGTAGCCGCCGCAGACGTCGGCGCCGTTGTTGCAGATGACCAGATCGGTGTCCGGGTGCACGGCCATGCGCGGCTTGACCCCGAAGCGGTCCTTGTTGAGGTCCATCAGGTTGGCGGTCTGCTCGAACTTGCTGCCCCGGTCCTCCAGGCGCAGCAGGCAGAGCTTGCCGGTCAGGTCCCCGACGGCCCAGACCACCGGAGGATCGGCCGAGTCGTCCAGCGCGAAGCTGCCCCTGTAGCCGTTGGGCTTGAAGTCGAGCCGGGCCACCTGCCGGGCGTCGGCCTTCCAGCCAGAGAACTTGATCAGGCTCTTCTCGGCCGCGGCATAGCCGCTGTACTTGTTGGTCAGCACGTAGACCTCGCCGGTCTTGCGGTGGCAGGCCACGTACTGGGGCTTCTCCACCTTGACGCTGCCCAGCTCCTTGCCCTCGGGGCTGAAGGCCCGGACGCAGCCGGCCAGCCGGTCGCAGACTAACAGATTACCTTCCGGGTCGAAGGCCGCCCCGCCCGTGCCGATGCTGAACCAGGGGTAGCTGGTTCCCTCGCCGTCGAGCTTGGCCGGAGCCGCGGGAGCGGGCAGGTCGACGAACTTCTCCATGAAGCCGCCAGGCTCGGCCTTCATGCGGTAGACGCGGCCCTCCGGGAAGGGCGCGTCGGCCCGGAAGCCCGAGAGGTACAGCCACTTGCCGTCGGGCGAGGGCGTCAGGATCCGTGGCCCGAGCGTGGCGTAGTAGTCCGGGCGCTTCTGCCAGACCGGACGACCGAAGGCGGGATCGGCCGAGCCGCCGTCCGGGGCGACCCGGCCGACGGAGAACCCGTCGAAGATGCTGACCACCCCGTCGTCGGCCACGCGGTTGGCGATGAACTGCAGTTCGCCCAGCGAGTAGAACTGCGGCCAGTTGCCGTTGCGGTTGACGGGGACGATGGCGTCGCCGGGCGTCTCGATCAGGCCGAAGGGCCGGGCCCTGTCCCGGGCCAGGTTGGCCGGCATGGGCAGCAGGGTGCGCTGATACTCGCCCTTGCGGTTGAAGAGCTGCAGGCAGTAGCTGTGGCCGAACTTCGGCTGGACCGAAGGGCTGAGGACATACAGGTTGCCCTTGGCGTCGGTGGCCAGGGTGGTCGCCGCGTCGCTGCCCGGGGCGATCCAGTTGCGGCTCTCGGCGATGAAGCCGTCGAGTTCGGCGCGCATCCCGGCACGGACGCGGATCCTGAAAGGTCCGCCGGCCGCGGGCTTGCCGGTGTCGTCCTTGCCGTCCCAGGCGATCTGCTGGGAGAGCCCGGCCTTCAGCGGCTCGGGCGGAGGCATCTTCCCGCCGAGCACCCCGGCGGCCAGGTGTCTGACCACCTTGCCGTCGACGGCCAGCACGGCGACCTCCACGTCGGTGGAGGCGGAGACGGCGAAGGTGATGGCGGCGCCGTCACCGGCCTTGGCGGCGGCGGGTTTCGTCGTGAAAGAGGTCTCTCCGGACACGCCGGCCGTCGCCAGGCCAAAGGCCGCCGTGAATATCAGCAGGGATCTCATGGCCGTCCCTCCTCGCCTACTTGGCGTCCGTCCCCAGGAACACGTTCCGGACCTTGCCCTCGATTTCGAGGGTCTTCTCCTGCGGCTTGCCCCCGGGCAGCTGCCAGCGGAGCTTGATGGTGCCGGCCGCGGGCAGCCCGAAGAAGCCGCCCGGCGATCCCGGCGAGACGCTCAGCGCGCCCAGCGGGCGGCGGTCGTTCCAGGCGGTCACGGTTGCCGGGCCGGCCGTGCCGGCAGAGGCCCCGAGCAGGACCTGCGCTCCGAGCGGCCGGTTGTCGTCGCCCTCGGCCACCCCCCGGACCCAGACCTGGACGCTGCCGTCCGCGTGCACCAGGGCCATGTCCTGGGCGCCGTCGCCGGTGAGGTCGGCCACGACCGCGCCGCGCTGGCCGGCTCCCGCCTCGCGGGTGAACTCGGCGTTCTCCCAGACCAGGCTCAGCGCCTTGCCGAAGCTGCGGTATCCGCGGTTGAAGTACATGTGCGGATGTTCGTCGGCGAAGGCGATGAAGAGGTCGGGCAGGCCGTCGTTGTTGATGTCGCAGGACTGGGAGACGAACCCGGCCGATGGCTGGGCCGTGTAGCACATCTCCCCGCTGTGGCCGAAGGACTCCGCGAAGGTCAGGCCTCCGCGGTTGTTCCAGAGGTGGCAGCAGCCGGGGCCGATCATGAAGACGTCGAGCAGCCCGTCGGCGTCGTAGTCGCCGGCCGAACAGGTCGCCGGCCCCTTGGTCGTGCCCAGGGCTTCCACCTTCTTGGCGGCCTCGAAGGCGCCGGCGGCCTTGCCCCTGAAGATCAGGGCGGCCTTCTCGAAGGGCGCCAGGACGTCGGCCCAGCCGTCGGCGTCCAGGTCGGCGACCAGGCAGGCGCTGGCCTGACCCAGGTCCCCCTCCGGGACCGGCAGCGGTTCGGCCTTGAAGCCGTCGCCATCGGGGCGGAGCAGCACCGGCCCTTTGGCCGTGGTGGCCAGCAGCCCGGCGCGCTTGCCGGCGCCGGTGTCGAGCGCCGCCAGGGACAGGCAGCCGCCCTCGGGTTTGAAGCCGGCATCGGCCGGCTTGCCGCCGAAGGTGCCGTCGGCGGCCTGGAGATGGACGGTCAGCGCTGCGCCGTCCCAGCTGGCCAGGTCGAGCTTGCCGTCGCCACTGAAGTCGCCCCAGGCCGAGGCCCGCGAGCGGCCGCCGAGCTTGCGGGCCGCGGTGAGGTCGGCGAAGTCCTTCTTCCCGGCATCCCAGCCGAAGAGCCGGTCGCCGCCGGCCGAGGCGACGTGCAGAACGAACGCGCCCTTGCCGTCCAGGTCCACCGCCGCGGCAGAGGCAACCTGGCCCTCGACCTTCCCGGGCTTCTTCGTGCCGGCCCAGTCGCAGTTGACGCTGACCGGCACCAGGTCCTGAGGGTGCTTGAGGATGTGCTCGATGGCCCTGAGCATCATGTCGGAGCCGCCGTCCCAGGTGCCCTGGAGCTTGTCGTCGACGCGGACCATGTTCCAGGCGCCGTCCTGGCCGGGCTCCAGGACCACCCAGGCCCGGTCGATCTGCAGGACCGCGCCCTTGACGCCCTCGCCCTCGGCCTGCCCCTGTTCCCGGCGCTCGCCGACGAAGAGCAGGGCCGGGGTCTCGCCGCGCTCGGCGGCCATCTCGCCGATCTTCTTGGCCCACTCCTGCTGGGCGGCGGCCGCCAGGTTGAGGGCAATGGCCTTGTCCGGCTTGGCGCCCTTGAGCGCCCGCACCGGAGTCATGGGCACGACGTTGTTCGCCCCGGGCTTGGCCAGCTTCACGACCAGGATCTGGTTGGACTGCTCGACCAGATCGTTGGGCGTGAAGCGGGGGTTGATCAGGGCCAGGGCGGCCCCGCTGCCCAGGAGCAGGGCGGCTCCCGTGGCGGCCAGGACCACGGCCAGTCGGCGGATGGGGGCGTGTGCAGTCATGGTCGGTCTCCTCTCCGTGATCGGGCTACTTGAGCTTGGCGCTGGCCTCGCCGGCCAGATCGAAGGTCCGCTTGGCAAGGTCCTGCCAGCCGTAGTGGTCGAGGTGGTAGTAGATCTGGCCCCAGCGCGAGTGGTCACGCGCGTGGCAGAACATCAGCCGCTCGCGGAGCACCTTGGCGCACTTGTCGGCCAGGTCCTTGCCGACGACATCCGGCTTGGCGGCCGCGCGGGAGAGGACCATGGCTGCCTCGAGCTCCTCCAGCCCCTCGGCGAAGGCCTCGTAGTCCATGTCCGGCTCGGCGCCCTCGGCGCCCGGCCAGGTCAGGCGCTTGAGGCTGGGTTCGCGCTGGGCGCAGCTGGAGTGCGGGTAGCGGTTGAAGACGTCGAGCCCCGTGTCCGAGCCGCCCTTGGCCTTCATCACGTTCCAGAAGTCCAGGCAGATGCGTCCCACGCCCTGCTTCTGGCACCAGATGCCGAACTCGGGCTCCTGCTTGTAGGTCAGGAGGGTGGCGGTTATCTCCTCGTTGGATATGCGGTGGTAGGCGGTGCCCGGCCGGCCGCGGAATTCGTGGATGGGCGGCAGGGGCTCGACGTCCGGCTTGACCATGTCCATGCCGTAGCAGTGTTCATGCAGGCTGACCAGGTTGTTGCTGCCCTTGCTCACCTTGTACGGCTTGGGTGCATCGGTGGCCACGTGGCAGCCGCGCTGCCACTGGGCGGCGCCGTCGGGGAGCGCCTCGGCGGTGGTCTTGAAGACTTCCTCGGGGGCGGTGGAGCACGAGAGGATGCCGATGGTCAGGGACTTCTCCATCCCCTGCTTGGCCAGCCGCTCCCGGACCTGCGTGAAGAACGGTTTCCAGAAGGCGGCCGCCTCGGGCGTGCCCCAGCGCGGCACCTGCACCATGGTCTTGGCGCCCTTGTCGTCGCGGACCGTGACCGTGCACTTGTTGTCGACCGGCCGGGCCTCCCAGCCGCCGGCGTGCCAGACCTGGAAGCAGACGTAGTCGAGCTTGCCGCAGTGCTTGGTGGCCAGCGCCAGGTACCGGTCGAAGATCGCGAAGTCGTAGTCGTAGGTGCCGTCGGCCTTCTTGACCCAGTTGATCATGCCCTCGGGCTCGCCGAACTGGGTCTCGTCGACCACCGAGACGTTGATCATCTTGTTGCCGATCCGGCCGAGGAGCTCGAAGCTCTTCTCCATCAGCTTCCAGTGCTCATCGCTCCAGGGTTGGACGCTGTATTGCATGGCCACGCTGATCGGCGACTGGTAGATGCCGACGTAGGTGCGGTAGTCGGTCGGGTCCGGCAGGGTCCAGTCGGAGACGTTGACCTCCAGCGGCACTTCGAACTGCTTCCCCGAGGCCGAGACGGTCACCGTCCCCTTGTAGGCCCCGGCCGCCGCGTCCTTGGGGATCCTCACGCGCAGCAGGATCTCCTGGACGGCCCCGCCGAAGGACTTGTCGGCGGCCACCTGGGCCGGCGGTTTGGCGGCGAGGTTCAGGAACCACGGACCGCCGCGCATCCCGTTGGAGACGCCGAAAAGCGCCGCGACGTTCGCCGCGGGGATCTCGCCCTTGGCGCCCTTGAGCGCCGTGGCGGTCACGCCGATGCCGGTGAGCGCCTCGGTCGAGCCCAGCGCCAGCTGGCCGCAGAAGTGGCCGTTCCTCGCGCCGAAAATCCTCACGGGCTGGAGTCTCTCGTTGGGGTCGCCGTAGTCGGCCAGCGCCACGCGGTCGCAGCGGTCCTGGTTCCAGAGCTGCAGGCCCGCCGGCCGGGAGGTGTTGGGGACAGCGCCCGCGCCGCCGGCGGAGAGCCTGACTCCGTCGATCCCCGCCGTTATCCAGCCCGCTCCGAGTTCGGTGCCGGACTTGGCGAACCAGGTCAGGGAGCTGGGGTGGTAGGGCGCGCGGCGGACCTCGATGGCCAGGACGTTGGTGCCCTTGCGGAGCAGCTTGGCGGGGATCTCGACCGGCGCGAGCGTCCGGGTTCGCTTGGCGATGCCCGCCTCGAGCGCGGCCTTGTCCTCGCCCGAGGCCTTCTTGACGCGGTCGGCACTGGGGATGGGTTTGCCGTTCTTGCCCACGAAGGCGTCGTCCGGATAGACCTCGGCCGGCGCATCGGCCTCGAGCTTGCCGCTCGGGAGGCTTGCCCGGCAAAGCTCCTGGCCGTTGACGTAGACCACCACGCCGCCGACGTAGGTGAAGCTCAGCTTGAGCTTGGCCCCCTCCGGGTCGGTCACCGCGAACTTGCCGCGGAAGAAGACCCGGCTCGTCGAGTAACGCGAGAAGGCCGGCCGGCGGCACCACTCCAGGCGCGAGCGTGGCCAGGAGGAGTCGTCGAAGTCCGCCCCGGCCCAGTCGTCGGGAGGCACCGGGCTGTCCAGGCGGTCGACGTTGGCGATGCCCCAGACCGACGGCGGCTTGAGCGGGACCAGCTTGCCGCCCTCGCTGTACTCCGGCGGCTTCATGCCGGTGTGCCAGCGCCAGTAGCTGGTCATGTTGAGCACGTCGGCCCCGGACTCCGCCGCGGCGGGAGCGGCCTTGGGCGGCTGGCCAGCCGTAGCAGGGACAGCCAGGAGCACCACCGCAAAGGCGCCGAGCCAGGCCATTCTGCCCGTGGTCATCATCGCCATCCTTCGATTCAAAGGCATGTCCGCCGTCTCCTACTTGCCCAGCTTGGCGCCGACCTCGCCGGCCAGGTCGAAGGTCCGCCTGGTCAGGTCCTGCCAGCCGTAGTGGTCCAGGTGGTAGTACGGGTGGTTCCACACGCAGATGTCACGGGCGTGGCAGAACATCAGCCGCTCGCGGAGCAGTGCCCGGCACTTGTCGGCCAGTTCCTTGCCGATCGTCGCCTCAGCCGCCGCTGCCTTGCTGATAGCCATTATGGCCTCGGACTCCTGGAGCCCCTCGGCGAAGGCCTCGAAGTTGATGGTCACCTCGGCGCCCTCGGGGCTCGGCCAGCTCAGTTTCTTGAGGCTGGGCTCGCGCTGGGCGCAGCTGGAGTGCGGGTAGCGGTTGTAGATGTCGAACCCGCCGGTGTCCGATCCGCCCTTGGCCTTGAGCACGCTCCAGAAGTCCAGGCAGATGCGGCCGATGCCCTGCTTCTGGCACCAGATGCCGTTCTCGGTCATCAGCTTGAAGGACAGCAGCGAAGCCGTGGCCTCGTGCGAGGATATCCGCTGGTAGGCGGTGCCCGGCCGGCCGCGGAAGTCGTGGATGGGCGGGAGCTTCTCGATCTGCGGGCTGACCATGCTCATTCCGTAGCAGTGCTCGTGCAGGCTCACGAGGTTCGTGCAGCCCTTGCTGACGTTGTAGGGCGTCGGCGAGTCGGTGGCCACGTGACAGCCGCGCTGCCAGCGGGCCGCCCCGCCCGGCAGCACCTCGGCCGTGGTCTTGAAGACCGCGTCCGGCGCCGTGGAGCAGGAGAGGATGCCTATGGTCAGGGCCTTGTCCATGCCCGCCTTGGCCAGCCGCTCCTGGACCTTGTCGAAGAACGGCTTCCAGAAGGCGACCGCCTCGGGCGTGCCCCACTTGGGCACCTGCATCATGGTCTTGGCGCCCTTCTCGTCGCGGACTGTGACCGTGCACTTGTTGTCGACGGGCCGGGCCTCCCAGCCGCCGGCGTGCCAGATCTGCAGGCAGACGTAGTCGAGCTTGCCGCAGTGCTTGGTGGCCAGCGCCAGGTAGCGGTCGAAGATGGCAAAGTCGTAGTCGTAGCTGTTCTCGCCCTTCTTCACCCAGTTGATCATGCCCTCGGGCTCGCCGAACTGGGTCTCATCGACCACCGAGACGTTGATCATCTTGTTGCCGACCCGGCCGAGGAGCTCGAAGCTCCTCTCCATGAGCTT
>JAKLDR010000169.1 GCA_022703445.1 Planctomycetota bacterium | reverse complement strand
TAGATGCCCAGCAGGTCCGAGGCGTGCTCGGTGAAGCCGCGCTCGTCGAACTCGACCCAGAGCAGCACCGCCCCCAGCCGGGCCTCCCGGCCCAGGAGCGGCACGACCACCAGGCTGCGCCCCGCGGAGTCGCCGTCGTGGGCCGGCAGCAGGATGACCTCGCGGCTGGACAGCGCCCAGTTGACCACGTCCCAGTCCACCAGGATGTCCTCGGGGCAGGCCGAGCGGACCAGGCGCATGCCCGACTCCTCGGGCCCGGGCAGGTCCTCGGCGCAGACCAGGGAGGCATCCAGGTAGATCCGGCAGAAGAGGAAATCGGTGGCCTCCAGGAGCAGCGCGTCGGAGGCCTCCAGGAGCGCCTCGGCCGACCCGCAGGTCACCAGGCGGCTGGCCTTGGGCAGGAAGGCGCGCAGCTCCTTGAGGGCCCGGCCGAGGTCCCCCGCCGCCCGGCTGAGCCGGTCGTCTTCCGGGCGAATGCCGTCAGTCGCGCTCACGGACGCTCAGCCTCCGAGCATTTCGAAGAACTCGCCGGCCCGGTCCAGGTCGTCGAGCAGCCGCCCGACCATCCTGTCCATGACCTCCGGGGTCAGCCCCAGCTCGCCGGCCACCGCCGGGTCGATCGGCGGGATGCTCCGGTCCCCGGCCCAGCCGATCTGCAGGGCGCGGGCGGCGATGTCGGCCAGGTGGGTTACGGCGGCCGAGTCGCGGTCCTTGCGGGTCGCCGACGGCAGGTGATGGCGGCGCACGGCGGCCACCACCGCGGGCGGCAGCTTCCACTGCTCGGCCAGCCAGGAGCCGGCCTCGGCGTGGTCCACCCCGAAGGTCCGGGCCTCCATGAGGCGAACCAGGTCGCCGCTCTTCTCGGCCGCGGCCAGGCAGGTGTCGTAGTCGGCCGGCGACACCTGTCCGAGCACCAGCTTGCCCACGTCGTGCAGCAGGCCGCAGACGAAGGCCTCCTCGGGGTCGCCCCGGCCGAACTCCCGGGCGATGGTGCGCGCGGCCACCGCCGCCCCCAGCGAGTGCGCCCAGAAGCCCGCGGCGTCGAAACGCCCGGGGCTGTTCTGGCCCTTCATCCCGAAGACGCTGGCGGCCAGGACCACGTTCTTGACGCGGCTGAAACCCAGGATGACCACCGCGTGGTTGATGGTGCTGATCTGCTTGGGGAAGCCGTAGTACGCGCTGTTGACCAGCCGCAGGACGCGGGCGGTCAGGGCCTGGTCCTGGCTGATCAGGCCGCCGATCTGGGTGGCGCTGGTCTGGGGGCTCTGGGTCAGGCTGATCAGGCGGCTGGCCACGGTGGGCAGCGTGGGCAGCCCGTCGAGGTGTTCCACCCGGCGGCGCAGCAGGTCGGTGTCCACGGTCACCGGCCGCCCGCCCCGCCGCACAACGCGCGCAGCACCGCCGCCTGCATCGAGGCCATCACCGGGTCGCTCTGGACCCGCGAGAAGGTCTTCCGGACGCGGTCGGCCAGGTCCGGCCCGCGATAGACGCCCGGAGGCAGATCCCGGGCCGGGACCGGTTCGGCATCCGCAGCGGCTGCCGGGACCGCGGCGGGCGCGGCCGGAGCCGCGGCGCCCTCGACCACGAAGAGCTCGCGCACGCCCCACTTCTCGAGCCGCGAAATGTAGAGGGTGCTGAGGCTGGCCCCCGAGTTCACGATCACCCGCCCCTGCTGGTCGGTGATGGGCCGCTCCAGGATCATGCCCGGCTTGGCCTCGCCGACGGTGATGCGTCCCATGCACGCTCCCCTGTGGCCGGCGCGGCGGCCCCATGGCTGGCCTGCCGAGCCTACGCTCGCAGCGCTCCCCAGCGCCCGGGAGCGGAAGCCCGCCTTCGCCCCTCCGGGGCTTCGGCGCGGCAGCCGTCGCTCTTGCTGCGCGGCGAGCGAAGGCTGGCGGAGGGGGCGGGATTCGAACCCGCGAGAGGCCGAAACCTCTACCGGTTTTCAAGACCGGCCCCTTCGACCGCTCGGGCACCCCTCCTCGCGGCCCCGCCGTAGCCGGGGCTGCAGACCGGTTCCGAACGGCTATCCTAGCCGGCCATCTGCGGGCCGCAAGTGCCTGGTGCCATTGATGGTTCTACTGATGGGCGGCCAGGATGAAACCCAGCACCCGGGCGTGGCGCCGCGAGTCGTGCCAGGCCTCGAGCAGGAAGGCGACGTCCTGCTCGTCGCGCTGGTCGGGGGCGTAGCAGTAGGGGTGGGTGCCAACCTTGCGCAGGATGCCGGCGGACGCCCAGTAGCGCATGGCCGCGAAGACGTCCTCCTCGCTCTCCCCCACGGCCGCAGCCAGGGCGTGCCCGTCGATGACCGACAGCCGGTGCCGCACGATGTGGCTGAGGAGCTCCGGGTAGACCAGGCCGGGGGCGATGCGGCTCACCACGCGCTTGAGCCGGTCCTCGGTCTGGGGCGACTCCACGAACCCGTCGTCTTCCAGCGTCACCAGGATCTGGCTGTTGCCGGACGGCGCGCGCTCGGACAAGACCGGAGGCTTGGGCGGCGGGGCCTGGGCCGGCGGCGCCTCGCCCGGGGACGCGGCCGCCTCCGGGGCGCCCTTGCCGGCGTGGCGCCGGCGGATGGCCGTCTCCACGGAACCGGCGGCCTTCGCGGACAGGTAGCCCTTGAGGATCAGCATGGTGGCCAGCGAGCGCCGCGGCCGGCCGGCCACCATCTCGGCGCCGATCACCCGGGCGCACTCGATTATCTGATCGAGGGTAACCAGGCTGTTGAACAGCGCGACTCTGCCGAACAGGTCATCCGCGGGCGTCAGCATCGCGCGGTGCGGCATGTGCGGCGCTCAGGAACCCGTCTTGGCGGCGGCCATCTTCAGCCCGTCGGCGACGCGCTCGGCGATCCGCTCCGGGGCCTCGGCCGCGTTCTTGAGCCCGTAGGTCCCGTAGCGCTTGCCGGCGGCGTCGAACAGCACCAGGCAGGGGGCCTTGTTGGCCTGCCAGTCGGCGCGGTCCTTCTCGGAGATGCCGGCGAAGTCGACGCGGACCCGGACGAAGGGCTCCAGCGCCTTGGTCGCGTCGGGGGAGTCCTGGATGGCCCCCGCGAACTTGGCGCACGGCCAGTCGGCCGAGTCGAGCAGCAGGGCCAGCGGCTTGCCCTCGGCCCCGGCCTGCTTGCGGGCGGCCTCGCGGTCGGCGGACCAGCCCGGCAGGTCCCGCGGCTTGCCGCCCAGCGCGCTCACGCAGGACAGCAGGGCCGCCGGGGTGCACTTCTCGGGCACGACCAGGCTGCCGCCGGGCGCCGGCAGGACCAGCGCGGGAGCAGCCTTGACCTTGTCGGCCTCGGCCCGCTTGGCGTGGGCCGCGATGTTCAGGCGCAGCAGGGTGAAGGCGCCCAGGCCGGCGACGACCTTGGCATCGGAGAGGGTCTGGCGCTCGAAGGCCGCGGCCTCCTGCTCCCAGGCGGCGGAGTAGAGCACGGCCAGCGGCTTGCCGGTCTCCCTGGCCCGGGCCTCGGCCGCGGCCGGATCCGACTCCCACCCCGCCAGGGGCTGCCAGCGGCCCAGGGTCCCGAGGAAGCCGGCGAGGTGGTCGGCTCCGCACTGCCCGGCCACCGAGCGGCGCTCGCCCTCGGGGCTGACCAGCACCAGCCAGGGGGCGCCGACGTTGTCGTTGCGATCCCGGGCGCCGAGCGCCAGGGCGGTCTTGCGGGCGGACTCCTGGTCGAGGTCCAGGCGGACCCGGACGTGGCCGGCCAGCAGTCCGGCCACGCGCTGGTCGGCCAGCGCCTGGCTCTCGAACTTGGCGGCGGCCGGGCTCCAGGCGGCCGAGAAGAGCACCGCCATCGGCTTCCTCTCGGCGGCGGCCTGAGCGGCGGCCTTCTCGTAGTCGGCACCCCAGCCGGGCAGCGGGGCCAGCTCGTCTGGCCCGCAGCCGGCCGAGCAGAACAGGGCCAGGAGCAGGGCCAGGGCCGGCCGCCGGAGCGCGGAGGCGGAGTTCACTTGCGGGCCTCCCCGGAGCCGCCGGCGGCGGCGGGCGCGGACGCCGCGGCGCCCTCCATCCACACCCCGTGGCGGCGCAGCCGGGCGTAGCGCTCGGCCAGCAGGCGGTCGACGGGCAGCCCCTTGATCTCGGCGAGATTGCGCAGGAGGGCGGCCTTGAGCGTATCGGCGGCGGCCTTGGGGTCCTGGTGGGCGCCGCCCAGGGGCTCCTTGACGATCTCGTCGATGATCTTCATCTCGGCGAGGTCCCCGGCGGTGATCTTCAGGGCCGCGGCCGCCTCGGCGGCGTTGGACGCGCTCTTCCAGAGGATGGCCGCGCAGCCCTCGGGGCTGATCACCGAGTAATAGGCGTACTCCATCATCAGCAGGCGGTCGGCCACGCCGATGCCCAGGGCCCCGCCCGAGCCGCCCTCGCCGATGACCACGGCGACCACCGGCACGCGCAGCACGGACATGTCCCGGAGGTTCTCGGCGATGGCCGCGGCCTGGCCGCGCTCCTCGGCGCCGGTGCCCGGGAAGGCGCCCTTGGTGTCGATCAGGCAGACGACGGGCAGGGCGAAGCGCTCGGCCAGGCGCATCTTGAGCATGGCCTTGCGGTAGCCCTCGGGGTGAGGAGATCCGGCGTTGGTCAGGTGCCGCTCACGGACGTTGCGGCCCTTGTGCTGGCCGATGACCATGACCCGCTCGTCGCCGAGCCGAGCCAGCCCGGCCACGATGGCCAGGTCGTCGGCGAACATCCGGTCGCCGGAGAGCTCCATGAAGTCGGTGAAGATCAGGTCCAGGTAGTCGCGGGTCTGCGGCCGGCGCTCGTGCCGCGACACCTGGATGCGCTCCCAGGGACCCAGGTTGGAGTAGGCCTTGCGGACGATGTCCACGCGGCGCTCGCGGAGCACGCGGAGCTCCTCCGAGAAATCCATCTTGTTGGCGCGGCTGAGCTCCTCGATCTCCCGGATCTTCCGGTCGTGCTCGGCCAGCTCGCTCTCGAACGGCAGGTAGACGGCGCTGTTTGCAGGTTGCAGAGCCAAACCTTCCTCCATGGCCGCCGACAGACCCCGGCAGCCGGATCAGACTCCTTGAGCGGCGAAGGATTATAGCGCTGCATCGGGTCCGTTCAAGTCAAGGACCGTGGCCATGCGGTCCGGGGAGCTCGTGTGGCCGGATTCCCCGCGGCCCTGCCGGATCCGCCCACACGCCGCGGCCCCGCGCATCCCCCGGGCTGCGGCGCAGGACGTCGCAAGGCCCCGGCGGAAGCGCGGTTGGGCCGCTCTGCGCCGGCCGGCGCCGCGGTGGCACGGGCCGTGCTTCCTGGGCGGAGCGTGGAATCGTGCCGCCCCCGGCACGGGGGCCCGGGCCTTGTGGCTCGGGCCCTTTCTTTTGGCCTCAGCCGGCGGTGAGTTCGAGGACCACCGTCTCCCGGCCAGGCACGCGGACCGTCCCCGAAAGCTTGGCCCCGCTGCGCGCCAGTCTGACCGCCGCCTCCGGCGAGACCTGCCGGACGGCGAGCCGCCCGGCGGACTTGGCCAGGCCCAGCCCGGCCAGGTCGATTTCCAGGCGCGAGGCCAGCGGCTTTTGCCCGCAGTTGCGGACCGCGAGGAAGAGCCGTCCCGGGCGATCGCCGAAGCGCTCGATCCACAGGCCCTTCGCCCGGGCGTAAGGCACCGGCCGCCAGCCGGCCTCGGCCACGCGCGAGAAGAGCGGCATGTGCTCGCGCAGCTCCTGCCAGCGCGAGAACTTCGGCCCCGGCGCCATGCCGAAGGCCAGCAGCCTCCGGGCCTCGCGCACCCACGCGGCGGCGGAGTCCGGGGCGCGGGAACCGCCCGGGAAGGCGATGGGCTTGCCGCCCATGAGCATGCGCTGGACGGAGAGGCGCTCGTCGGTGTGGTCGTCGGCGCGGCGCTCGCGGAAGACTACGTCCAGGTGCGGCCCGCCGAACATCATGGCGTGCTCCAGGTTAACGTTGCTCATCACCCTGCCACCCGCCCGGTGCGCGAGGGCGCTCTGTCCGCGGAGCCACGTCCAGTCGTGGAATCCCTTGACCTGGCAGACCCGGCCGCTGGCCGGGTCGAACGTGGCCGGGACGTCCATCACCGCCAGGTGGTCGCGCCGGAAGTTCAGCCGGCGGAAGCCGCTGAAGTCGTCGAACGCGTCGAAGGCGATGCCGAACGGTCCGCGGAACCCCTTCTCCTTCCAGCGCCGGATGTACCGGAACTGCCAGTCGGTGGCCAGCTGGGCCCGGTTCGGCTTGGGAAGGTTCGGATCGAGGTTGAAGGGCAGCAGCCAGCCGTTGTACTGGGGATACTCGAAGCGGACCCGCTCCAGCTTGCCCTGGTGGTCGATCAGGCAGCTGTTGTACATGGCCTTGGCGCTGAGCGCGTGCGGACATCCGCAGAACTGATTGTTCTGGCCGTGGGAGGTCGCCGGCGCGCGGCCCTCGGCCTGGGCCTTGAGCGCCGAGAGCATCGCGTCGCGGGTCGTGCCGGCCGGCGCCTCGAAGAATCCGTACCAGGCCCCCCGCCAGTGGAACATGTCCTTCGGGCCCAGCCCGAGGCTCCGGGCGAGCCGGACCGACGCCTCGGGGGCTTCGCCGTTGGTCCACTGGTAGTCGTTCTCGCTGTAGGCGATGCCCATGTCCTCCAGGTGCTCGGGCGGCGGGCGCTTCTCGGGGTTGGAGATGCTCTCGATGTTCCCGTGCCGCCGGCAGTGGCCCCGGAAGAGCTCCGGGAAGAAGGCGTAGTAGCGCTCGGCCGCCGAGCGGATGCCCCAGGCGCCGTCGACCGGGTACAGGATGAAGCGGAAGGAGGCCCGGCTCGGGAACCTCCTGGTGATCGGCGTGACGCCCAGCGAGAAGGTCACCGTCAGGCCCTCGGCCGAGGCGGACAGCAGGAAGACGCGGGGCTCGTGAACGGGATAGGCCAGCGCCAGGCCGAGGCCGCCCTTGGCAACCGCAGTGAAGGGCAGCTTGCTGGTGCGGATGCCGTAGTTGCCGTGGTCCTCGTCGGCGAAGCCGTCGCCCTTCTTGCCGAGATACAGGAAGTCATCGGGGGCGTAAGGATAGACCCGCCCGGGGCTGACCGTCTCGGCCCGGGCCGCAGTGTTCTCCCAGCGCCAGCCGGAGAGCCCGACCGGCAGAGTGAAGCTGACGCTCAGCGCCCGGTCGGCGCCCGAGGTGTCGCGCACCTCGCCGCGAACGTCGATGAAGTCGCCGCCGCGGAGCTCGGCGGAGAGCTCCAGGGCCGCCTGCGGGATGGCGCCGGAGAAGCGCAGCCGCCCGCCGGAGGCCGCAACCTTCCCGCTGAAACGCCCGTGATCGCGCAACTCCCCGTCGGGCGCGAGCGACTCGACCACGGAGAAGCCGCCCGGCCCGGCCAGCTTCAGCCTCTTGCCGTCCAGCGCGGCGCCGGCGACGACGCCGTCGGCGGCCAGCCGGAGTTCGAAACGGTCACGGGTGCGGATCGAGTTCCTGGCCATGGGCCTGGTTCCTTTCATGCGCTGGCATCCTGGCGAATCGGCCACGCACGGGGCGATTCTAGCCCGGACCGCATCAGCGTCCAGCGTTTCCGTGGTACGGTTTCAGACCAGGCGGTGTGTGCCGGCGGAGTCCAGGCCGCGGCGCGGCCGCGGCCCCCTGACGGGTCTCCGGAGGGTCAGGCCTTCTTGACCGGCTCGGCCCACTCCCAGCTGCCGATCTTGCCCTCGACCACCACGTCGCCCTCCAGGCGGTAGTTCTTGAGGGAACGGAGTATGGCGGCGTCGAGCATCTTGGGCAGGCCCTCGCCGCCCAGGGCCGGCTTGGCCGCCCGGCCGCCGACCAGCTTGGGGGCGATGAAGACCAGCACCCGGTCGATCAGCCCGGCGTCGAAGAACGAGCCCAGCACCTCGCTGCCGCCCTCGACCAGCACCAGGTTGACCCCCCGCCGGCCCAGGTCGTCGAGCACCGCGGTGAGCGAGATCTTCCCGGCGTTGGCCGGCAGCATGATCACCTCGGCCCCCGCGCCCTGCAGGGCCCGGACCTTGTCGGCCGGCGCGCCCTCGGCCGCGCAGATCAGCACGCGGGCCGCCCCGGGCTTCTCCGGGTCGGGCTCGAACAGCCGGGAAGAAGGCGGGGTCCGGCAGCCGGCGTCCAGGATCACCCGCAGCGGGTCGGGCAGATCCGGCGCCCGGCAGTTGAGCAGCGGGTTGTCGGCCAGGACGGTGCCGATGCCGGCCAGCACCGCCCCGGCGCGCCCGCGCCACTCGTGGACCAGCCGGCGGCTGGCGTCGGACGAGATCCAGCGGCTCTCGCCCGTGCTGCTGGCCAGCTTGCCGTCCAGGGTCATGGCCCACTTGGCCAGCACCAGGGGCTTGCCGGTGGCGATGTGCTTGAAGAAGGGGGCGTTGATCTCGAGGCAGCGCTCCTCCAGGACCGGCCCCTCGACGGAGATGCCCGCGGTGCTGAGGATCTCCAGGCCGCCGCTGGCCGGCGGGTGGCGGTCGCGGGTCCCGTAGAACACGCGGGCGACGCCCGCCTTCACTATGGCGTCGGTGCAGGGCGGGGTCTTGCCCTGGTGCCGGCAGGGCTCGAGCGTGACGTAGAGGTCGGCCCCCCGGGCCTTCTCGCCGGCGGCGGACAGGGCGTTGGCCTCCGCGTGCGGCCCGCCGAAGACCTCGTGGCAGCCGGTGCCCACGATCCGGCCGTCGCGGACGACCACGGCGCCGACCAGCGGATTGGGAGCCACCCGCCCGTAGCCGCCCTCGGCGAGCTCCAGGGCCAGTTCCATGAACTTCTCGCGATTGGGCATAGTTCCGGCCTCCGCGTTAATGTCATTCTCCCGCATGGCCGCATTGTGCAGGACCCGCCCCGGCCTGTCAAGGACGGGCGCGGGTTGCGGTTGACATTCGCCCCCGGACCGAGAGAATCCCCCGGCGAAAGGCCCGTGCGTCTTGTGCGCGGGCACCGGAAGGATCCGCAGGAAGGGAGAAGAAAGATGCCGCTGGTTCCCATGAGGCAGATGCTCGACGAGGCCGCCAAGGGCGGCTACGGCGTGGGCGCGTTCAACGTCAACAACATGGAGCAGATCCAGGCGATCATGGAGGCCGCCCGGGAGACCAAGAGCCCGGTGGTCATCCAGGCCTCGCGCGGCGCCCGCAAGTACTCCAACGACAAGTTCCTCTATCACCTGATGCTGGCAGCGGCCGAGCTCTATCCCGAGATACCGATGGCCCTGCACCTGGACCACGGCAACGGCTTCGACACCTGCAAGAGCGCCATCGAGCTGGGCTTCACCTCGGTGATGATCGACGGCTCGCTGCTCGAGGACGGCAAGACCCCCTCGGACCTCAAGTACAACGTCGAGGTCACCAAGAAGGTTGTGGACTTCGCCCACGAGCGCGGCGTGACCGTCGAGGGCGAGATCGGCACGCTCGGCGGCGTCGAGGACGGGCACGGCTCGGGCGTCAGCCACCT
>JAKLDR010000168.1 GCA_022703445.1 Planctomycetota bacterium | reverse complement strand
GGGCTGTGTCGGTAGCGCCCTTCGTAGAGAGGGATACGAAAAGGCCCCGGACTCTCGCCGCGGGGCCTTGCGTTAACGGATTCGACCGTCCTGGTCGGTTGTTTTTGAGATGGCTCCCCATCTCGGACGCGAACCAGAAACCTACTGGTTAACAGAGGACACAGAAATCTAAGCCGGCATTGGCCGCGATCCATGGTCATCGAGTCGTCCGTCTCCTGGCGCCGAGACATCTTCCTGCTCGTTCTCTCGGCGCCCTGTGAGAGCAAGGAAGGTGACGCCCGACATCCGCTCAGCCTGTTCGCATCTCGCATTGAGCCAAGCCAGCACTCGGCCGACCTGCCAAACCGAACGGCCCCCAAGACGAAGCGATGGCGGGATCTCTCGGCGAACTACCATCCGGCGCACTGTGCGCTGGGACACTTTCAATGCTCCGGCCAGCGCGAATTCATCGAGGAAGGTCGCCTTCGGTAGATTGGCCAGGCTTGTCATTATGGTGCCGCTGGAATCATCCGGAAGTCTGAGTCTGCTCATTACCTTCTCCTCAAACATGGGCCGCAGACGTGGTCGCACGTCGTGAGCAGGGCAGCACCTTACCGCCCTCGCCGGCGCCCTCAAGGCTCTTCTGCGGAAATCCGCGAAGACCGGCCTGCAACCGGCGCAGGGAGCCGTTGACATTGATTCGTTCCAGAGGTGGTACACCGGCTCGGCATGTCTGCCAGGTTAGGGCGCCGTTGGGGCGGACTCGTGGCCGGGCTACGCCCTAAGTTGGCATGTTGCTGGCCGGGTCTTGCCCGGAGGCCCTGACCGACATGGGTCATAACTAGGCGAGTTGGCCGAGCTTAGGCCGATTTCTGTCGTGCATTGACCGGCCTGTGTTCTTCTCTTACAATATTGCGGGTGGGGTTCGATTCCCCCCGCCTCCACCAACCTCAACGTATCGAACCTTCTCTCTCCGTTTCCGCGCCCATCCCGGCCTGCCGGCACAGCACGCGTATATCCCGTTGTCTTGCGGACATCTGCGCGCGCATCGGCCGTCGGCCAACCGCCGGAAAGTGGGACTGGAGACGCCCGGGGAGGCCAAGTTTGGGCCGAAAATAGGCCCTCAGGCGTTCTCTTTCTCCGTTTTCTCGGGACTGCAGGCTTTCAGTCCCACTTTTCAAGTGGCTGAAAGGTGCGACTTGCGCACCGGCAAAATCTGCCGGGTTCGATTCCGGAGAGGAGTAGAGAATGAAACCGGGGTCGAAATCGGGAACGGAATTCAGCGTCTTGAAAAGACCTTTGACCCTCGGGCTGCACCCGAATAGGATGCAGGCGTAGTTAGCGCAGAGGAGATACTCATGAAGAAGGTGCTCCTTACGGTATTGGTGGTGGCTGTGACTGCCGGCGCGACTGTCGGCATCTATGGCGTCAAGAAGAACTGGTTTGGCAAGAAGCCGGAGCCTCAGCCGAAGGTAGAAACCAAGGCACCCACGCCCGCACCCTCGTACTTGGTCCGGGAGCAAGAGAAGCTGCCCCCAGTCGATCCGGTCTTGACCAAGCGGCTCATAGACACCCCACAGGCCGCGAACACCTCTGAGCCCGTGGCCATTCCTACAGCGTCACGGCTCCGGGAGGCGGGCCCAGTCCAGTGTGTTGCTGGGCACTCAAGTCGGCAGCGACGGACAAAATAGTGGCGTGGCTCTTCGATGACGATTTCAGCAAGACCCAGGATGCGAACTGGGGGCAACCGGCCCAAAACTGCCCCCGCACCTATGCCAACGATCAGGCTGACAATAAGAAGGATCATACTGTGAACATCGTTGGGGCAACGGCAAACCGGACTTACAAGGTTCAGTGGTACAACACTTGGGACGGCGGAAACTACTACCGGACGGAAAACGTTACTGCCGACGCAAATGGGAACTTGAAAGTTCCCGTCGGCGTTCTTGCTCGTACGGCTTCGTCTCCTGATGATGCGTGGGATGGAGCTGACGTGATTCTGGTCATCGAATAGGAGGGGGGAGGCGATGGCGACGCGGACATACAGCTGCATTCTGATTGCGACCATGCTTGTCGCATTCGAATGGGGAACCTTCGGTGCAGAAACCGGGGCTCCCAAGACTGTGGAAGAAGCCAAGGCCAAGCGCGACAAGATATTGGCCGCTGCTAACCAGCCAGGGAAACTCGATCCCCTAAGTCGCTCCAATCTGGCAGCGCCCATCCTACAGTTCTTGAACTCGGAGAATCCGGCTATCCGAAAGATCGCACTTGACGCCTTGGATAGCATTAGTCAAATCCCGTTTGACGCTGCTGTTCCTTACTTGAGCGAGGATCGGCCGCTCTCTGAACGTGTACCGTTGTTAGCGCTGTGCTTTGAGATGGTGCCCTACCCTGGGAACGAAGCAGAGGACAAGATAAGACTGTCTCTCAAGACAACCCTCAAAGGGGAGGTGTGCCCGCCATCGCTCGATTTGCTTATTCCCTCGTTAGCAATGTGCAATAAAGTATGGCTTAACTCTAAGGGTGCCACAGGAGTTGTGATAACCGACCTCGTAGACAAGCCTAATCGCAAGCTTGTTGGACAGCGGGTACTGCACAACCTGAGCCAGGTGCGCCTACGCAAGAACGCCCAGCACTACTCCGAGGTGCGTGGCCTCAAGAATGACAGTTTTGATCTCGTGATCATGCTCGGTGAGGAGTATGTGGGAGCTAGTATAGAGGATTGGTATCGTGTCGAACCCGATGTTGAAACCAGGAAGATCATAGTCAGCGAAGGGCTCGCGTGGGACAAGTTACCTGAATGGGCTGCCCGTCGCAAAGCGGTCTTAGAGATTGCTGTCAAAGACTGGGACGCATCTATTTCGGAAAGGGCTAAGGCGCTGTTGTCGGGTACTCGTGTAGTGGCCCCGGGAACTGTGGTGGGGTCGGAGACCGAAAAGAAGCCCGAAAATGGCGCGGCTGTAGTGGCCCACCCGACTGTACCGGGGGCCGAGGGTTCGGGAAAGCCCGAAAATGGCCCGGCGGACGATCTGAAACGGTAAGATCGCGTGGCAATCTGCAGCCAGGGCAGACCTTCTCCCCGCGCGGGCGCGGCCGAAGCGTTCAGTCCTCCAGGCTGAACCCCAGCTCCTTCCGTTGGTCGGTCCAGAGCGCCGGCATATCCAAGGCGTTGAGCTTCTCGAACGACATCCCACTGGGCTCGTGCCCGGTGTAGTGGCCCACCCGACTGTACCGGGGACCGAGGGCTCGGGGAAACCCGAAAATGAGCCGGCGGACGATCTGAAACGGTAAGATCGCGTGGCAATCTGCAGCCCGGGCAGACCTTCTCCCCACGCGGGCGTGAACGATAAGCTATCAGCCAGGACTCTCCCCGTCAGGCCACGTTGCTCCAGTCGATCTCGATCTCCAGATCGGGCAGGTGCGGATCGCCTCGGTAGCGGTGACGCAGGATGCGGATCTCCGGCTGCGGGTCGCCGGCGCGGAGGGTCACGGCCGTCGGCGGGCCTGACTCGGTCCAGGCCTGCTCGGGCGTCGAGCCTCCGAGGGCTTGGTGGACGCGCCGGGTGTTGTACCAATCCTGGAAGCCATCGAGCCGCGCCTGCATCCGGACGGCGATGCCGGCCTTGTTCAACGCCCATCCGAACAGGCTGAGTCTCCACCAGAGCTTCAGCGTCCGGAAGAAGCGCTCGACCTTGCCGTTGAAGGTCCAGCTTCGGACCTTTCCCCGCACGTGACTGATGCCCAGGACAGTTTCCACGTAGTCGTGGAAGCGGTCCCGGAACTGGCAGCCGCGGTCGGTGACCAGGAAGCGCGGCTTGCCGTGGGTCTCCACGGTTTGACGGACCAGCGCCGCCATCATATTCCAAGTGGGCGTTCGGGCGAAGACGTGCAGCGTCAGGAGCTTCCTGGAGAAGCCGTCCATCAGGGCGGCGATGTGGAAGCGAAACCAGAGGACGGTGACCACGGTCAGGTCCAGGTGCCAGGTGCGGTTGATCGTTCTGGGGAGCAGGATGTGGTAGGGGATGGTGTCGGTGCCGCCCGGGGGCACGGCCCTTCGGTCCCGCTTCCCGGGCGGCTTCTCCCGGAGGATGCGCTGGACGGAGGAGCGGCTGATCTGCAGGCCGGCCTGGAGGATCAGCCTGGCAATGGTCCGCGTGCCGACGGCCAGGTGCGGGCACATGCGGCGGAGGTCCTGGACCAGCCAGCGGACGGCGTCGTTGAGCCGGTTGAAGGGCGCCGGCCCAAAGAAGCCGCCGACGTCGGCGCCGGTGCGGAAGAGCCGCTGCCAGGCGGAGACGGTGTTCTTGTGGAGCACGAAGCGCCTGGCGGCCTCCCGGACGCTCCAGCCCTGCAGACGAATGAGCTGGAGGACCTCGAAGCGGTCCTCCGGCAGCACCTCCGGCCGCCGAAGCGGGTTCATGCCCGCGATGCGCCGACACTGGACGGCGAGCATCCGCTCGGCCAGGGCTGAGCGCCAGAGGGCGTCATCGCGCTCGGCCATGAGGCGGACGATCCCGGAGGCGTGGGCGGCGGCCCGGCAGCGCGAGAGCCAGTAACCGCGCATGAAGGCCGTGGCGATGGCCTCCACCAGCAGCCGGAGCGCGCGCGGCCAGCGGCCGGCATCGATTGGATTTCCGGTCGGCTGCATATCCGTTCCCCCCGGAGCAAGCGTAAACCTCAGGGGCAAGACCGCAAGATCACGAGATCAAGCCGCACCACCGAATTCTGCTTGCGACGTGGCCACGGAATACGTATAATGTCCATAGAGGTTACGTAGTGCGGGAGGGATGGCCATGCGAGTCACCAAGCTGACTTTGAGCGCCGACAAGGATCTCATCGCGGAAGCCAAGAAGCTGGCCGCCGCCGAGGGCACTTCGCTTTCCTCCATGTTCACACGCCTCATCGGGGCCGTGCTTAGCGAGCGCCGCAAGAAAGAGCAGCCCGGCCCTATCACCCGCAAAGCTACGGGGCTCGTCAAGCTGCCGCGCGGCAAGAGCGACCGCGACCTGATCGCTGACGCCCTTGCCGAGCGATACGGGATGTGACCGTGCGAGTCCTGATCGACACGAACGTTCTTCTCGACGTTTTGGCCGAGCGGGAGCCCTTCTACGCCGAGGCCATGCGCATCTGGACCCTGGCGGAATCCGACCAGGTCGATGCCTACGTGGCGGCGATCAGCTTCAGCAACTGCTACTACGTGGTGCGCAAGCACGGCGGCCTGCGCAGCGCCGAGAAGGCTGTTCGCCTGTTGCGGGACGTCTTCACGCCCGTGGACCTTACCGCTCGCATCATTACACAGGCCATAGATGCCGGATTCCATGACTTCGAGGATGCGATCCAATTCCACTCCGCCGTCCACGCCAAGGCTGAATGCCTCGTAACTCGCAACGCCGACCACTTCCCCAAAGCGCCGTTGTCGATCCTGTCGCCAGCGGAGTTCTTGGCACTTCATGGCCCTAAGTGACAGCGGGTGGGCGCGTAACACATTGTAACGCAACCGTTTGCGGCGGAGAAGGTTCGACCCTAGTTCCGGTTGCCCCACCAAACTAAGTATCGAAACTTTCTCCGCCCAAGCTCTCGGCGGCAAAGCTTCGAGATGGCCCAGCGCCCGCAAGTGCCGCGGCTTCGGGGGATGCGCGCGCCTAGCCGTCTCCAGTCCCCGTCGGCAGACTGGGACTGGAGAATCCAACCAATGCCTTCCAAGCAGCCGGAAGCGCCCCTCGACAGCCCCAGATTCTCCGTTTTCTCAGGCGCCGCAGGAAGCCAGTCCCACTTGCCGCGCAGTGGGCGGTGACCGCCGAGCCAATGGGGTCACCGAGCCATTAATGGGATCACTTGGACAGGAGATGATCCGGTTACGGTCAGGATTGATGGCCAGGCTGAAGAATGGGTCTCGGCCGCGGCGTCATCGGAGCCATTGACGGGTATCATCGCCCCCGGCCCATTGACGGTGTGCTCGTCGGCGGCTAACATGCCGCCATGACTGCTACGGCGCGGTTCGGAGGCGGAGAGCGGCGGGGCGGCGGCGGCGGCTCCGGCTCGGCTGCGGGCGCTCCGGGGCCTTCGGGATTCGCGCAGCCACCCTTCCTGCCCATGTCCCGCGCCGAGATGGACCGGCTCGGCTGGACCGAACTCGACGTCCTGCTCGTCAGCGGCGACGCCTACGTCGACCACCCCTCCTTCGGCGCGGCGCTGCTCGGGCGGTGGCTGGTGTCGAACGGTTTCCGCACCGGCATCGTGGCCCAGCCGCGCTGGACCGGCCCCGACGATCTGAAAGTCATGGGCCGGCCGCGCCTGGCGGCGGGGGTGACGGCCGGCGCGCTTGACTCGATGCTGGCCCACTACACCGCCTTCCGCAAGAAGCGCCGCGAGGATGCCTACACCCCCGGCGGCCTGGCCGGGGCGCGCCCCAACCGCGCCTGCCTGGTCTATGCGGGGCTGGTCAAGCAGGCCTTCCCGGGGCTGCCCGTGCTCCTCGGCGGCGTCGAGGCCTCGCTGCGGAGGATCACCCACTACGACTTCTGGACCGACCGGCTGCACCGCCCCATCCTGCTCGACGCCAAGGCCGACGTGCTGCTCTACGGCATGGCCGAGCGCGGCCTGCTGGAGGTCTGCCGGAGGCTCGACGCCGGCCGGCCGCCGGCCGACCCGGCGGTGCCCGGCGCGGCCTACATCGGCAGCCGGGCCGCGCTGCCGGCCGGCGCGGAGGTGGTCGAACTCCCCTCCCACGAGGAGATGCTGGCCGACCCGTCCAGGCTGCTGGCCGCGGCGCTGGCGATCGAGCGGCAGGTCCACCAGGCCCGGGCCTGGGCGGTCCAGCCGGTCGGGGGACGCGCGCTCGTTCTCACCCCGCCCGGCCCGCTCGAGACTGCGGAGCTCGACCGGCTCTACGCCCTGCCCTTCACCCGCGAGCCGCACCCGGCCTACGCCGGGCGGACCATCCCGGCCGCCGACATGATCCGCGCCAGCATCACCAGCCACCGCGGCTGCGGCGGCGGCTGCTCCTTCTGCACGCTCTCCGCCCACCAGGGGCGGACCGTCCGCTCGCGCAGCGCCGACTCGATCGTCGCCGAGGCCGCGGCCATGGCCGCCGCCCCGGGCTTCTCGGGGAGCATCAGCGACGTCGGCGGCCCCACCGCCAACATGTGGGGCGCGGTCTGCACCGGCGACCCGGGGCGCTGCCGGCGCTCCAGCTGCCTCTTCCCGGACATCTGTCCGCGCTTCGCGGTCGACCAGATGAGCCTGATCGGGCTGCTCCGCCGGGTCGGCGCCGTCCGCGGGGTCAAGCACGTCCGGGTGGCCAGCGGCATCCGCCACGACCTGGCCCTGAAGGACGAGCGCTACATCCGCGCCATGGTCCGGGACTTCGTGGGCGGCCAGCTCAAGATCGCCCCGGAGCACCTGGCCGACGAGGTCCTGCGGCTGATGCGCAAGCCCGGCGCCGGGACCTTCGAGCGCTTCCTGGGCATCTTCGATCGGGAGTCGGCCGCGGCCGGCAAGCGGCAGTTCCTGGTGCCTTACCTGATCTCGGCCTTCCCGGGATGCACCCCCGCGCACATGGAGGCGCTGGCCCGCTGGCTGGCCGGCCGCAACTGGCGGCCGGAGCAGGTGCAGTGCTTCATCCCTCTGCCTGGAACCGTGGCGGCGGCCATGTACTGGGCGGGGACCGACCCGGACGGCCGGCGCATCCCCATGGCCCGGACCGACGCGGAGCGCCTCGCGCTCCACGGCCTGCTTCGGGACGGGGAGCGTCCCGGCCGGCCGGGGAGGCCAAACCGGCCGCGCCGGGCAGGCAAGGGCCGGAGATAGTTGCCCAGGGCCTTCCGGACATCGCGGATCGCCCATCGTGCGATGGCGCATTTTCAGCGCGGAGCCGCAGAGTGCGCGGAGAAGACGCAGAGGAACAGAGGTCCTGCCGGCACTTGGCGGCCGGTTGTTTCGCTGTACTCTGCGTTCCCTCCGCGCTCTCTGCGGCTCTGCGTTGGAGGTGCGCGCCCGCGAACGGAGCACCTGGCGATTCCGGGAGCCGCCGCCGGCCTTGATTCCCGGCGCCTCCAGCCTAGAATGCCACTCAACCTGCGCCGTTCGTGAGCGGCGCGCCCCATTGCAGGACTCTGAACGACATGGCTAAGAAGGCTAAGGGCGGCAAGACCTACAGGATCGCGGTCCTCCCCGGCGACGGCACCGGACCGGAGGTCGTTCGCGAGGCGGTCAAGGTCATGGACGCCGCCTCCGAGAAGTACGGTTTCAGGACCGAGAAGGTCCACTACGACCTGGGCGGCGAGCGCTACAAGCGCACCGGCGAGGTGTGCCCGGAGTCCTGCGTGGCGGAGCTGCGCGGCTTCGACGCCATCCTGCTGGGCGCCATCGGCCACCCCGACGTCAAGCCCGGCATCCTCGAGAAGGGCCTGCTCCTGAAGCTGCGCTTCGACCTCGACCAGTACATCAACCTGCGCCCGGTGCGGCTCTTCCCCGGCGTGGACAGCCCCATCAAGGACAAGGGCCCCGAGCACATCGACTACGCGGTGGTCCGCGAGAACTCCGGCGACGTCTACACCGGCGTCGGCGGCGTCACCCAGAAGGGCACGCCCAACGAGGTGGCCACGCAGGTCATGATCTACAACCGCTTCCAGGTGGACCGCTGCCTGCGCTACGCCTTCGAGTACGCCCGCCGCTACGGGAAGAAGGCCCGCGGCAAGGGCGAGCACAACACCCTGGGCCTGGTCGGCAAGACCAACGTCCTGACCTACGTCTACGACCTCTGGGAGCGCGCCTTCCACGAGATGGGCGACAAGCTCTACCCGGACGTCAAGCGCGACTACTACCACGTCGACGCCACCTGCATGTGGATGGTGAAGTCCCCGGAGTGGTTCGACGTCCTCGTCACCGGCAACATGTTCGGCGACATCATCACCGACCTGGCGGCCATGACCCAGGGCGGGATGGGCATCGCCGCCGGCGGCAACCTCAACCCCGAGGGCGTGAGCATGTTCGAGCCCATCGGCGGTTCGGCGCCGAAGTACACGGGCAAGAACGTCATCAACCCGCTGGCCGCCATCTGCGCCATGCAGATGATGCTCGAGCACCTGGGCCTGGACGAGGCCGCCAAGGGCGTCGACGCGGCGGTCCGCAAGGTCACCGGGACCAAGCTCAAGAGCCTGGCCGCCGGCAAGATGGGCTACTCCACGACCGAGGTCGGGGACCTGGTCGCCGGGATGCTGGCCTGAGGGCGAGGCGTGACGGGACAGGCCATGGTCGGTTCCTGTAGGGGCACGGCATGCCGTGCCCCTGCGGTTTTCGGAGGCGCACCATGAAACCCGGACGCACCCGGCTGGCGATTGCGGCGGTCGTCGCCGCGGCCGCGGTCTCGGCGGTCGCGGTGGTCACCGCCCTGGCCGTGGCCCGCCGCGGCAGG
>JAKLDR010000167.1 GCA_022703445.1 Planctomycetota bacterium | reverse complement strand
GCCGGCGCGATGGAGACCAGAAGGCCCAGGCCGAGCCATTCCGGTGCGTCGCGCACACCCAACACCAGCGCCGCGTCGAAGGCGATGATCAGGAGCACCGCCAGGCCCACCGCCCTGCGGACCGAGGCGAAGGTCAGCTTCACCAGCGGGGCGGTGAAGATGCCGCCCAGGACCAGGATCAGCAGGGCCAGCAGCACCTGCCCGGCCAACGTTCCAACCACGCCGAACAGGGCGCCGAGCAGGACCAGGCTCATGGCCACAGCCGCCCCGGTCAGCACCCAGGCCCCGGCGCGCCCCGCCGGCCGGTCCTCGTAGGTCGCGACCAGCGTGACGATGATCGCGTAGGCCGCCAGCAGCGCCGGCGCGATGGCCAGTTCGGGGTAGTTCCGGAAGCTGAAGTAGGACAGGCTCATGCCGGTGCTCATGCCCAGCAGCATGTTCAGGCCGCGACAGGCGCCTATGGCCAGCGCCCCGGCCAGCGCGCTGCGCCGTAGCGGGGAGTTGTAGGTCCAGATCGAGACCGTCAGCAGCCCGGAGAAGAGCACCGCCGCCCAGCTCAACAGCATGGCCGCGACCAGGGCCGCGACGGTCAGGAACGCGCCCAGGGCGAAGGCCCGGCGAAGCGGCACGGCCCCGCTGGGGATGGGCCGCTCCGGCCGCAGGCGGCGGTCCCTGTCGGCATCCAGGCAGTCGTTGAAGATGACGCCCGAGGCATAGAGGGCCATGGAGATCGAGACAAGCACGGCCAGCTTGTGCCAGCGCGGGTGCCCGAACGGGGTGTCGGCCAGCCAGGTCATCAGCGAGAACCCGGCGACCACGTCGGCCGCTGAGGTGATCAGGTTCGGCGCGCGGACGAGCTGCAGGTAGGCTCTCACGCGGGCGAGGGTATCCGAATGGGCCCGGAATGCAAGTCTTCAAGCCCGTCCGCTTCGCAGCCGGCCGTTCGTTGACTCACCTGGCGATCCCGGCTAGACTGCCCCCCGGAGGACTGAGCATGTCACGGGAGGTCAGATGCCCCAAGTGCGGCCTCCCGGCCGGGCCCACACAACCAGCTGACCGGGTCCGGTGCCAGCGATGCAGGGCCACCTTCCAGGCCGAGGCCGCCGCGGAGACAGGCATCCTGACTCCGGAGCAGGTCTGGAAGGTCGCCGCCGTCGCCACCGGGACAACCCGGGCGCTTCCCCCCGAGCAGGCCCGGGCTGCCGTGGCGAAACACGACGGCCTCTCACCACCCCGCCCCACCCGCTTCGCTCACTACCAGATCAGCGGCGAGCTCGGCCGGGGCGGCATGGGCGTGGTCTACAAGGCCTTCGACCCGGAGCTGAAGCGCACGGTGGCCCTGAAGGTGCTGCTCAGCTCCGAGCACGCCTCCCAGGAGGAGATCGAGCGATTCTTCCGGGAAGCCAGCTCCGCGGCCAAGCTCCAGCACCCCAACATCGTGCCCATCCACGAGCTCAAGATCCACGAGGGCCGGCACTACTACACGATGGACTTCATCGCGGGCGAGCCGCTGGACGCCGTGATCCGGGCCGGCAAGCTCAGCGTCCGCCAGAGCCTCGAACTGCTGGAGAAAGTCGCCCGGGCCCTGGCCCACGCCCACTCCAGGGGGATTGTCCACCGGGACCTGAAACCGGCCAACATCATCGTCGACGCCGGCGGCGAGCCCAAGGTGACCGACTTCGGCCTGGCCAAGGTGCTGTCCGGAACCGAGGGCGCGTCCGCACCGGTGGACATGACCGGCACCGGGGTGGCCATGGGCACACCCCAGTACGAATCGCCCGAGCAGGCCATGGGCCGGAGCCGGGGCGTGGACGCCCGAAGCGACGTGTACTCGCTGGGCTGCATCATGTACGAGATGCTTGCCGGGGAGCCGCCCTTCGCCGCGGATTCGGCGATGGAAATCCTGAGAATGCACGTGGAGACCGACCCGGAGCCCCCGACCAGGCGCGGCGCGCACATCTCGGCCGACGCCGAGACCATCTGCCTCAAGTGTCTTGAGAAGGAGCCCGGGAGACGCTACCAGAGCGCCTGCGAACTGGCCGACGATCTCCGCAGGTTCCTGGACGGTGAACCGGTGCTGGCGCGCAAGGCCGGCGTCCTCTACCTGGCCAGGAAGAAGCTCGCCCGCCACCGGACGGTCACCGCGGTGGCGGCGGCTGCAGCCGTGGCGTTGGCGGCCGCGACCGTCTGGTACGTTCAGAACCTGCAGCACAAGGACGCGGACATCGAGCGCGAACGGAGCGAGGCCATCAGCCGCCGGAAGGAGGCCGAGTCCGAGCGCCAGCGCGCCGAGGAAGAGCGCGGCCGGGCCGACGTTCAGAAGACCCGGGCCGAGAGTGAACGCGACCGCGCCGAACTCGAGGCCTATCGCCACGGCATCGTCCAGGCGGACCGGCTCTCCGCGGCCGGCCAGTCGCTGGACGCCGTCGACGTGCTCGCGGCCCTGACGCCGGCCTGGCGGGGCTGGGAGCACGGCCATCTGCTCTGCCGGGCCCGGGGCAACACCTATCCGGAACGGGCCTGTTTCAAGGGACAGGCGACCGGGGTCCACGCCGTGGCCTTCAGCCCCGACGGCCGGCTGCTGGCCTCGGGCGGTGAAGACAAGGCCGTCACCGTCCGTGATGCAGAGACCGGACGGGAGTTGCTGGTCCTCAAGGGGCATTCGGAGGAGGTCAGCTCCGTGGCCTTCAGCCCCGACGGCCAGTTCCTGGCCTCGGCCAGCGCGGACAGGTCCGTCAGGATCTGGGAGTCCGCGACGGGGCGGGAGCTGCAGGCCATCAGGGGGCACACTGCCGGGATCGGCTGCGTGGCCTTCAGCCCCGACGGCCGGCGCCTGGCCTCGGGCGGCGCCGACAGCACCGTCATGCTCTGGGAAGTGAAGACCGGACGCGCGCTGCTGACCCTCAATGGCCACACGGCCGACGTCGGCACCGTGGCCTTCAGCCCCGACGGCCGCCGCCTGGCCTCGGGCAGCGACGACCGGACCGTGAGAGTCTGGGAGGCGGAGACGGGGCTCGAGCAGCTGGTCCTCAAGGGCCACACGGAGGTGGTCAGCGCCGTTGCCTTCAGCCGGGACGGCAGACACCTGGCCTCCGCGGGGTGGGACAACACCGTCAGAGTCTGGGAGGCGGGATCCGGTCGGGAACGGCTGACGCTCAAAGGCCACACGGAGCGAGTCCATGCCGTGGCCTTCAGCCCCGAAGGATCCAGCCTGGCCTCAGCCGGCGAGGACCGGACTATCCGGATATGGGAGACGGACACCGGCCGCGAGCGGCTGACCCTCAAAGGCCACACCGGAGAGGTGCGAGCCCTGGCATTCAGGGCGGACGGCCGGCGCCTGGCCTCGGCGGGGTGGGACGGCACCGTCCGCATATGGGACTCGGAGACCGCCAGCGAGGCCCTGAGCCTGGTGGGACACACCGCCGGAGTCTGCGCGGTGACCTTCAGCCCCGACGGCCGCCGACTGGCCTCGGCCGGCGAGGACCGCACCGTCCGCATCTGGGAGGCGGCGACGGGGCGCGAGCTGCTGGCCCTCAAGGGGCACACACATCCCGTCCTCGCTGCGGCTTTCAGCTCCGACGGCCGCCGACTGGCCTCGGCGGGCGAGGACGGCACCATCCGCCTGTGGGACGCGGAAACCGGGAATGAATCCCTGGTTCTCAGGGGACACACTGCCGCGGTCACGTCGGTGGCCTTCAGCCCCGATGGCCGTCAGCTGGCCTCGGGGGGCGAAGACAAGACCGCCAAGATATGGGACGCCGACGCCGGGCGTGAGCGCCTGACCCTCGGCGGCCAGACCGCCCCGGTGAACTCCGTGGCCTTCAGTGCCGACAGCCGCATGCTGGCCTCGGCTGGCGAGGACGGCATCATCCGCATCTGGGCAACGGAGGATGGCCGGGAGATTCTGCAACTCCGCGGGCACGGCTCTGCGGTCCGCTCGGTGGCCTTCAGTCCGGACGGCCGGCGACTGGCCTCAGCTGGCGAGGACCGGACGGTAAGGCTGTGGGAGACGCGTTCCGGGCGCGAGCTGCTGACCATCAGGGTGCCCGGCGCCGAGGTCCTCTCCGTGGCTTTCAGCCCCGACGGCCGGCGCCTGGCCTCGGGCGGCCGGGACAACACCGTCAGACTGTGGGAGGCGCAGACCGGCGGGGAAATGCTCGCGCTCAAAGGCCCCGCGGACTGGATCTGGTCCGTGACCTTCAGCCCGGACGGCCGGCGCCTGGCCGCGGGGAGCGCTGACCGCACCGTCAGGATCTGGGCGGCGGCCGAGTGGACCCAGCCGGCCGTCCCGGCGGCGGGGCCGAAGCCCTGAGATCCAGCAGCCACTGCCGCCCCGCCACGAATGCACTTGAAGCCGTGGAGGTCCCCGCTATGCTTACGCCCGCAGTCGCAAGCCACCCTAGCTCAGCTGGTAGAGCACGGCTTTCGTAAAGCTGAGGTCTTGGGTTCGAGTCCCAAGGGTGGCTCCACGCTTGATCACACGAGGACGCGCTGACCCGCCCATGACCGCCACCCGCAAGAAGCCTGCATCCGAGCGCCGCCGCCCCTCCTGGGACGAGTACTTCCTCAAGCTCGCCCTGGACGTGGCCGAGCGCTCCACCTGCATGCGCCGGCACGTCGGCGCGGTGCTGGTCCGCGACAAGCGCATGCTGGCCACCGGCTACAACGGCGCACCGCGCGGCGTGCGCCACTGCCTGGAGACCGGCTGCCTCCGCGAGAAGCTGGGCATCCCCAGCGGCCAGCGCCACGAGCTCTGCCGCGGGGTCCACGCCGAGATGAACACCTTCCTGCAGGCCGCCCTGCACGGCGTGGCCGTGGAGGGCGCCTCGCTCTACTGCACCTCCACGCCCTGCAGCCTCTGCGCCAAGATGCTCATCAACGCCGGGGTCAAGCGCGTGGTCTACCTCGGCGAGTACCCCGACGAGTTCGCCCGGAACCTCCTGGAGGAGGCCAAGGTCGAGCTGGTCCAGGGCCACATCTCGGCAAGCTGACCTTCGCCTTCTGACTCCGCCCTTCCCGGCGTGTAGCGCTGCCGCAACCACACTTGCACCCGGGTCGCCGGCGGCTAATCTATCCCCATCGGTCCACGCTTTAGGAGACCACTGATGCCCCCCAGGATCCCCCCGCTCTGGTGCGCCGACACCCTGGTCGCCGTCGACATCTGCGCCGCTCCCGAGGCGGTGAATCCTTCCGAGCCGGCCGACTTCGCCCTGCGCAACGACCTCTGGGACGGTCCGGCCGGCACGGTCCGCCTGGCCGGCGCCGCCGGCGAGATAGTCGACTTCCAACTCGTCCTGGAGAAGCGCACCGGCCAGCTCGAGGCGGTCCGCCTGGAGGGGGGTGGCGACCTGTCGCTCGCCGTCCTCCAGCACATCGCCGTGCCGGTCGATGGGAGCTTCCTGGACGACCCGGTCGTGCCGCTCGACCCGGCCCGCGCCGGAGAGGCCTCCACGGAGATATCCAGGAAGGCCCCGCGCTTCCCCGGCAGGCGCCGCCAGTGCTTCCTGGTGGAGATCGCCATCCCCCGCGGCACCAAGCCCGGGCCGCGAGAGGCCTTCCTGATCGTCAGGGCCGGCGGCGAGGAAATGCGCCTGAAGATCGCCCTGAAGGTCCACGGATTCGAGCTGCCGGAGCGGGCCACCTGCGTGGCCGACCTCAACTGCTACAGCCGCGCGACCGGCGCCGGCTACCAGGGAGGCCAGGAGGAGTCCGAGCGCTACCGGGCCATCGAGCGCGAGCACTTCCGGATGGCCCGCGAGCACCTGGGGCTCTTCCACCTCCTGCCCTACGGGCACTCCGGACGCATCGAGGACGGCTACGCCCCGAAGCTCGCCGGCCGCGGCCGAAGCCGGAAGGTTGCCGACTGGGCGCCATTCGACACCCACTGGGGTGGGTACCTCGACGGCAGCGCCTTCCGGGGCTGCCGTGGCGGGGAGCACCCCGTCGAATACCTCTACCTGCCGGTCAACCTCAACTGGCCGGCCTACTTCGAGAACTTCGGCTCGCCCGGCTACGAGGCCGAGTTCAGGAACGTCCTGGGAGAGATGGCCCGGCACTTCGCCGAGCGCGGCTGGAAACAGACGCGCTTCGAGGTCTTCTTCAACCACAAGACTCGCTGGAAGTACTTCCCCTGGGACATGGACGAAATCCGCTTCGACCGTGACAACTACGCCACCGCGCTCTTCGCCCGGATGGCGACCGATGCGGTCAAGACCACCCCCCAGGTGAAGTTCATCAACCGCATCGACAGCTCCTGGATCTTCAACAAGTCGGCCCGCACCGAACTGGGTGACCTCATCCAGCTTTGGGTGGTGAACCGCTCCAGCCAGTCGGAGGCGCCCGATGAGTCCGCCGAGCTCCGCAGAAAGGGCCAGGCCATCTGGCCCTACGGCGGAGCCGGCCCCATCCCCGCGCCCAACCGCCTCGACTGCCTGCGCTGGCCGTGGCTGGCCTGGGGCCGGGAGGTCGACGGCTTCGTCTGGTGGAACGCGCTGGGCTGGGGCAATTGGGAGGCGGTCGGCCGCGGCAACGACCACTGCATGTACGCCGGCGCGCGCTTCGGCCTGAGCGGGCCGCTGGCCAGCCTGCGCCTGAAGACCCTGCGCCGCGGCATGCAGGACCACGCCTACCTGACGCTGCTCGGCCGCAAGGCCGGCTCGCGCGCGGCGGCTGACGCTGTCGTCGGGCGCACAATCGGCTCCAAGGACCGCGAGGACTGGTACCAGCGCGGCGAGGGGGTCGAGGCTGGCGGCGCCGACATCCAGACCACCAGCCGCACGGCCAAGGCCTGGAACACCGCGCCGCGCTCCGCGTGGCTGGCCGCCCGGAGCGAGCTCGCCCGGGCCATCGAGAAGGCATAGGAGTCACGGCCATGCGCAAGCCCAAGATCAACGCCCGGGTCCGCCGCGAGACCGAGGAACGTCTCCGCCGCCTGGCCCGAGCCGCCAGCGTCCTGGTCGACGGCGACGCCTTCAAGGCGGTCCCGGTGGACCCGGCCATCAACACCGGCGACGACTACCGCGTGGACCACGAGAAGTTCATCGCCGTCAAGAAGACGCTCATGAAGATCAAGCGCCTGGAGGACGGCGACGCCGGCATCATCACCTGGCGGCGCTTCAAGGACCAGGCGGACATCACCGTGCCGGTCGACTCTCACCCCTGCGCGGTCCGGCCCGGGAACCACCCCATCACCCCGGCCATGGCCGAGGCCTTCGAGGGACGCACCGCCGTCCAGGAGCTCGACTGGCCGTGGCGCGGCTGCCCGATACTGTCGGTCTGCGCGCCGATCCGCGACAGCATGGACGACGTGGTCGGCGTCGTCGAGGTCTTCGCCTCGCTCACGCCGGACCGCGTCACCGTGGACATGCTGAGGTACTGAGGGAACGCACCGTGAGCCTCGGCCTCCCCAAGGGCACGGTCACCCTGGTCGACTACGACCCGGAATGGCCGCGGCTGTTCGAGGCCGAGCGCGCGCGGCTGGACGCGGTCCTGGGCCCCGCGGCCATCGCCATCGAGCACATCGGCAGCACCGCCGTACCGGGCCTGCCGGCCAAGCCGGTCCTGGACATCGCCGCGGCGCTGGGCAGCCTCTCGGCGGTGGGCCCGCTGGTCGCGCCGCTGGCGGAGGCCGGCTACCGCTATCTCGGCGAGTACGGCCTGCCCGGCCGGCACTTCTTCGACCTGGGCGACCCGGTCACCCATCACCTGCACCTGGTGGAGGTCACCAGCGACCACTGGCGGGTGTGGCGTCTGTTCCGGGACTACCTCCGCCGGCACCCCGACGAGGCCCGCGAGTACGCCGTCTTCAAGCGTGGACTGGCCGCGAAATACGCCGCCGACCGGGAGGCCTACACCCGCAGCAAGACCGACTTCGTCAACGGCATCCTGGCCAAAGCCGGCCGGGAAAACGGCGGCCCCTACCGCCCACCGTCGACACGGCTGGGGGAAAAGGGCGCGGTCTGAGCGTTGGTCCGCGCGCTCGACGCGCAAGCCCTGGCATCCCTCCTCCAGCCCCCCGATCATCTTCTGCGCCGGCCAACTGAACGCGACGACCGGCAGCCCGTACAGAGGCATGTCGCACGCGCTGCGAGACGCTCGGCAGGCAACATAGCAGCCGGGACCTGGTTGTCGTCGGGAGGCGCATCGCCAGGCCCACCTGTGCAATCCGCGTACAGTCTCCACTTGATGGCAGGCGCTCCCCTGTCAGACACGCTCTTTGCAGGGCGAAAGGAGACACCTGCCAAGACTGATTCGTCCCCCACTCAAGATCCGGAGGATGGCCCGCCTCTTGCTGTCCAGCGCGGCCGTCAGGCTTCTCGCCGGGAGAAACGTTCAGCCACATGGCCGACAGACACGACGTAAAGAGAGAAGTTCAGGGAGTTGCGGGATCGGAGGAACAGCGGGGCCGGGGCCTTGTGCCGCGGCAGAGGCACGCTGGATCCAGCTCAGAGGAAGAAGCCTTCCAGGACGACAACGGCGCCAGGCTGTATAATGTGTGCCGCTGCGCCCGCGGAATCGGCGAGGCCGGCAACCGGTCTCGCGGGACGAAGGTCCCTTGGAGGATACGCCACGTGACCCCATCCCCGTCCCGATCGCAGACTGGTCCCAGCTTCGAGGCCCTGCAGCGCTTCACCGTGGAATTCTCGTACCCGGTGCACTTCACCCGGGGGGCCTTCGCCAACGACAACCGCCTGCTGGCCGACACCGTCGACCGCCTCGGCGAGGGACGGCGCCATCGCGTCCTGGCCGTGCTTGACGAGGGCCTGGTTCGGGCCCAGCCGGACCTGCCCGGCCGCATCGCCGGGTATTTCCAGGCCCACCATGGCCGCCTGGAACTGGCCGCCCCTCCCGCAGTGGTTCCCGGCGGCGAAGAGGCCAAGAACGGCTGGACGCGGGTCCAGGCCCTGATGCGCACGATGGGCGACCTACACCTCTGTCGACAGAGCTTCGTCCTGGCCGTCGGCGGGGGCGCGCTGCTGGACATGGCCGGCTTCGCCGCATCCATAGTGCACCGCGGTCTGCGGCTGGTGCGCATGCCCACCACCACCCTATCCCAGAACGATGGTGGCGTGGGCGTCAAGAACGGCATGGACGAACACGGACAGAAGAATTTCGTGGGCACCTTCGCCCCGCCGTTCGCGGTGATCAACGACCTGGACATGCTCCGAACGCTCGACCAGACCGACTGGATCGCCGGGGTGGCCGAGGCCTTCAAGGTGGCCATCATCAAGGATGCTGACTTCTTCGGATTCCTGTGCTCGCATGCCGCCGCCCTGGCCGGCCGGGACGAGGCCGCCATGGAGCAGACCGTCCGCCGCTGCGCGGCCATCCACCTCGAGCACATCCGCACCGGCGGCGACCCGTTCGAGTTCGGCTCGGCCCGCCCCCTCGACTTTGGGCACTGGTCGGCCCATTGGCTGGAGACCAGGTCCGGCTACGCGTTGGGCCACGGCCAGGCGGTGGCCGTGGGCATTGCGCTCGACTCCTGCTACGCCGCCCGCCAGGGCCTGATCTCCGTGGAGGAACGCGATCGAATCCTGGCGGGCCTGAAGGCAACGGGACTGCCGGTATGGCACAGCCTGCTG
>JAKLDR010000166.1 GCA_022703445.1 Planctomycetota bacterium | reverse complement strand
ATCCGGACCTTTCGCCCGTCCCGCCATTTGATTATCCACTTGCCCAGCTCGACGTGGATGGGGGCGGAGCAGATCGCGCACGGCTCGACTCCTGTAGCGTCCGGGCTCATGGCTTCGGGCACCGCGAGCAGCGTGGCGGCTCGCCGGCGTCGACGTCGTGGACCCAACTGCAGCCTCCCTCGCAGGCGGCGTACTCCGAGCAGCCGCAGACCACGCAGGCCTGGCCCACGTCGATCTCCGCGGCCTCGGAGCACTCCTCGCAGTAGACCGTGCCGGCGACGTCCACCCGGACGCACTGCGGGCAGAGCGCCTTGTCGCAGGCCTCGCAGCGGTTGCCGCCCAGGACCTTCAGGGCCGGCCAGTCGGCAGCCCTGGGGATCTCCTCGCCGCAGTCGCCGCAGAGCTTGGGCTTGGTGGCCATCAGCCGGCCTCCGCCTCGGCTTGGGCCATGTGAAGCTTGACTTCCTCCGGAGTGGCTGGCTCGAAGTGAGGATGGCGGCGCCCATCATCGCTGACAACCTCGAGCTCATGGAGCTGGAGTAGCCCTCCCAGCGTCCAATCGCAGCCGCGGCCGGCAGCCTCGCCCTTCTTGTGCGGCCCGGCTGCCTTCCAGCGGCCGATGCAGGAGAAGCCCAGATACCGCTCCACCTGGTCAGCTGGCACGCCGGCATCAAGGAAGTTCTGGATGGACTGCAGCGTGCCGCAGATCGGGCACTTGAAGAGCAGTCGCTCGCGAGGCAGGTCCTGGGCGCGGAGCGCCGCGTGGAACTCCGCGATGGTCATCGTCTTCATGGCCATCAGCCCTTGTCCTTCTTGGCAGCCTTTGCCGGCTTCGCGGACACCTTCGGCTTGGAGTGCTTCACGCCGAAGGCCTTGGCCAGCTCGGGCGTCAGAGTGCCGGCGGGGAGCTTGGCGCCCATCGCCGCCTTGACGATCTCCTCCTTGGTGGCCGAGAGCTCGACCGCCACTCCCAGGCCCTTGACGATTCGGTAGAGATCGGCCCGCAGGTGGCCATCCAGGAAGCTCTGGGGGATCGCGAAGCTCTTGGCGGCCTTCTCGCGGATCGCGTCCGGGATCTTCGGTCCGGACTCGTGCTCGTCCGCCGTCAGCTTGAAATCGAAGTAGCCCAGCGCAATGATGCGCTCCCCGATGGCCTCGGGGCTGAACTGTTTCCAGAGCTCGAAGGCGTCGAGGCTATCGTGCCCGTACTTTGACTCCTTGGCGATGCCCAGCCGGCAGGCGAGGATCTCGCGAGCGTAGTAGGAGCCGTGGCCCTGGGCGCTGCGATGACACTGCATCACCGCCAGGGAGCATGCGGTGAGCTCATGGAAGAGCGGCTCGAGCGCCGCCGGCCGCTTCGCGCGACAGACGTCCGCGGCGAGCACCAGGGCCAGGTGACCGGTGGCAAAGGACACGGCCAACTCCTCGCGCATTGCATCGTCGCCGGTCTCGGCCTTCGACTCTCCGCCCGACTCGGTCTTCCGCGGCTCGGAGCTGCGCTCCTCGGCCCGCGTCTTGCCCCAGAAGCTGTTGCCGTTGGCATCGAGGCAGCAGACCGCGCCCTTGGCGCCGGGCTTCGCCTTCTCGATCTTCCACTCCTCGACCATGCCCTTGCCGTGGCCGACCAGCAGCACCTTGCCGTGCTCGCGCTCGAGCTCGATCTTGCGGCGCATCCGCCAGGCTTCGGCCTTACGCTCCCAGCAGGCGGAATCGAGGCAGCGGTCCTTCTTGCGGATGACCTCGGCCGTCGCGTTCTCGGGGATGTCGAAAAGCCCGGGCGTCACGCCGCTGCGCTTCTGGCACTCGACGCACGCCAGGCAGCCGGTGACCACGCCCGGGTCCTCGATCGGCCATGGCGCCTGCACCAACTCGTGCGTGTAGCGGACGATCTCGGACTCCAGGTCCTTGACCGAGTCGATGTAGCTCGGGTCCAGGTCCGCTTCCTTGTGGACTTGCGTCTGGACGTCGATGGGCAGCGCCGCCAGGCGCTCCCAGTAGGCGGCCGGCCAGGAGCGGAACTCCTCGCCCGCGGCCTTCTGCCAGCACGGCGCCAGGCGCGTGAGCGAGGCTCGCCGGAAGACGAAACTCACGCTCTTGCCGAGTTTGGCGGCCACGTCCTCGGCCGAGAGCCCGGCGTCGAGCATCTGCCGCACGCCGCGCGACTCCTCCCACGGCGTCAGGTCCTGCCGCTCCATGTTCTCCGTGACCGTCACCACCTTGGCCGTCAGCTCGTCCATCTCCGACACGATCGCCGGGATGACGGCGAGGCCGGCCAGGCCCGCGGCCATGTGCCGGCGCGCGCCGGCGCGGAGGTCGTACTTGCCGGGCTTCGTCGGATGCGGCCGCGCCACCACCGGCTGCAGGACGCCGAGCGTCTTGATGCTCTCGGCCAGGTCCTTGACCTTGGCGTCGGTCGCCTTCACGATGCGGACGTTGTCCGGCGTGGGGATCAGGTTCGCGAGCGGGATGGACATCAGCTCGCCGGTCACCACAGGGGCCTTGGTTTTCGCATCAGCCATGCGCCACTTCCTCCTCCGCTCGTCAGCGGACTTGGGCCTACTCGTTCTCGTCGCCGGCGCCGTCGCCGTCGACCTCACCGTCCGTGAACATTCCCGGCTGCCAGTTGCCGGACTCCACCGCGTCGAGCTGGTCGATGGCCTTGGCCAGGCGGGCCTTGGCCTCCTTCAGCGGCTCGCCGGCGGCCTTCTTCGCCTCGGCGAAGCGGACCGTGTCGCGCTTGGCCTCGGCGATGATCTGCGAGAGCCGCAGGACCTCCTCGCGCTCCTCGGGCTTCAGGAGCGGCTTCTTGCCCTTGGTCTTCGAGTAGCCGAGGTCCTCGGGGCTGTTGGGCGCGGGCTCCGCGATCGGCTTTGGGCTTTCGGCTTTCGGCTTTCGGGGCATGGTCAGTTGCCTCCTCACAGCGGCCTCCACGTCGGGAGGCACGGTCCAGAGTCCGAGCATTCCCCGGCACGGCACCGGCGCGGGGAGCTTGATGACGTTGTGCAGCAGCCACCAGTGCGAGGCCCGCTCGGCCCAGCGCTGCTGGCCAGGCTCGCAGGTGCGGCCTTCCGTTCCGGGCGGCGGGGCCAGGCAGCCGACGATGGACGCCACGCCGACGATCGCGCCGGCGCTCGGGGCGTGCTCCGGAGCGGCCTGCTTCTCGGCGTCGGTGAGCAGATCCCAGAGCGCGCCCATGCCGCGGCTGTCGCCCTGGGCCGAGGCGTGCAGGAAGACCTCGCCGCGGTGGCGGGTGGACATCGAGCGGTTCTCGATGCGCTTGTCCAGGTCGGTGATCGCCCACGCCCAGGGCTGCTTGATGGATAGGGCTTTCACAGTAGCACTCCCTGGACCGCCAGCTGGTGGTCCGGCCTGCTCAGTGGCAAGCGTTCGGCCGCGCGCACGCCGGCGTCGAAGGCCGCGCCGTCGATCTCCGGAGCGCGCGGCACCGGCAGGTGCTTGATCGCGCCGAGGCGCCCCATGTATTGCTCGATGGCCCGGTCCTTGGCCAGGACGATCGCCGTGGTGCCGGCACCGGCCTCGGCCTCCTGGCAGAGAGATAGCTCGGCGCGGGCGCGCAGGCGCATGGCCACGCCCAGGCAGAAGGAGTTGCGGCCGACCGCTCCGGAGACGGCCGAGCCCGCCATGATCTTGATGGTGCCGTGCAGGTAGTTGAAGAGCGCCGCGGCCGCCGCCGCGTCGACGGATGTCCCGACGAAGATCATCCGCTGGCTCCAGGCCCGTCCACGGCGCCGGTATTGCTGCCGGAGGGCCTTGGTTGACGTCACCCTGGCCACAACGCCGGCCAGCATCCAGATCCAGACGTAGGCCCGGCCAAGATCCTCTGAGGCAGCCAGCTCGACGCCGGCTGGATCCCGCTCGATCTCCGCTTCGGAGAGCGTGAGGTCATGCTCTCGGAGCAGCCGCCGGACCTTGGTCATGGCCGCCTCGGCCTCGGCCTCGCAGGCGTTGCCCTCGGCCAGGCGCAGCAGCGCCCGGACCTTGCGCAGGACCTCGTCGCGGGACCAGGTCACTGCGGCACCCCATCATGCTGCGCCATCAGGGCGACGGACATGTCCTTCTGGCAGGCGCACGTCTCGCAGACCGCCAGCGTGACCGGCTCCATCACCGCCTTGGCCATCTCCTCGTCCGGGCCCATGACCCTGGCCAGGGCGGCGTGGCCATTCAGCATGGCCGCCAGTCCGTCCTGGCGCTGAACGGCGCCAAGGTCGACGCCGAAGCGCTCGATCCGCACTCGCCAGAAGAGCAACATGCCCGCCTCGCCGATCTTCTTGCCGCAGATCGAGCACTTGCAGTACTTCCGCAGTTCAGCCTCGCGCATGCCCTCGCTCATCGCTTGACTCCCATCATGGCCATGCCGGCAAGCATCGACGGCAGGAAGTGCGGTGACGTGTAGAGCCGCCTGGCGCCTGCCCGCGGGTGCTCCGGCGCAGCGCGCTTGACCTGGTGAGTAGTGCCGGCGGCCGAGGCAGCCAGAGCGTTCCGGAGCTCGCGCCGGCGCTGTGCGTTGCGGCCCATCAGGCGATCTCCAAGGACGCCAAATCGGCTGCCGCTTCGCGAAGCCGATCCAAGGTGCCAGCCTGGCGCGCGGCCGGATGCGGCGCGCAGATCAATCGCCCATGCCACAGTCCAGCAACGGCCGCCCCGGCAACCTGGCCAAACGCCAGAACCACGTCGGGGCGCTCGCGCTCCAGGACCGCCGCTATGTGCGCGTGATCGGGCTTGCAGACTTCGCGGGCGTTGCCAGCAATCTCCCGGCTGGCCTCTTCCCAAATGATCCGCTGGCAGGTGTCCCGCCCGAAGGCCATCCGAAGCCTCCGGCCAGTAAGGCAACCCGCGAAGAGCGCGTAGGCTATCAGCCGCCGCCGGTACGCTTCGCCGTGTCGCGTGATGCTCGCCTCGATCCGCTTGGGATCGATGACCCACATATTCTGAAGGAAGGCCAGCACCTTCACGCCCGGCCCCTCCCCGCCGCCTTCTTGTCCCGCACCGATCCGAGCAGGCCATAGCCGGCGATGTCCTGCCACGGGCTCTCGCCGAAGGCGTCCTTGCGCGAGGCGATGCGCTTGAGCTTGTCCCAGACCCGCACGATCAGGCCCAGGTCGCCGTACTGCTCGGGCCGGATCCCAGCGGGGAACAGCTCGCGCAGGGCTGCGCCGGTGGCATTGATGCTGTCGCCGTAGGCCTCGTTCTTCTTCTGGACAAGCTCCCCGAGGGCTGCGCCGGCCACCCAGTAGTCACCCAGCGCGGCGCGAATATCCATCGCGACCTTGTAGTCACGCTTGGAAAGTCCGAGGCCCTTCTTCCTGCTCTTCATTCCCGGCGCTCCTGGTGGATCCTGGTCAGCTGCCTTCCCCGGCCGCAGCTGCAGCCACGTCCCGGTAGTGCATGCGCTCCTGGCCCGCCGCGCGGTCGCGCGCCTCCGGCGGGCACTCGTGTACGGGGTAGCACTTCACGAGCCGGCGCTCGGCAGGCGATGGCTGCTCTGCCTCGGCCGGCGTGAGCACCTGCCCAGCCAGCCGGCAGCGGTACTCGTCGTAGTAGCGTCCGTAGGCGCCGTCCGGCTGGTTGAGGTCGATGAAGACGGGCTGCGAGGGGTCCAGGGGCTTCTTCGTGTCGCCCTCGCCAGGGCGGCAGAGCCCCCAGAAGATCACGGCGCCGCAGATCCTGCATCGCGGCGGCCCGGAGGGGGCGGCGACCTTGCGGCGGCGACTCACCGGCGCACCGCCTCGTAGTCGCCGATCGGCGGCGAGGCCGGCGAGAACGACAGCCCCTGGCTGGCCTCGCGGTTCTGCTGATTCCAGACGGCCTTGACCATCCGGAGCAGCGTGGAGCGGCTGTAACCCAGCTCCCGAAGCCAGCGGCAGGAGGCCACCAGGCCGCGGATGGCCGCGTCCTTCTTGGCGCCCGGGCTCATCCCGGAAGAGCGGGCCGCCGCCGGAGTCGGCACGGTGCCGTCTCCCAGGACTCCGGCGGGCGGCGCCGCTTGCGCACCAGGCAGGCCGGCGACTTGGCCGCCGGCGGGGCTCGGCGACAAGCGCTGCCCCACGGTCTGCCCGGGAATGGAGAGTGCCGGACGATGGCAAGAGAAGAGCCGGCTACTAGGCGACGGCTCCATCCCTTCGGCGTCCTTGCGGAGAGCCGCGTCCGGCTTGAAGTTCACTTGGCAAACTCCCTGGCCACAGCCGCCCGGCGGGCGGCGTACTCGGCCGGCGTCAGCCGGTCGCCCTGGCAGAAGACCAGCTCGGTCACCGCCCAGATGCCGAGCAGCAGCACGCCCAGCAGCAGCCAGGCGCCCATCGCCGCGCCGACCCGGCGCCAAAGCGCCTCGCGGTCCCATCCGTTCATGGTTCGCGCACCTGGAGCCAGCGGCCGTCGCGCAACTCGAACCACAGGCTGCCTACCAGCTGGCGGCTGGCCAGCCCGGCGTGGATCTGCCGGCCGGCCGCGTTGCGCCAGACCCACCAGGTGCCGGTGTCGGTCCGGACGGGCTCGACGGTCAGCCCGCAGATCTGCTGTCGGTCATTCACGAGGCCCTCGCCTTCCGCGCCGCGTTGAGGTATGCCCGGTACTCCTCCGGGCACTGCTTGCGCGAATCGAGCCAGTCGAGCACGTCGGCCAGGGCATAGCCGGCCCGGCACCGCGACTGGCGCTTGAGCTTGCCCTCGAACTGCGCCTTGCGGACCACGTGGATGGAGAGACCCGCCATCTCGGCCACCTGGCTGACGGTCATGAGCTTGGGCAGCGCGGCCGCGACGCGCGGCAGGCGCTGCTCTACGAGCGAGGTCAGCCGCACCAGTTCCCGGCGCACCTTGGCCAGTTCGGCAAGCACGGTTGGGGGGGCCTCCGCGAATCCGGCGCCGGTCATTTGCCACCGGCCTTCGCGGCGACCATCGCGCGGAGGTCCTCCAGCCGATCCTCGAGCACGTCGATCACCGTGCCGACGTTCCGGCCCTCCAGCCTGGTGAGCACGTCGTCGGCCAGGGCCTCGTTGAGGACCTTGAGCAGTTCGCCCTCGGCCGCCACCTGGGAGGCCTCCAGCCCGAGCACGTCGGCCGTGCCGACCTCCCCGGGCTTGCGCCGGTAGACGCCGTAGGCGTCGCCACAGACCTGGCCCAGCCACTTGCCGCCGGCGGGCCAGCCCAGGTAGCGGGCCACCTTGGCATGGTCGGCGAGCGGCCAGTTCTGTAGGCCGTTCAGGCGGTAGCTGATGACCTCGCGCGAGACGCCGAGGTCCTCGGCCAGCCCCTTGCGGCCGCGCGGCGAGGCGTCGACCAGGTCCTGCATGGCGTGGAGGATGTAGGCGGGCGTGTTGGTCGGCACGGTTATCTCTTCCTCTTCGCTGGTAACTGGCGGCCGGACAGCTTCCGGGCCAGACTGAAAGCGGAGGTTGCCATGCGCTGTACCGTCGATAGAATCCCAGACCGCGAGGAAGGCCGCCGGGCGCCTGTACGCCCGGCAGCCGGAGCGGTCGCGGGGGCGACGCGCTCCGCCGTATCGGCATCCTCACAGCGCACGGCAACCTTGCCGTGCAGATGGGCTTTCAGTTTGGCGAGCTTCGTGGCGTGTCCCATCTCAGCTCACCTTGTCCGGGCGCATCCGGACGAACACGGCGGGAGCAGCCCGGCCGCTGGTCGGGGCTGCCTCGGCCCTGAACTCGACCACCAGCCCGCGCGCGCGCTCGCCGAGATCCCAAAGCGACCGGCGGACCTCGTCGCTCAGGCCGCCGCCGATCCGGATCACGGCGCCGGCGACCTCGACCAGGACGGCTCCCGCCATCCCCGCCAGCCGGCCCGCGCCTTCCTCCACCGCGACGATCGGCGCGTCGACGGTCAGGTGCTCCTTGCACCGGAACCACCCCACCCCGTAGGGTGCGCCCAGCGGCTTGTAGACCGCGCCCTCATGGCCCGAGGCGCGGAAGACAATGAAGGCGCGGTCGGTGTCTTCGTGGCTCTCGCAACGCAGCCCGAAGCGGAAGTGCCCGGAGACGCGCTGGCCGTCGCGCGGCAGGAACCTCGCGGCGCGCTCCAGGAGCACGCTCTGGTGCGCGGGGCTGGTCTCGCCGGTCCATTCGGACGCGGTGAGGATCGCCCAGACGTGGAAGCGCAGGGCCTCGTCGTAGCCCGACTGGACTCCGGAGAGCGTCTTGGCGAAGTCCGCGCCGGCAATCTCACCATCGAGCACCAGGTCCCGCCGGCCGGCCAGCAACTGCTCGATCTCGGCGGCGATCCGCGGGCAGTCGTAGACGACGCCGGTGCGGCTGCGGATGGAAACCCGGCCCTCGCCGTCCATCACGGCCACGGCTCGGACTCCGTCGGCCTTCGGCTCGGCCCAGACCGGAAAGGTCAGGCAGCCAGGATAAAGGTCGGCGACGGGGGCGGGTTCGCGGTGCCAGGACATGGTCTATACTTCCTCGCAGGCCACTGGCATCTTCGGAACTCCTCCGAACGATCCGGACGGCAGGGCCGGGCTACTTATCCGGGCGGATGGAGCCGCGCATTGCGCGCGCGCACCCAGCCCCGCCGTTCGTCTCGCTCTCAAGAGGTCCATCGTTCTCTCCATCCGCCCGTCGCAGACACTTTACATCGGACAGTGCGCACTGTCAAGACAAAATGTCTGGTTTTGGGAGGGCTTATCTGATGTCTGCTGTTGATTGGAAGGCTATAGGCCCAGTATTCCGCAAGTTACGTCAATCCGTGCGACCTCGTCTTTCGCAGGCTCAACTGGCCAGACAGGTCGACGTCAGCGCCAAGACGATCGAACGCTTAGAGAACGGCGAGGGCGTGAAGGAGACAACCCTTCGCGCACTTTGTTCCGTTCTCGGCGTTTCCTTTGAGGATGCTGCACACAAGAAACTTACTGGCAAAGAGGCATCATATAAGGCTCCCCACGGCGAGGCGCGCGGCCGATATGCTTTAAAGGGGGAAGCCGGAGTGGTCGCATTCGCCGATGCCGGCAGTGCGCCGTGGTACTGCCCCGAATGCGGAAGACAGCAAGAGGCCACTTACAAGTTCTGCCCATTCGATGGCACGCGGAAGCCGCCGGAAGTAGAGCACCCGGAGCCTGCCAGGAAGGTCGAGCCGAACGTCCCGGAGCCAACTAAGCCCGCCGTCCAGGGTGGACGCCGGCGGGCGAAGTTGGAAGAGGGCTCGGATCGCCCCAAGACCGGCACGCCCCAGGAAGCTCAACAGTGAAGATCCTCTGCGCGCGCTGTGGCGGCGAGTTGGAGTCAGGAGAAGGTCGCCTGATGTTCTGTCCGAAGTGTTCGCGCCACGGCGAGGGGACTTCGAGGAGCGGCTTCGTCTGCGGCGTCGCCGAATTCCATGGGTTACGGCTTGTGGCCCCGGGGCCGCCTCCGGAGCCGGAGATCCACGGCGCACCGCCCGAGAAGTTCCGGGCCGAGGTCGCACCTGAAACGCGTCGCATCATTCGTCTGTCGTGCCCGCACTGCGGCGAACTCCAGGACCTACCCTGGCCGCACGCCTGCATGTCCTGCGGCGTGCAGCTCCGGGAATCCATGGACGTGACGATCGCCGGGCACGCCTTCGAGTTCACCGGCGGCCTGCGCTCCATGAAGCGGGCCGAGGCCGTGCGAGCGATCGAAGCCCGCGGCGGGCGGCTGGTCTCCGAGGATCGCGAGCCGCACTACCTGGTGATCGGCGACAACGGCAACCGAAACTGGTCGGAGGGCACCTTCGGCACGAAGATCTGGTGCGGGCTCTACGGCGCCGGCGCCCGGTGCGTCGTGGAGGTCGTCACCGAATCGGAGTTCCTGACGGCTCTTAAGCGCACTGCGCC
>JAKLDR010000165.1 GCA_022703445.1 Planctomycetota bacterium | reverse complement strand
GAGGTTGTGGTTGTCGTTGACCTCATCGAAGGGGGGGTTGGGGCGCAGCCCGGGCTTCTCCGCGCCGGGGGGGAGGGTGGGGCCTGCCGGGCTCATCCTATCCCAGGAGGTGCCTGGCCAGAGCGGCGGTGAACGCGGCGAACTCGACCAGTTCCCGGACCTCCACAGACTCGCCGGCGGTGTGGGCGGCCGAGGCCGAGCCCGGCGCGAAGCCCACCGCGGTCACTCCGGCGGCCGCGCAGGGCTTGCACAGGGTCGTCCCGCCCATGCCCAGGAGTTCGACCGGCCGTCCGGTGATCCGCGGGGCGATCTCGCGTACCGCCTGAACCAGCGGGGAGGCGGTGTCGACCTCCATGGGCGGCTGCTCCTCGGTGATGCGCATCGAGAAGGACACGCCCTCCCGGCGGGCGGCCACGCGGCGGGCCAGCTCCTCGAACTGGCGCAGCGGCCCGGAGGCGGTGGAGCCGGGGAGGTAGCGGCAGTCGATGCGGGCCGTGGCCCGGTCGGCGACCATGTTCGGCGCGCTGCCGCCGGAGATCATGCCGACGTTGGCGGTCGGCCGGCCCAGCAGGGGGTGGCGCTCGGAAGGCTCCCAGGCCTCGATCTCGGCCAGCAGCTCCGCCAGGGCCAGGATGGCGTTGGCCCCGTCGGCCGGACGCGAACCGTGCGCGGCACGCCCGCGGCAGGTGATTTCTATGAAGGCCAGCCCCTTCTCGGCGACGTCGACCGCGCCCATGGAGTGACCGATGTCCGGGACCAGCGCCCAGTCCCCACGGATCAGCCCCTTGCCGACCAGGAAGTCCATGCCCTGACGGTTGCCGCATTCCTCGTCGGCGGCGGCCACCAGGACCAACTCGCCGCCGAGGGGGCGCTCGTCGGCCTGCAGAATCTCCATGGCGATCAGCACGGCGGCCAGCGGTCCTTTGTCGTCGACCGCGCCGCGACCGACTATGAGCCCGTGTTCGGCGCGCGGCTTGAAGGCCCCCGGAAAGGAGTCCTCCGCGGCCGGGACCGTGTCCAGATGCAGCGGGACGAGCAGGCGGCGCCCGCCGGACCGGCCGATCGAGGCCAACAGGCTGGTTCGCCCAGGAGCAGGCTCGTGCCGGGATACAGCCACTCCCAGCCCCTTGAGGTGGCGTTCGACGACCGCCGCCGGGCGGTGCTCGTCTCCGGGAGGGTTGACGCTGATCGCTGCGATCAGATCGCAGGTCAGCCTGACCAGGCTTTCCTCGCGCGCGCGGGCGGCGGCCAGATACCGATCAGCAGCCTGGGTTGCGGGTTCGCTCAAAGGCGCTTCCTTTCGGTAACGCAGGCCCGGAGGCCTTTTCCTGGGGCGGAGGCCATCCCCTTTGGCGGATCCGCCGTCCGGAGGCCTAAAGGGTAGCGGTTTTGGGCAGTGCGTCAAGGGCTGTAAGGGGCCAATTTTCGGCTATTGACGAACGCCTAGCAGCGGGCTACGCTATAGTTGTCGAAAGGACTCAGGGTCGAGTCCGGGGCCGCTGACGGAAAGGATTCCGAAGACAGGAGAAAAAAGAAAAAGCCCCCCCTGTCGTCCGTGGCCGGTCCGCCAACCTGAAGCCACGTACGGCTTGCGCTCCACAGAGCGGGGCTTTTTTCTCCGCCGAATCCGGAGCCGGGACTGCCCAGATGCTATCGGGCGGCTCAGGGCTCCTTCCGCAGTCACCTCCGGACTGTCGTCCCTGGGGCGATGCGCTTAAGCTATCGGTCGACTTCGGCCGGGGCTTGAGCCGCATATTCAGGGATTCCGCGCCGGGTTCTTGTCTCCGGCGCGGGTGGAGCCGTTGCGCGGGCTCCGCGGCGGAAGGGAGGCTGCAGTCATGCCGGATCCGATCAGCAGCATAGGCGGCCAAGTCCAGGCCTACACCCAGGCGGCCGAAATGGACCGGCTGGCTCCCCGCGAGGAGCCCGCCGGCGAGCCGCTGCAGTCCGCGACCGATGAGGCCGAGGCCGCCGCCGAGCGCCAGGCCGAGACCCAGGCCCAGGCCGAGGCCCAGGCCGAGCGGGAGCGTCAGCGCCGCGAGGCGCAGGCCGCGCAGACCGGCGAGCCCGGCGTGCGCATCGACATCTACGCCTGAGACGGGGAGGGCTCGACCATGGCAGACGCGATCAGAATGAGCGGCCTGGTGGCCGCCAGGCTAGACCAGGGTGTCCAGGCCGAACTTGGTTCGGCCCCGCGAGTCCGGCCCGCGGCGGCCGATGCCTCGGAGCCGGGCGCGGCCGCCGCCAGCCTGGAACTCGGGCCGGCGCGCCCCGAGGCCGAGCAGAGGTCCGCCGAGCAGTTGCGCCAGCGCCAGGAGAACATTCTGCGCATCCAGACGCGCATGACTGCGCTCGAGGATGCCGGCCGCCTGCTGGCCGACGCCCGCGATGGCGGGGAGGCCGGCCTGACCGCTCTTGCGGCGCAGGGCCCTGAGCTGAGCGGGCGGATCGGCTCCGGCGGGCCTTTGATCGACGTGCTCAACGATGCCCGGAGCGCCGCTGGCGACCCGGCCAAGTTCCGAAGCGCTGAGGTGGAGGCTGCCGGCGCGCTGCTGCTGGCGCGCGGCGAGAACGCTGGCGAGCGCGCCGCGCTGGATCGCGACATGGTCGGCGCCGAGAACGAGGTGGCCGGGGGCGTCGATGTCGAGCGCGTGGAGCGTGCGGCCGCACCGCTCCGCGGGCAGGGCGAGCCGGAGGATCTGCAGGCCTTGTCGGAGGCGCTGCGCGCGTCGCCGGTGAGCCGCAGCCGGGTTCTCGATCTGCTGGTCGGCGGCTCCAGGTAGGCGCCGGCAGGCGGATACCGGAGGAAGCGGCGCGGCGGGATAGGGCCCTTCCAAGGAAGGATGGGGCATGGGCGTGATTCAGGGCGTAGCCGGTACATCCGCCGGGCATTCGGCCCGGTGGCTGCGAGCGCCCCTGGCGAACGCCCGCCTGGCCGTGCCGGACGGTGTCCGCGAGCCGGATCAGGCGCCCCGGCCCGCCCGTGCCTCCGCACCGGACGCCGCCCTGGCGAAGAACGAATCCCTGCCTGTCAGCAAGCCCGCGGGTGAGAGCGGGGCCAGCCTGGCCTCGATACGGACCGGCGACAGCTTCCTGCGGATGTTCATGATCGAGTCCAGTCACCTGCCCGCCCAGGCGCGCAGGGCCGGCGGAGGACACCGGTTGCTGGGGCAGAGCGTGGACCTGGCGGTGATGGTCCTGCCCGGAGGCACGCCCGTGGCCGTGGGAGGGGTGGCCAGGACGCACGCGCTCGACGAAAACGGGGCCCGGCGCACCATGCAGGAACTGGCCTACGTCTCCACACTGAGGCGGCTGACCACCGGCGCGGCCGGCATTGCCCTGGGAGCCGCGGCCGGGGGATCGGCCATGCCGCTGATCGAGCGCAACGGCGATTCCGTGCTGGACGTCAGGATGGTGCTCGAAGACCGGCGGACGCTGCTGTCGGCCGTGCCCACGCCGCCGGCCGGGCTGGTCGGATCGCTGACCCCCGGGGCCCTGTCGGCCATGGCCGGTGAGATGGGGCGCATCGCCGGGGCGCTGGGGAATCTCTCGGCCTCGTTCGGTGCCTTGGCCCGCGGAGGCGCTCTTTACGCGGTCCAGGCCTCGTCTTCATCGGCGCTCCACGTCGCGGCGGAGGCCGGGCCGGGCGCCGTCCCGGGTGTCCATGAGGTGGAGGTGCTGCGCGTCGCCCGCGGCCACCGCGTGCGCAGCGAGGAGATGCCCGAATCGGCCCTGGGGCTCTCCGGCGGCTTCACGCTCAATGGCGTCGAGATCGAGGTGGATGCGGCCGACAGCCTGGTCAGCCTGGCCGCCAGGATCAACGCCGGGGAGGACCTCGACGGCGACGGGCAGCTGGATGCCGGCGAGGACGCCGACGGCAATCTCCGGCTGGACGGCGGCACGGCCGGGCACGGCGTCCAGGCCAGCTATTACCAGGGACGCCTGACCCTCACCCGGGTTGACTCCATGGCCGGCAACATCGAGGCCCAAGACCCGGACGGCATCCTCCAGGCGGTCGGCCTGATGGAACTCGACGACCGGGGGCAGCTGGTCTTCCGGAACGAGCTGGCCGCCCCCCAGGACGCTGCGATAGCCGTCGACGGGAGGGAGTTCCGGTCCTGGGACAACGTCTTCTCCGATGCCATCCCGGGAGTAACCCTGACCGTGGCCGCCGCTCCGGCCCATCCGGTTACGGTGGCCGTGGAGCGCGCCGTCGACGGCGCCATCGACGCAGTGGGGGCCGCGCTGGACGATTTCAACGCCGCCATCCGGGCCATGAATGCGACGCTGGGCTCGGCCGGCGGCCTGCTCTCGCGCGACTCGGCTGTCGCCCGGGTGCGGCAGGACCTGGTCCGGGCACTGATCGCCCCGGTGCCCGGGCAGGCGGCCGATCTGGACGAGGCGACAGAGGCTGGTGTGAGGCGCGCCGGGCGCTCGCGGGCGGTCTTCTCCCAGGCGCAGTTGGCGGCGGTCGCCGCCGACGAGCGGTCCGGAATGGCTTCCGGAGACGCGCTTCGCAGCGCCGAAGATCCGCCCTCAGTCTGGAACGCGCTCGACGAGCTTGGCATCACCGCTGCGGACGACGACACTTTCGCGCTCGACCGTGAGCGCTTCGCTACGGTGTTGGACGATAGGCCTGGCGAAGTAGCCGGTCTGTTCGCGCGGGCCGGGGAGGGCATAGCTGCAAGGGTGCTTGACCGGGTCGAGGCGGCCATGGGCCCGAGCGGGCTGCTGACCATCCGGCGGGCAGTTCTGGCCGACTTGGCCCAATCGGATCTGGGCGAGGCCCTGGCCGCGGTGCTGGCCCCGGAGCCGCGTCTGGCTCTGCTGGAGAGCTTCCCCAAGGCGGGCTGAGGACTGGGCGACGGCCCGGCTGTCCGACAGCGGAGGCGGAGGCTGTCGCTACCGCTTGTGCGCCGAGCGCCAGGCCTCGCTCAACCCGTAGATGACCGTGGCGCAGAGAATGACAACCGGGCCGGTGGGGGCCTTCTTCAGGACGAAGGCCAGTTCCACGCCGACGACCGCCGAGATCGTGGAGAAGACCAGCGCCCACCAGAACATCCCGCCGGCGCTGCGGGCCACGTTGCGGGCGGCGGCCGCCGGGGCGACGAGCAGCCCTCCGACCACCAGCACGCCGACGGTCCGCACCGATCCGGTGACCACCAGGGCCACGAGCGCGGCGAAGGCTGCGCTCCAGACCCCGGTGCGGATGCCCCGGGTCCGGGCCAGGACCGGGTTCAGCCCGATGAGCAGCAGCCGGTTGTAGCCGGCGGCCTGGAAGACGAAGACCGGCACGGCCAGCAGGGCCAGGAATAGCACGTCGCCGGCGGTCATGTTCAGGACGTCGCCGAACAGGAATGGCCCCATGGTCGCGGTCAGGCCCCGGTCGGAGGCCAGCGCCGTGACCACCAAGCCCAGGGCCACCACCGCCGGGAAGACCACGCCGATGACCGCATCAGGAGCCTGGCGGCTCCGTTCCCGGAGCACGGCCACGCCCAGCCCGACCAGCACGCCAAAGGCCATCATGGCCAGGGTGACTCCCACGGTGGCGTGGGTCCCGAAGGCCAGGATTCCCAGGGCCACGCCGGTGTAGGCCGAGTGGGCCACCGCGTCGCTGAAGAAGGCCATCCGGAAGGTCACCACCTGGATGCCGAGGGTCGCGCACATCGGTGCCACCAACAGCGCGGCCAGCAGCGCATTGCGGTGCCAGCCGTACTCCATCCCCGGCAGGGGCAGAACGGCCATCAGGTCGTCCAGCGGGGCGAGCAGCTGCCCGGCGAGCGAATCGAAGCTCACGGCTGCTTCCCTTCGGCCGAGTGGTCGTGGCCGCAGGAGCACGGCTTGGCCGGTGCCGCGCTGCCGTGGTCCCGGTCGGCGCAGGCGCCCAGGTGGTGAACGCGCACGCCGAAGAGCTCGAGCAGCACCTCGGTGCTCAGCACCTCGCGGGGCGGGCCCTGGGCGACCACCGAGCGGTTCAGGGCTATGACGTGTTCGGCCCGCTCGGCCACCACCGAGATGTCGTGGCTGACCATCAGCACGGTGCGCTCGCCCGGGGCGGTGATCTCGCGGACCAGGTCCAGGAAGAGTTGTTCGCCGGCCGCGTCCACGCCGGACACCGGTTCGTCGAGCAGGATGACGTGCGGATCCTCCAGCAGCACCTGGGCCAGGAGCACGCGCTGCAGCTCCCCGCCGGAAAGCCTGCCCAGCGGACGCTCGGCCAGTTTCTCTGCCCCCACGCGGGCCAGGGCCTCGCGGCCCCTGCGGGAAAGCGAGCGCCTCCGGCCGAGGAATAGCGGGCGGCCCTGGATGGCCACGCACATGAAGTCGAGCACGGAGATGGGCGCGGCCCGGTCGAAATCCAGCCGCTGGGGCACGTAGCCGACCCGGGGCACGCCGCTGCCGTGCGGCCCGCAGCCGCAGAAGCGGACGGCGCCCTGGTGGGGCAGGAGTCCCAGCATGGTCATGAGCAGGGTGGTCTTGCCGGCGCCGTTGGGGCCGATCAGGGCGCTCAACTTTCCCATGGGCACGCCGGCGTTGACGTTCTCGAGGATGTTGACACCGTCGAGCCGGACGGAAACGCCCTCGATCTCGATTGCGTGTCCCAGGACGCAGGCGGCGCCGTGGCTGATGGTCCCGGAGGGCATCATTTGCCTCCGCCGCCCAGGGCCTTCTTGAGGGCCTCCAGGTTGGCGCGCATGGTCCGGAGGTACTCCCCGCGCGCCGGCGTCCCCGAGGCGAAGGGGTCGAGTTCGAAGACCGGCACCCCGGTCTCCCGGCCGAGCGTCTCGGCGGGCTTGGGCGAGTACTGCGGCTCCCAGAAGATGGCCGCCGGCTTCTCGGCCCGGACCTTTTTGGTCAGCTTGACCAGGGCGCCGGGTGTTGGCGACTGCCCCGGCTCCTGCTCGATGACCCCGATGACCTCCAGTCCCGCGTCGCGCGCCAGGTAGTCGAAGACGTTGTGGATGGTCACGATCTTTCGGTTGGGTAGCGCCTTGACCGTGGCCGCGAAGTCGTCGGCCAGGGCGTCGAGCTGCTTCGACGCCTCCGCGGAGTTCCGGCGGTAGGCGTCGGCGCCCGCCGGGTCGATCTCGGCGAAGAGCGCGGCGATTCTCCCGACCATCGCGGCGGCGTTGCGCGGGCTGGCGAAGGTGTGGCCGTTGAAAGCCTCGTCGCGGTCATGGTCGTGGCCGTGGTCGGGCTCTCCCGCGTCCGCCTCGGCGGCCAGCGGGATGAGCTTCAGGCCCTCCGAGAGCTCCACGGTTCGCAGGTTGAGCTTCTTGACCGGGCCGGCAAGGAGGAAACTCTCGAGCCCGGCGCCGTTGGCCAGGACGGCCCTGGCGCCGGAGAGCTTCTCCATGTCCGCAGGGGTGATCTGGTAGTCGTGGGGGCAGCCCGACCCGGAGGGCACCAGCATGACCAGTTCGATGGCCGAGGAGTCTCCGAGCACATCGAGCGCCAGGGCCATGACCGGCACGGTGGTGGCCACGACGCGCGGCTTGCCGGAACCAGGCGCAGGTCTGGAGTCCCGCCCGCAACCGCAGAGCGTCAGGGCGGCGAAGGCCGCCGCGAAGATCACCACACCCGGGCAAGTCCGTCTCTTTCCCATGCTCATGCTCCTCACCGCCCGGCATCATATCAGAACACAGCAGCCGCTGCAAAGGCGGAGCGTCCTGGGCGCGCCCGCGCTCACTTCCCGGCAGGGTTGGCCGCCTCCAGCCTGCGGCGCAATTCCGTCAGACTCCTGGCGCTGGCCGGGAAGTCCTTCTCCACGGCGGCGAGTTCACTCAGGGCCTCGGCCGTCCGCTTGAGCCCGACGAGCGCCTGGAGGCGCAGCAGCCGCCCCTCGAAGGCGCCGGGCTCGAGCTCCACGCAGCGCTCCGCAGAGGTCAGGGCCTCTTCCCACTTGCCCTGCCGGGCCAGAGAGTGGGACAGCCAGGCCCAGAGCTTGGGGTGATAGGACGCCAGCTTCAGCCCCGTCCGGGCCTCCAGTTCGGCGCCGGGGAAGTCCCCGTCCAGGTTCCGGAGCTGAGCTCCGACGATGTAGGTGTCGGGATAGTCGGGGTTGTCCCGGCGCCAGCGCTCGTAGACCGGCTGGAGCTCCTTCCGCTTGCCGAGCGCCAGGCCCAGATTCAGCCAGTTGGCGACGAAGGAGGGGAACTCCCCCGACTTCTTGACCGCTTCGCCGATCAGCTGGAAGCTCTCCTCCTGCCTTCCCTGCCGGCTGGCTGCCATGGCCTTGGTGAAGAGCAGGGTGATGGCCGAGGCGCCCACCCTTTCGGCCTCGGCCACATCGGCGGCCGCGCCGGCTTGGTCGCCCATGCCCTGGCGGAAATGGGAGCGCATCAGGTAGTTGTTGCCGTTCTTCGGCTCGAGGGCCACGCCGCGGTCGATGAGCGCGATCGCCTCCTGGCGGGCCTCGGGCGTGCCCAGGCGCAACAGGCAGCGGGCGAACCAGAAGCAGACCTGGGCCTGTCGGGGCGAGAGTTCCAGAGTCCTGCGGAACGCAGCTATGGCCTCGCCCTGGGCCGGTTGCCGGGCGAGCAGGCCGAGCTCAATGCTGTCCTCGAGCATGAAGCCGCGACAGAAATGGGCTTCCCAGAGGTGCGGACCGCGTCGGTAGGCCTCGTCCGCCGCGGCCCGGGCGTCGTTCATCTTGCGGCGGTAGGCCAGGCGGAAGGCCCGGCCGACCAGGGCCAGTGGGTCATCGGCGCCATCCTTCTCGGCGCGCTCGAAAGCCACGGCGGCCAGAGCGTACTCGCCGCCGTTGTCGTAGGCGAAGCCGGCGGCGAGCAGAGCCTGGAGGTGTGCGCGGCCCCCGATCCTCCGGCTGAGTTCGTCGGCCAGCAGATAGGCCTCGGCGGCCTGGCTCGGCCGGCCGGACATGCGCAGGGCCTCGCCCAGCGCAAACTGGGCCTCGGGGAACTCGGCGTCCACGGCCAGGGCCTGCTTGAGCAGCTCGACGGCCTGCTCGGGAAGCTGCCCGCGGTTGATCAGGTCGGCGGCCTGGGCATAGGGCGCGAAGGCCTTGAGGCGGCGCTGGGCCCGCGCGGCCAGTTCCGCCTGGGCGCGCTGCTTCCCGAGCTCGGCCTCGAGGGCCTTGGCGCGCTCGCGTTCGCGCTCGGACTCGGCGAGGGCGGCGCGCTCAGACTCGGCTTTGGCCAGCCGCTCGGCCTCTAGCGCCCGCCGGCCCTTGGCGGCCACCTGCATGGAGGCGACCGTCACCGTGGCCAGGATCAGGGCGGCCACCGCCGCGCCGGCCGTCAGTGGAGTGCGGTGCCGACGCGCGAAGCGCCAGGCCCGGTCGAACAGTGTATCCGGGCAGGCCAGAACCTCGCCGCCCGCCATCCAGGCGCGCAGGTCGGCGACCAGATCCTCGACCGACGCGTAGCGGTCGGCGCGGTCGCGCGCCAGGCACTTCTCGGCGATGGCCGAGAGCGCACGGGGCACCCGGCGACCGGCGCGGGTGCGGCGGATCGGTGTGAACCTGCCGGTGGAGGCCCGGGAGAGGATTTCGTCGACCGACCGGCCGGAGGTCGGCGGGGAGCCGGTGAGCATCTCATAGAGAATGGCGCCCAGGCCGAAGATGTCGGCGCCCTCGTCGAGTTCCTCGCCGCGGGCCTGTTCCGGGGCCATGTAGTTGGGAGTGCCCATGGTCGTGCCGTCCATGGTCAGGTCGTAGTCCAGATCGTTTCGAACCGAGGCGGCCTGCGCGCTCGACGGGGGCTTGGCCGACGCCGGCGACGAGCCTGACGCCGCCGGAGCGGACTGTGCCGGGGCCCGCGCGGGCGAAGCCGCGATCCTCGCGCCGGAGCCGGGCCGGACCTCGCCCAGGACCTTGGCCAGCCCCCAGTCCAGCACCCAGACCTCGCCGTGGTCGCCGATCATCACGTTGGAGGGCTTGAGGTCGCGGTGCAG
>JAKLDR010000164.1 GCA_022703445.1 Planctomycetota bacterium | reverse complement strand
GCGCGCGTCCATCGAGCGCTTCGGCCTGGTGGAGCCCGTGGTAGTCAACCGCGCCGGCAAGAAGATCGAGGTCGTCTCCGGCCACCAGCGCCTGGGCCTGCTGCTCGAGGCCGGCGTGAAGAAGGCCCGCTGCGTCATCCTGGAGCTGCCCGCGGCCGAGGCCAAGGCGCTGGCGCTGTCGCTCAACAACCGCGCGATCCAGGGCGAATTCACGCCGCTGGTCCTGGAGCTCTGTGCCCAGCTCAAGAAGACCCTGGGCGACGACGGCTACGCGGCCCTGGCGCTCGAGGCCCTCCGCGGCCAGGCGGTGGCGCAGGCGGCCGCCGGCAAGACGGCGCCCGACGACATCCCCGAGCCGCCGCGCAAGGCGGTGACGCGCACCGGAGATCTCTGGCGCCTGGGCGATCACCGGTTGCTCTGCGGCAACAGCCGCAACGCGGCCGACGTGGAGCGCCTCATGGCCGGCGAGCGGGCCGGACTCATGGCCACGGATCCGCCTTACCTCATCGACTACGACGGCACCGGCCGGCCGCTGAACCGCGAGGGCCGGGGCGGCGGCAAGGACTGGTCGAACCACTACCGCGAGAAGCAGATCAAGGACCCGGAGGCCTTCCTGCGGGAGTTCCTCCAGGCGGCGCTCGCCAACCTGGAGGAGTACGCGGCGATCTACATCTGGCACAGCCACCGGCGCTACTCGATGATCGAGCGCGTCGCCGGCGAGTTGAAGATCCTCATCCACCAGCAGATCGTCTGGGCGAAGCCCGCGGCGCTCATGACCCGGAGCTACTACGCCTGGCAGCACGAGCCCTGCGTCATGGGCTGGCGCGAGGGCCACAAGCCGCCGCTGGACCGGCGCGAGAGCCGCGCGGCCTCCTCGATGTGGGTGATCGGCCTGGACCGCACCGGCGACCCCACCGACCCGGCGCTCTACACCGACCTATGGCCGCTGGACTGGGACGGCAAGAAGCGCCCGGCGGGCATCTTCCACCCCACCGTCAAGCCCGTGGAGATCTTCGCCCGGCCGATGCGCGTGAACACCGCGCCCGGCGAGATCTGCTACGAGCCCTTCTCGGGATCCGGAACGCAGCTCATCGCGGCCGAGCGCCTGGCCAGGCGTTGCTATGCGATGGAGATCGAGCCCGTGTTCGTGGACGTGGCTGTCCGCCGGTGGGAGCAGTACACCGGGCGGAAGGCGGAAAGGAAGAGGGATGGTTGATCCGGTTGCGTGCCGGTTTGGAAGCGCCGGCGAGGCCGACAACGAAGATCGCCGGCCGCAGCAGTACGCCGTCGGCGACTACGTTTTCTGGCTCAAGACATATCGCGGCGGATACGGCTACCAGTCCATGGTGCCCGGGCGCATCGTCCGGATCGGAGATCTGTCGGTGCGCGTGGCCGCGCTGCGCGCGGATGGTTCGGTCAAGCACGTCAACGTCAAGGCCGCCAGCCTCCATCCTTCCACCCAGCTGCAGTACGAGGCCATCCTCGCCGAGATCAGGAGGCCCGCCTGATGCGCGTCATCTACGAGCCCTCCGGCCGCGCCCGCGAGTACGCCGAGCTCGCGACGAACCCCTACGCCGGCTGCGTCCACGGGTGCCGCTACTGCTACGCGCCGCTGGCCATGAGGAAGCACCGCGCCGAGTTCCACGCCGGCGCGAGGGCGCGGCCGAAGTTCCTGGAGCAGATCCGCGAGGACGCCCGCGAGCTCGCCGGCGATCGCCGCGAGGTCCTCTTCAGCTTCTCCTGCGACCCGTACCAGGAGATCGAGCGCACCGAGCAGCTCACCCGCCAGTCGCTGGGGATCCTCGCCGACCACGCCGTCGGCACGATCGTGCTGACCAAAGCGCCGGGGCTGGCCATCGAGCGCGACCTCGACGTGCTGGCCCGGGCCCGGACCAAATTCGGGGTGACTCTGGTGTCGCTCGAGGAGCGCTTCCTCCGGGAGTGGGAGCCGCGGGCCGACTCGATAGAGGTCCGCCTGGTGGCGCTGCGCCTGGCCAGGGCCGCCGGGTTGCGTACCTGGGTCAGCCTGGAGCCGGTGGTCAGTCCGGTGGCCGCCTACGACGTCCTGCGCGAGGTCTCCAGGATCGGCGTCGACGAGGTACGGATCGGCAAGCTCAACCACGACAAGGAACGCGAGGACCGCGTCGACTGGGGCGAGTTCGCGCATGAAGCGGTAAAGATCTGCCAGGCGGCCAAGATGCACTTCTATCTGAAGGAGGACCTACGCAAGTGGCTTTGAACCAGCCCGACGGGGCAACAGGAAGGAGGCCCGTCATGGCGCGCCAGTCATCCGCGGCCGACGGTCCGAGGACCAGCGCGGGACCTGGTGCCTGCACCAATGCGCCCCTTCAAGGGGCACAGGGGGATAACCCCTTCTCCGGACTGAGTGATTCCCAGCGACGGAGCTTTCGGCTCATCATCCAGGAGGCCGGCTGCTTCCGCTGCGGCCGGCTCAAGGTCATCCATGGCCGCAACTGCAACTCTTACAGCTGCGAGCTGTGGAGGACCTGCCCGGCCATCACCAAGACGCTGCGGCTCTACAACCTGGTGGTCGGAGGGGCCCATGGCTGACCAGCTGGACCTGTTCGGATCTCCGGCCGCAGTCCTGCCGACCAGGCCTACCCGGAATATGCCGAGCGGAGCCGACTGGCTGTCCGTCGGACTGACGCCCCGTCAGGGCTTCGCGCGGCGCTATCCGCGTGCCATGAACCTGCGCGGCGAGATCCTGCGCGACGTGGTGATGGACGGCACGGCCTCAGAGTATGCCAGGTTCGCCTGGGACAACTGGTACCGCGAGCACTATGGCCAGCCGGTGGAGGAGCCGCTCCACCGCAAAGAGCACTTGAATCCCGGGCCGAAGCAAGCAAGAGACACGACCCACGTCCCATACGGGGCGGTGGAAAGGTAGCCCATGCCCTCTCCCGGCGAAGTCATCAAGTCGCTCCTGGACCGGCCGATCGCCTTCCACCCGGCGCTGGCCAGGGCGGTCGGGTCGGTCAATGCCGGGGTGCTGCTGTCCCAGATGGTCTATTGGTCGAAACGGACCGACGACGCCGACGGGTGGTTCTGGAAGGAGCTGGGCGAGTGGCAGGACGAGACCTGCCTGACCGAGCGCGAGCTCCGCTCTGCCCGTCGCCAGGTAGAGGCCTCCGGGGTGGTGTCCAGCCGCTACGATCGCAGCCGCCATCGGCTGTCCTGGAGGGTGGATCTGGACCGCCTGGTGGGGCTGCTCGGCGGTGGGGAGCACCTAACAAAACGTCAGGTGCCATCTGACGAAACGTCAGGTGCCACCTGTCAAAACGTCAATTCGATATATGGGACAGAGACTACGGCAGAGATCACGGCAGAGACTACCCGTGGGGTTGCTCTTGGATCACCGCCTTCTCAGACAACTCCCGCGCGCGCGCGTTGCAGTTGTAGCCGAGGGCCGGACGACGATCCGCCGCCGCCCCCGCCGAAGGGCGGCCGGCCGGCGCCGAAGCCCCCGGTGGCCCAGTCTGCGCCATGCCGGCCGGAAGTAGTCCATTCGCAACCAGCCCACCCGGAGCCGGTTAGCGCCGTTTTGGACGAGATCCTGCGCCCCCACCCGGAACTAGTCCAGGCCGCTTGGCCCGCCGCCGTGCCCCTGGGCCTGGTCGCCCAGGTGGTGCTCGAGCGCCGGGACCAGGTCGAGGTCCTGGCGGTGTTGCTCTGCGCCCGGGCGAAGCGCTCCCGGCTGCGCAGCCCGGCGGCCTTCTTCCGCGCGAAGGTCCTCTGCCGCCCCCTGGGTGCGCCAGCCATCGAGCCGCGCCTATGCGACTGGACCGATGCCAAGCGGCTCCTGGTGGGCGATGTCGGTACGGATCCCCGCGCACGGGCCTTCGCCAGCCGGTGTGGCGCGGTGGTCAGGAACCTCGACGGCCGCCGGCCGGTCGACGCCTGGCGCGAGGCCGCGGCAGCGCGCGCCGCGCTCAAGCGCGCTCAGGACCTGGAGCAGCTCCGGCAGAATCTGCACAGGCTCCACGGCGAGCGGCGCCGCTGGGCCGAGCAGCTCCTGGCCGGAGAGTCTTCACCGCAGAGGGCGCAGAGGGCGCAGAGCGCGCGGAGGATAGCATGAAGCGGGGCAATCGAACGATACGCGTCGTGGCTCGCGGATGGTTCTGTCCGAAGGAGAAGAACTGTGGCGCTCAATCTGAACCATCGAGCCACCCCGTAATGCCCAAGGCCTGCTTCTGCGAGCACGAAGAACCTTGCTTCAAGGGGTGTTTCCGTGTCGAGATTATCAGGGCTCGGGCTCGGAGATCCTGACCATGGCCACCGTCGGCCCCATCGTCGTGACCGTCTGCGTCGACACCCGCGAGGCCGAGAAGCGCCTCCGCCTCCTGCGTCTCTGCCTCTGGCTCAACGGCCTTTGGCCGCGGCTGCGCTGCTGGCTCTGCGGCCTCGTGCCGGCGAGCCGCCGGCGCCTCTGCCGGGTGACGCTCGAGCGCAACCAGGCCCGCGCGATCGCCGCCGATCTCCATCAGCGCTACTGGGATCTGCTCGCCGTTCGCAACCTCGACAAGCTCAGCGGGAAGAACTGACGATGGCAAAGCAACGTTCCACCGCAGAGGGCGCAGAGTCTCGCAGAGGGAAGCGGCGGAACCCTCGTAACGACAGCCCGAATTCTCCTCTGCGTTACTCCGCGTCCTCTGCGGTGAATGCCCCCGTCGCCTCCGCCGCCGACCAGGCGGTCCGCGATCGCGGCAACGCGGCGCTCAAGAAGCAGCTCAACGGCGAGGCCCTCACCGCAGCCGAGGCCAACGCTATCGCCAAGCTCGAGCGGCTGACGCAGCGCGAGCAGCTCCGGACGGCCTACCGGCGCTGCAGCGGCGAAGACCTGCGCGGGATGGTGGGCTGCACGCGGATGCAGCTGACCAGGTACCAGTCTTACGGCGCGCCGCGCAACGAGGACAACACCTGGAACCTCGGCCAGTTCCTGCCGTGGCTCCTCGAGCACGAGCGCGCGCGGGTGCGCAAGGAGGGCGAGAAGGCGGTCGACGCGCTCGAGGTCCAGCGCCGGATCAAGGCCCAGCGCATGGAGCTGGACCTAGCCGAGAAGCGCGAGCAGGTCTACCCGGTCGACCGCTTCAAGCAGTGGATCTGGGACTACTACCACGGCGTGTCCTCGCGGCTGCAGTCCTGGCCGCGCACCGTGGCCCATACCCGGGAGGAGGAGCTCCGCCTGGCCGAGGCCATGAAGAAGCTCCTGAAGTCGTTCGACGACGAGCTGGCCGGGATCACCGGCGGCCGCCGGCAGCCGACGAAAGTTTCACCACAGAGGACACAGAGTACACGGAGGACGGCAAAACCTCGGGGCGACAGCAAACAGAAACCCCAGCCGTTGTCCTCTGTGTCCTCCGTGTCCTCTGTGGTTGGAGATCCCCGTCCGTGACCATCCGCGACCAGGTCCGCCGCCATGAAGACGACGGTCTCTCGCCGCTGCGCGCACGCCTGGCGGTGCTCGATGTCCTGGCCACGCGCTCGCCGGCCGAGATGGAGTTCATCGTCCGCGAGCATCGCGGCGTCTACCGCCAGAAGCGCGCGGCCGAGTCTGGCCAGTTCTGGGACGGGGCCTGGCGCATCTTCCGTCGCGAGCTCGAGGCCGGCGACGCCGCGGCCGCCGTGCGGCTGCTGGACCAGCTCATCGACCGCGTGGAGCCGCGTTGACCATGGCCGCCCCCGCCCGCCCGGCCGTCGAGGCCTTCTGGTCTCCCGACGAGATCCGGGACCGCGAAGCGGAGTTCTGCCGGCTCGCCGGCGCGGCGCTGGCGCCGGCCGTCGAGCTGCCGCTTTCCACCTGGGCCGAACAGCACATCGTCCTGCCGCCCACCGACCCGATCCCCGGGCCACTGGACCTGTCCCGCGCCCCGCACCTGGCGGGGTGGCTGGACCTCATGAGCAACCCGGCGGTGACCGAGGTCACCGCGGTCACGAGCGCACAGATCGGCAAGTCGCTCGGCCTCATCTGCCTGATAGCCTACTGCGTCGCCGAGCTGCGCGTGCCGGTCCTGGTGGTCCGCGAGAAGCAGCCCACGGCCAAGAGCTTCAACCGCACGCGCGTGCAGCCCGTCTTCCGCGCCTCTCCGAAGCTGCGCGAGCTGCTCCCCGCCGGCGGCCGCGGGAACACCGACTACGAGGTCCTGCACACCAACGGCGTCCGCGTGCGCTACGCCGGCGCCGGATCGCCGGCCGACCTGGCGGAGAGCTCCGTACCGGTGGTCGTGTTCGACGAGTTCGACAAGTACCAGATCCGCGGCAAGGTCCAGAGCAATCAGATTTCGGAAGGCTCCAAGCGGACCGCCTGGTGGCTCCGGACGCTGGTGGTGAAGACCACCACTCCGACGATCGAGAAGCGGCCTGGGCAGCGCGAGCTCAACCGCGCGGAGTGTCAGCTGCGCTACTACGTGCCCTGTCCGCATTGCGGCGCGGAGCAGATCCTCCAGTTCGCCGGCGAGAAGGAGGGCGTGGAGCGCGGCGGCGAGCTGCTCTATTTCCCGGGCCCGGCCGGCCGGGTCGACTGGCCGCGCAACGAGCGCGGGCACGCCCTGCATTCTCCGGACCAGATCGAGGCCAAGGGCCTGGCCTACTACGTCTGCGGCGCGTGCGGCGCCGTCTGGACGGAGGCGGAGCGCTGGGCGGCCGTGTCGCGGGGCCGATGGCGGACGCTCGACGGCCAGCCTCCGGCCGGCCACGTGGGGCTGCACTACTGGGAGATCGGCTCTCCGCGCTCGAGCTTCTCGAAGATCGCCGCCGCCGGGCTCGAGGCCGAGCTGCGTCCGGACCTGCAGCAGAACTTCGTCAACCTCACGCTGGGCCGCATCTACAAGGAGGCCGGCGCCAAGCCGAGCTTCGAGGTCGCGCTCTCGCGCCGGCGCGAGGGCTACCGGATGGGCCAGGTCCCGGCGGGCGTGCGCTTCCTGACCTTCTTTTGCGACGTTCACAGCGCGCTGCAGTATTGGCAGGTGTGGGGCTGGGGCCTGGGGTTCACCGGGTGGCTGGTGGCCGCCGGCCGCGAGGACACGGCGGTGGACGCGCGCGCCGGCTGGCGCCGGGTCTTCGAGGCGGCCACCCGCGAGTATCCGGTGGTGCCCTTCGGCAACGAGCAGCCGCAGTTCCCTACGCTCCGGGTCGGGCAGTTCGCCGGTATCGCGTTGATCGACTCCGGCTGGGCCGGCACCGGCCACGACCCGGAGGAGAACGTGGACGAGGCCGAGGTCCTCGAGCTCTGCGACGCCTGGAACTGGGAGGTCCGCACCAGCCTCTTCCACCCGGCCAAGGGCGGCAGCTCGGCGGGCCAGATCCCGCCGCTCCAGTTCTCGCGGACGGCCTACACCGAGAGCCGCGAGGGCAAGCCCCTGCGCGACCGCCTGCAGCTCCACGTCTTCAACCCCTGGGTTTTCAAGAAGTGGTTCCACTCCCGCCTGGGGCGCTCGGGCGAGGTCGGCGGCTTCTGGCTGCCGCAGGATCTGCCGGACCTTTTCGTCCGGCAGATGCTCGCCGAGGAGATGATTACCCTGCCGACGGGCGAGGAGGAGTGGCGCAAGACTGGCGAGAACCACGGCATGGACTGCGCCGTGGGCTGCCTCGCCGCGGCCTGGAGATACGAGATGTACCTGAAGGCCTCGTTGCCGGCGGCGGCGCCGGCGGGGCATGCCGAGACTCGCCAGGAGATGCGCACGCCGGACGGGCGCCCCTGGAACGTAAGGGACCGCTGAGAAGGGAGAGCCATGGGCAAGAAGAGCGACAAACCGAAGGCCAACCAGGACGGGGCGCAGAGCGGCGAGAAGTCGGAGCCCGCGGTCCTCATCCGCCTGCCGTTCGTCGAGGATCCGGAGGGCCAGTTCCCCGGCCATCCGCGGAACCTCGAGCTGGCCTTGTCTCCGGCCAGGCGGCGCCGGCTGATGGCCATCTACGCGGGGCTGCAGGCCGCCGGCGCCACGGTGCTGGTCGGCCGTGGAGGGACCCCGGTGGAGATGCCGGTCACCCGCCTGGCCGACGTTTTCTACTACCTTTTGGACAACGCCGTCCCGGCTGAGCAGGCTGTCCCGGCTGTCCCGGCTGTCCCGGGACAATCGACAGAAAAATGAGGCCCGCGGGAACTTAAGGCTTGACTCTCTTTCTCGCGGGGCTGTAAACTGTAGGTGCAGAGACAGGGTGGGCGGGCCGACGGGTCTGCCCCGAAAGCGAAAGAAGAACGGGCTACTGGCCGGCCAGGCTGGTGCCCGTTCTTTTTTCGGCCCGAGTCCGGAGACTCGATGGCCTCATACACCACGCTCGATGCCGCGCGCGCCGCCTACCTCGCCAACGCCGACTATGCCGACGGCGCCGGCGACCTCGCCAAGGCGCAGGACTTCCGCTCGGCCTGCCGGGCGCTCCTGGTGCTGATGCCCCAGTCCGCCGGCCAGGGCGGCTCCAACGTGACGATGAGCATGGCCGAGGTTGCCAAGCAGCTCGCGGCGGCCGAGAGCTTCGTCGGCACGAAGGCCTCCGCGACGGCGCCGCGGGCCATCTACACCAACGTTTCGGAGTTCCGGTCGTGAGGATCCAGGGCGCGCCCGAGCCGTTCTCGCTCGCCTCGCAGGAGCTCTTCCAGGAGTCGAAGCGCGAGTACAAGGCGGGGCTCGACGCCACGCTCCCCAACAACCGCTTCATGCGCAATCGCCGCGGCCTCGGCGGCACCGGCGACTACCACCTGGACGCCTGGCAGCTCTGGTACGTCCGGGAGGTCGCGCGGCACATGGACCGCTGCGACTCACTGCCGGGCCAGGTCAACACCCGGCTGGTCGATTCGCTCTTCGCCGGCAGCCAGTACTCCATCGAGCCGGACACCGGCGACCCGGGCCTGGACCTCGAGCTCTGGAGCCGCCACGACGCCTGGGCGCGGAACAAGCGCGCGTGCGACTGGAAGGGCGAGCGCACCCTCGCCCAGCTCCAGTGGATGCTCAAGTGCCAGATGATCATGGACGGGGACATCTTCGGGACGCTCAACGACGACGGCACGGTGGAGGTGGTCGAGGGCGACCGCTGCGTCTCTCCGGCCGGCGCCTGGAAGCCCGGGATGGCCTGTGGCGTCGAGGTCGTGGGCGGCAAGCGCGTGGCCTTCTGGTTCGCGAAGTCCCAGCCGCTGGGCCCGTGGGGCTCGGCCGACGACGTCGAGCGGCGGGAGATCTACCTGTCCAACGGCCTCCAGGTGGCGTTCCAGTGCTACGGCACCCACCGCGTCAGCCAGAACCGCGGCTACTCCTGGTGGCACCCGGTCATGGTCGAGGCGGGCATGCTCGACGACCTCGACTTCGCGATGATCGTCAAGGCCCAGTCGGCGGCGGCGATCTCCGGGACGATCGAGGCGAACCCCAGCGCCGGCGGCCCGGGCTACGGCGGGGCGAACGCGGCGCTGGGCGCGGAGACGTCCAGGGTCGGCGCGGACGGCGCGACCCGCACCGAGATCGCCGTGAAGCCCGGCACCTACGTGGAGCTGCCTGGCGGCAAGAAGCTGTCCGGCTACTCGCCGTCGATCCCCAACCCCGAGCACATCGAGCACGTCAAGTACCAGCTCCGGAAGCTGGGCGGCGCCCTCAACATGCCTTACGTCGCCCTGATGCTCGACGCCTCCGAGACCAACTTCAGCGGCTTCCGCGGGGCGATGGACGTGGTCCGCCAGAGCTGGCGCCGGATCCAGCGCGACCACATCGAGCAGTTCGTGAGCCCCGTCTGGCAGTGGCGCGCCATGCGCGAGCTGCCGAGCCTCGGCGCCGCGGCCATGAAGCGGTACAAGGCCGGTACGCTCCTGAACCATCGGGTGCGGCCGCCGCGCTGGAAGTACATCCAGCCGCTGCAGGACGCCCAGGCCGACGCCCTGGTCATCGGCGAGCGCCTCGACTCACCGCGCAGCGTCTGCGCTGAACGCGGCGTCGACTTCGACGACGTCGCCCG
>JAKLDR010000163.1 GCA_022703445.1 Planctomycetota bacterium | reverse complement strand
GGTCGAGCCGTAGGACTTCGAAAGCAGGTTATGCACGCCCAGGCACTCGGCGACGGCCTTCACGGCCGAACCGGCAATCACGCCGGTTCCCGGCCCAGCGGGCAGGAGCAGAACGTCGCTGCCTCCGAACCGCCCCCTGGTCCGATGCGGCAGGGTGCGGTTGACCAGCGGGAAACGCTCCAGGCTCTTCTTGGCGCCCTTGAGCGCCTTCTCGATGGCCTGGGGGACTTCCCGGGCCTTGCCGTAGCCGTAGCCGACCTTGCCGGCCCCGTCTCCGACAACCACAACAGCCCCGAAGCGGAAGACGCGCCCGCCCTTCATCACCTTGGCGGAACGGTAGATGTCAACTACCCGCTCCTCCATCTCCATGTAGTCTTCAGGAGCAGGACTGCCCTGTGCTTGCAAAGCTCTCTCCTTCCCCATGGCTCAGAACTTCAGTCCGGCCTTGCGCGCAGCGTCGGCCAGTTCCTTGACGCGTCCGTGGTACTTGTACCCGCCCCGGTCGAAGACCACGTCCTTCACCTGCTGGGCCAGGGCCCTCTCGGCGATCAGCTTGCCAACCAGTGCTGCCGCCTGCTTGCCCCGCCCCTTCTTGGTTCCGAGGCCGTCGCGCAGTTCCTTGGAGAGCGATCCGGCGGCGACCAGGGTGTGCCCGCGCTGGTCGTCGATGATCTGCGCGAAGATGTGGGTGTTGCTGCGGAAGACACAGAGGCGCGGGCGCTGGCCGGTCCCGAAGACCCGCTTGCGCACCCTCAGGTGCCTCTTGGCCCGTCCGATGAGAACCTGCACAGGACTCTTCATTTGCGCGCCTCTCTCGAACCTAGGTCGCAGTCGAACCGAAAGTCTTGCCGGTCAGCTTGCGCACCACTTCGTCGCGGTAGCGCAGGCCCTTGCCGTGGTAGGGGTCCGGAGGATGGGTCAGCCGGACCTCGGCGGCGAAGGCGCCGACCAGCTGCTTGTCCACCCCGGCGATGATGATCTGGGTCTGGGAGGGGCAGGTGACATTCAGCCCCTTGGGCACCTGGAAGCGCACCGGATTGCTCAGACCGACGTTCAGGACCAGAACGCTGCCCTCCATGGCGGCGCGGTATCCGGTCCCGACGATCTGCAGCTCCTTGCTGTATCCCTGGGTCACCCCGGTGACCATCCCGGCCAGGAGCGACCGGAACAGACCATGGTAGGCCCGCTCCTGGCGCGCGTTGCTGGAGCGCACCACCTGGGCGACCTTGGCCTGGCCGTCGACCTTGACGGAGATGCTGCCCTTCAGGGGAAGAGTCATCTCCCCCTTCGGGCCCTTGACCTTGATCGTTCCGCCCTGGCAGGAAACGTCGACCCCCGCGGGCAGCGCTACAGGTTTGTTCCCCAGACGAGACATGCTTGGACTCCGCTTACCAGACGCTGCAGAGGACTTCGCCGCCAACTTTGTTGGAACGGCACTCGCGGTCGCTAAGCATGCCCTTGGGCGTGCTTACCACGTAAATCCCCAGACCGTTGAGGTACGGGAGCAGTTCGGCCGCCCCCTTGTACACGCGGCAACCGGGCCGGCTGATCCGCTGGAGCCCGGCGATCACCCGCTCACCGCCATCTCCGTACTTCAGATTGATGCGCAGGGTGTTGCGCACCTTGCCCTCGATCAGCTCGAAGCCCTTGATGTAACCCTCGCGCTTGAGGACCTCGGCCAGGCTCAGCTTGGCCTTGCTGCTGGGCATGTCCACGGACAGGCGCTGGTTGCGCAGCCCGTTACGGATGCGCGTCAGCATGTCGGCGATCGGATCAGTCATTGCCATGAGCGTTCCCTGTTCCGCCAGTTACCAGCTTGCCTTGCGCACGCCGGGGATCTCCCCCTTGAGCGCCAGCAGCCGGAAACAGCATCTGCAGATCCTGAACTTGCGGTAGTACGCGCGGCGCCGCCCACACAGCTCGCAGCGGTTGTACCGCCGCGTGCTGAACTTGGGCTTCATCCGCTGCTTGACTCTCAAACACAGCCGAGCCACTGGTCAGACCTCCCGTCGCTCTCGCCTACCGCTCGGCGAAGGGCATCCCCAGCTTGCGCAGGAGAGCCTGCCCTTCCTCGGCGGTCTTGGCCGTAGTCACAATCGTAATGTGCATGCCCTGCACGAACTGGACCTTGTCCGGGTCAATCTCCGGGAAGACGGTCTGTTCGGACAGCCCCAGGTTGTAGTTGCCGCGCTCGTCGAAGCTCTTCGGCGACAGGCCGCGGAAGTCGCGGATGCGCGGCATGGTGATGTTGACCAGCCGGTCGAAGAACTCGTACATCCTCGCCCCGCGCAGGGTAACCTTGCACCCGACATTGAAGCCCTTGCGCAGACGGAAGTTGCTGATGGACTGGCGGGCCAGCGTGATCACCGGCTTCTGGCCGGAGATCAGGGTCATGTCGCCCACGGCCTGCTCCATGGCCTTGGCGTCTTCCCTGGCCTTGCCCACACCCATGTTCAGGCAGATCTTGACCATCCGGGGCACGGCCATCTTGTTGCCGTATCCGCGCTCGGCGACAAGCTGCGGGACGATCTCGCCCTTGTACTTGACGAGCAACCGGGCTGGAGGAAGCTTCTCTCGGACTTCCTTCTCGGCCTTCTGTCCCTTGTCGGCCGGCTCGGGCTTGTCGCCCTTGGCCGGCTTGCCGGGCTTGGCCTTCTTCTGGCCCTTGTCCGCCTTCTCGGGCGGAGGCCCCTGCTTCTCGGGCTTGTCGGTCTTCTTTTCCTGGCCATCCATGCTTGCTAACCCCAAGGCGTTCCTAGAACGCCACTCCGCACTCGCGGCAGACCCTGGTGAGCCGGCCCTTGTCGTCCCTGCCTGGCTTGACCCGCACAGCGCGGTCGCATCCCGGGCAGACCAGCCGTACGGAGGCCAGGGCTATCGGCGCTTCCTTGTCCACTCGCCCGCCGCGGTGTCCCTTCTTCGGATTCGGGCGCTCATGACGGTGCACGATGTGGACACCGTCGACCACCACCCTGCCCGTCCTGCGGTCAACCTGACGGACCCGACCGCGCTTGCCCTGCTGCCGGGCCTTGTCGCGCTCGGCATCGCCGGGCGCAGTGACTCTGCCGCCATCCCGGCCGGTGATCACCTGGACCAGATCCTTGCTGCGGATCATGGTCTTGATCGGCTCTGCCACGGAGAACTTGCGTCCCATCCTAGATGACCTCCGCCGCGAGCGAAATGATCTTCATGAAGTTCTTGGAGCGCAGCTCGCGCGGCACAGGCCCGAAGATGCGCGTGCCGCGGGGGTTGAGCTGAGGGTCGATCAGCACGATCGCGTTCGAGTCGAAGCGCACCAGGGAGCCGTCCTCGCGACGGATCGGCCTCACCGTGCGAACGATCACCCCGCGGCAGACCTCGCCCTTCTTCACGTCGCCGTGGGGAATGGCCTTCTTAATGGCCACCACGATCACGTCACCAACCCCGGCGTACCGGCGCTTGGTGCCGCCCAGCACCTTGATGCACTGGGCCAGACGCGCGCCGGTGTTGTCGGCGACGTCCAGGAAAGTTTCTTCCATTATCATGGCTTAGCTTCGACCTTGCTGGCCTCGACCGCGCCGGAAGCCCGGGCCACCACCCGAACCAGCCGCCAGCGCTTCTTCTTCGACAACGGCCGCGTCTCGACGATCTCCACGGTGTCGCCGATGTGCGCCTCGCCCTTCTCGTCGTGGGCGAAGTATGAAGTCGTCTGCCGCACGAACTTCTGGTACCGGGGGTGCCGGGTAAGCCGGTCGGCCTGGACGACGATGGTCTTCTGCATCCGGTCGGAGGTGACGATCCCGGTCACCGTGCCGCGGCTGCCGCGCTCCGGAGAACTCATGACTTGGCTCCAGTCTTGGCCTTCTGCTCGGGAGCGGCGAGCTGGCGCTCACGCAGGATGGTCTGGATCCTGGCGATGTCGCGCTTCAGGCTGCGGACCTCGTGGGGCTTGGCCCCTTCGCCGCTCACCCGCTGCATCTTCATCTGGAAGAACAGACGCTTCTTGGCCTCGTTGAGGTTGTCGGCGAGCTCCTCGCTCGACTTGTCGCGCATTTCTCTGGCTTTCACGCCAGCGCCCCTCTCTTCACCATCTTGACCTTCACCGGCAGCTTGGAGGCCTGCAGGCGGAAGGCCTCGCGGGCCACGCTCTCCTCGACGCCGGCGATCTCGAAAACCACCTGCCCGGGCTTGACCGGGCATCCCCAGAAGGCCACGTCGCCCTTGCCCTTGCCCATGCGCGTCTCGGCAGGCTTGGCGGTATAGGACTTGTACGGGAAGACCCGGATCCAGTACTTGCCGGCCGTGCCCAGGTGGCGGGACAGGGCCACGCGGGAGGCCTCGATCTGGCTTCCCCGGATCACCCCGCGCTCAAGCACCTTCAGGCCGTAGTCGCCGAAGGAGACCTCGTTGCCGCGCTGGGCCAGCCCGCGGCAGCGGCCGCGGTGATTCTTGCGGAACTTAACGCGCTTGGGCATCAGCGCCATGGTTAGTCCTCTCGCGCGGAATCGCGCCGCGGTAGATCCAGGTCTTGATGCCGATGTTCCCGTACACGGTGGGAGCCTCGGCGAATCCGTAGTCGATGTCGGCGGTCAGGGTGCCCAGGGGCAGCTTGCCGTAAGCCGCGCTGTACACCCGGGCCAGTTCCGAGCCGCCCAGGCGGCCGGAGCACTGGATGCGGATGCCCTGCACGCCGGCGGCCAGCGAAGTCTCGATGGCCCGCTTGACCGCGCGGCGGAAGTTGGAGCGCCTGGCGATCTGCTCGGCAATCCCGATGGCCACCAGCTGAGCCTGCTGCTCCGGCTGGGTGATTTCCTTGATGTTGACGGTCACCTTCTTCGGGGCGGCCAGCCTCTCGACCTGGGCGCGGAGTTCATCGATCGCCGAGCCCTTGCGGCCGATCACCACGCCCGGCCGCGCCGTGTGGATAACGATGCGCACTTCGCTCTTGGTGCGCTCGATCTCCACGTCGGCCACGCCGGCGTTGGCGGCGGCGGTGTTGCCGATGGCCCCAAGCAGTTTCTGGATCAGCTTGCGGATCTTCTGATCCTCGACAAGGTACTTGCCGTATTCCTGCTTGTTGGCATACCAGCGGCTGCGCCAGTCGCGGGTAATGCCGACCCGGAAGCCGTAGGGATGGCACTTCTGGCCCAAGTTCTACTCCTTCGCCTTCTTGGCGCCGCTACGGCCGGCAGCCTTGCGGGGCTTCTTCTCGGATTCCCGCTCCGGCTCGACCACGGCGAGCTCCACGCTGATGTGGCTGGTGCGCTTGCGAATCGGCCTGACGCGCCCGTGGGCGGCGAACTTCCAGCGCCCCGGCCTGGCCGGCCCCTCATCGATCCAGCAGCGCCAGACCACCAGGTCGTCGACGTCGACGCGCCCGGTGTTTTCGGCGTTGGCTATCGCCGACTGCAGCACCCGGTCGATGTAGTAAGCTGCGCGCTTGGGGGTATAGCGCAGGATATCCCGAGCCTCGGCGACGCGCCGGCCACGGATGAGGTCGATCACCGGCCTGGACTTCTTCACGCTGGTGCTGGCCCGCATGTGGCTGGCCCGGAAGACCGTCTCGGGGGCCCCGATCCCACTCACTGTCTTAGCGCTCACTCTTTGCCGCCTTCTTCGGCCTTCTTCTCCTCGGCCGACTTGACCCCGCTGTGCCCGCGGAAAATGCGGGTCGGGGAGAACTCGCCGAGCTTGTGGCCGACCATCTCTTCAGTGATGAACACCTTGTTGAACCGGTTGCCGTTGTGCACCAGGAAGCTGTGGCCCACGAACTCCGGAACCACCGTGCAGGCCCGGCGCCAGGTCTTGATGGGGTCGCGTCCGCCGGAGCTCTTCTGGGCGAGCACCTTGCGGAGCAACTTGGCGTCGATGAACGGGCCCTTCTTAAGCGATCGGCTCATGAGCTAATTCCCCGCCTGCAATCAGGCTTCAACGAGCTTCTTGCGCTTGCGCAGAATGTCGACGTTGCTGTACTTCTTGCGCTTGCGCGTCCGCCCGCCCTTGGAGAGCAGGCCGGTCCGCGAGCACGGAGGCCTGCCGCCGTGCCGCCGGCTGGCGCCGCCGCCCATGGGGTGATCAACGGGATTCTTGGCAACGCCGCGGACGTGGGGCCGGATGCCCCGCCAGGCGGACCGGCCGGCCTTGCCGAGCACCTCGTTCTGGTGGTCGAGGTTGCCGACCTGCCCGACGGTGGCCCGGCACTCGATGCTCACCTGCCGGACTTCGCCGCTGGGCATCTCGATGTGAGCGTGAGGGCCTTCCTTGGCCAGCAGCCGGGCGATGATCCCCGCCGACCTGGCAATCTGCCCTCCCCTGCCCTGCTTGATCTCGATGTTGTGGATGATGGTGCCCAGAGGGATGTTCTTGAGCGGCAGGCAGTTCCCGGTCTCGGGCTCGGCCGTCGGACCGCTCATGATCTTGGCGCCGACCTCGAGGGTGTCCGGACAGAGGATGTAGCGCTTCTCGCCATCGGCGTAGTGCAGGAGCGCGATGCGCGCCGAGCGGTTGGGATCGTACTCGATCGCCGCCACCCTGGCCGGGATGCCGTCCTTCTGGCGCCGGAAGTCGATGATCCGGTAGCGCCGGCGATGGCCGCCGCCGTTGTTGATGTTGGTCTCGTGACCGTAGTTGTCACGGCCGCCCGACTTGCGCACGGCCTCGGTCAGCCGCCGCTCGGGGCGGTCCTTGGTGATCTCCGAGAAATCGAAAGCCAGCCGCTGGCGGCTGCCCGGAGTCATCGGTCGGTACTGCTTCAGTCCCACGTTAGAACCCCTCTATGGCCTTGGACTGCGGAGTGAGCCGGACCATGGCCTTCTTCCACTGGCGGGTCAGCCCCACCTGGTACCGGACCCGGCGGTGCTTGGCCCGCACCTTCATGGTGTGCACGGCCATGACCTTGACGTCGAAGAGCTTCTCGACCGCCTCGCGGATCTCGTGCTTGTTGGCCTTGGGGTGGACCTCGAAGGTGTACCAGCGGTTGACTTCGCCCTCTTTCCCGCTGGCCTTCCACGCCGTGCCGTGGGCATGAGCGTAGCTCTTCTCGGTGACCACCGGCCGCACAATGATCATGTAAGGATCGTTCATTTCCGCACCGCCTCGGGGAGGCTCTGCAGCGCATCCCGGGTGAAGATCAGCTGCCCACTGCGCAGGACTTCGTAGGCATTGAGGTCGCTGACCGGGCTCAGCGAGGCCCGCTCGATGTTCCGGATGCTCTTCCAGACGTTGGCATTGTGGTTCTTGACCGCCACCAGGCACTTGCTGTTGACTCCGAGCTTCTCGAGCATGGCGGCGATTCGCTTGGTCTTGGGGGCGTCGAAATCCAGCTTGTCTATAACCTTGACTTCTTTATCGAGGAACTTGGCCAGCAGTGCGCTGCGCAGGGCTTCGCGGCGGGCCTTGACCGGCATGCTGTAGGAGAAGTCGCGCGGCTTGGGACCCCAGATGATGCCGCCCTTCCTCCACAGCGGGCTCCGCTTGGCGCCGGCTCGCGCCCGGCCAGTGCCCTTCTGCCTCCAGGGCTTCTTGCCGGATCCGGCCCGCTCCGCGCGGGTCTTGGTCTTGACCGTGCCCGCCCTCTGGCGGGCCTCGAACATGACCACGGCCTGGTGAAGCAGCCGGCGCTTGACCTTGTCTCCAAGCACGGCAGGATCGAATTCGACCTTGCCGGTCACCTCGCCAGCTTCGTTGTAGACGGGCAGCTCCATCTGTGTCCACCACCTAAAAAAAAGATCGCGATCGCCCGGGCACCGTTCGCCGGTGCAGCCGGCCGATCGAAGTGTGGTCATCGGAGTCGGTTCTGCCGCCGGGCTGCCTTGGCCGCAATCCGGCAATTCACAGTAGCAGAAGGCTCTTGCTGATGACGACGGACGACATATTAAGCATGCTGCCGGAATTTGTCAAGCCCGGTTTCGAATATTTCCGCATTTTCCTTGGCGCCCGGCCGCGGCCCGGCCGGCCGAACGCGGCCGCAGCCCTGGCGTCACCTGGCCCCGTTCTTCGTGGCCTCGAAGATGCGCTCGTTGATCAGTGCCTGCTGGCCGGGGGGAGGATTGCAGGTCCAGTGGTCCTTGTACTTGTCGCGGACTTCCTTGAAGGCATCGCCGGCCTCCTGCCAGCGCTTCAGTTCCCGACAACACTCCCCGATCCGCCAGGCGGCCTCTCCGTTGCCCGGGGCCCAGTGCTTGGGGTACTTCTCGCGCAGCTCCCGGTAGTAGGTCAGGGCGTCGGCCGGGCGCCCCAGCCGTCCCGACCAGTCGCCGAGGCGCCAGCACGCCTCGCCGCCGCTGGTCAGCCCGCTCTTCGGGAACTTCGCCCGGAACTGCTCGGCCAGCCGCATGGCCTCGTCGTTGATCCCGAACGTCATCATCAGTTCCATCAGGCGCCAGTCGGCCTCGCCGGAGACCGCCACCCGCTGGTCCTTGGGATACAGATCGATGAACTTGATCAGCTCGACGAACTCGTCGAGCCGCATCGGGTACGCCTCGCGATAGAGAAGCAGCAGCTTCCAGCGGTTTTCCGCATCCTTGTCCGAGACCCCGGCCTTCCCGACGGCCGCCTTGAGGTCCTTGCCGGACTCCTCGCTGAGCGGGAACTCCTTGGCCCAGGTCTTGAGGCGGTCGACGTGGTGCATGACCCCCGGATTCGGAGCCCGCGTCGTGGACTCCTCGAGCATCTGCGCGGCCAGTTCCTTCTGCCCCTTCATCGTGTAGAGGCGGCAGAGCCGCTGGTGGACGTATCCGGCGCGCACCTGCCAGTCATTGGGCAGCTTCTGGACCGCGGAGTTCCAGTTGGCCATCGCCGCATCGAAGTTCTGGATGTCGAAATAGAGGTCGCCCAGGCCGATCATGTCTCCCCGCCGGTCCTTGAAGCGGCGGTTGGCCTCGGCCTCCAGCCTGGCCTTCATGTTGCGGAGGTACTCGCTCTCGGCCCCCGGCGCCGTCGGCGTCGTCTCGGCCGGGGCCTTCTGCGAGCGGGCCGTGGCCTCCTGCAGCATCTCGGAGATGGTCGGCTCGCCGGCCCCGGCGAATCCGCTCAGGCCCAGCAGAGCCGCGGCCAGCGCCGCCGAAAACGCACGATCCAAGCGCATCGTCCAGCCTCCCCTCCCCCGCCCCGCCTACTCCCCCAGGTTGGCCTTGACCACGTCGGTATCGGCGAAGTCCTTCTGCAGCTTCTCGAGTTCGGCCCGCAGCGCGACCCAGCGCGGGTCGCCATCGGGCACCTTGGCATCCTTGTACTGCCTGAAGCGCTCGCGGCAGTCCCTGAGCCGGTCGCCGGCCTGCTGTTCGCGCACGGTCTTCTGCGTCGTCCGGGCCATGGCCAGGTAGTACTCGGCATCCGCGCGCAGGGCGGCCTGGCGGGCGGCCGTCTCCAGGGGGGCCACGGCGTCGCCCGGCCGGTTGGAGAAGAAGGCCAGCAGTCCCGTCAGGTAGCACTCGCCGGGCGCGCTGGGAGACAGGCCGGCGAGCTCCGCCAGGCAGGCCGGGGAGATCTTGCGCATCGGCACGGTCACCCCGGCCCCCACGGGCATGCCCTTGGGCCGGAACTCGATGCCGGTCGGCTTGACGTCCTCGAGGCTGCCCTCCTCCTGACCGCGGTCGTCGCTGATAATCCGGATCTGCGCGCCGCGCCGGGCCCTGATCATCTCGGGCATCTTGCCCAGGAACGCATCGAGGGCCTCCAGGTCGCGCACGATGCGCGTGGCCTCGCCGGCGAACGGCTTGAAGGCCTCGGTCAGCAGCGTCGCGCGAGCCAGCTTGGCGGCGGTCGTGACCCGCGGCTGACCCGTGGCGGCGTCCGGTTCCATCCGGGCGGCAGCCTCGAAGACCTTGCCGCGCTTGTCGATGAAGTCAGCCCGGAGCGCCGCACGGGCGTCGGCCAGCCGCTTGTCGCGGTCGGCCAGCAGCGCCTCGTGCGACTTCTGCAGCTCGGCTATCGCCGCGTCGCGCTGCTCGTCGATGCGCGGCAGACCGAACCCGGTCGAGCGGTTCAGGCACTTCACCGCCTCGTCGAACGCGCCGGCGGTCTTCTCGTCGTACTTCCCGGCCGCCAGAATCCGCCCGGCCTCGGCCTTCAGGGCATCGAAGCGGGCCTGGGCCAGGG
>JAKLDR010000162.1 GCA_022703445.1 Planctomycetota bacterium | reverse complement strand
TGGCGACGATGTACTTGAGCTCGGTCAGCTTGATCTGGGACTCGAGGTTAGCGATGAGTTGGTCGCCGAACTTGCCCTTGACCGTGTCGATCAGCGTGGGCTGAGCGGTCTTGAGCAGGTAGGAGTTGTAGCTGGTACCGTTGGCCGTCGGGAAGAGGTCGTCGAAGATGCGCATGTCCGGGTGCAGCGCCCCGACCCACCAGACCCGCGGCAGGATCTCCTGCGGCTTCATGCTCCGTCCTCCTCGCCCGACTCCGGGGCGTACCGGAAGTGCTCGTCCCCGCGCCGGTCGCCGGCCAGGGAAACCACGTGCTTCTCGACCATCTTCACCGGGCAATAGCTCTCTTTGGCCCGGCGCAGCCCCGCGCTGCCCAGGTCCTGCTCGCGATTGAAGAAGCGGCAGCCGGTGAACTCGCGCGCGGCGAACTCCCGGGCCATGAGCTGGCCCAGCCCCTTGATCCCGGGAGAAGCCTTCTCGAAGTGGATGGCGGCCATGTCCTCGGACAGACGCTCGCCCAGCGACAGGGCCTGGACCTGGCCGTCGACCAGGATGAGACCGACGGTCAGGCCCAGCGCGTCGGCGCGGTCCAGGCCCTCCTGGAGGGCGGCCGTCTCCAGCCGGGACAGCGAACCGACCGGACCGCAACGCAGCCGGCACCAGTGCTCGGCCAGTGCCTTGGCCGGTGCCAGGAGATCCGGGGTCAGCCGCCGGTACTCGAAAGCGTGGTTGCGCAGGAACTTGTTGATCAGGTTCTTCTTGGAGTGAAACCGGTTGCCGCGCAATTCGGCCAGCTCCTGCCGCTCATAGACGTAGTCGAAGTTGTCGCGGTCCGGGCGCCGCTCGAACCGTCCGCCCGGCCCGAAGATCCCGTTCCACAGCGCCTCGGTCACGCCGTAGATGTGGCCGGGAAGCTCCCCGGAAGGCGCCCGGGCGGCGGCCCGCAGGGCGGCCTCGGCGGCGTCGGCGGCGGCCTGCGGGCTGCCGGCCAGCATCGGCGGCAGCAGGCACCACCCTCCCCCGCGGCAGCGCTCGCGGAAGAGCAGCGCGTCGCCCAGCCGGCTGAGGCCCGGCTCGGCCGACTGCCGGAACATGTAGAAGCAGGCGAAGGTGAACTCCGACGCCTCGCGTCCGAGCCCTTTGAAGGCGCGCTCCACGAGGTCGCGGTCCTCCAGCCCCAACGGCCGGAAGACGGGGAACTGCGGGATCTCCTCGGCCATGGGCCGGACCGGCGGCCGTTCAGTCGACCGGCTTGAACTGGCTCTTGTCCGCCCCGCAGACCGGGCAGACCCAGCTATCGGGAAGAGCCTCGAAAGCCGTGCCGGGCGCGATGCCGCTGTCCGGGTCTCCGGCCTGGGGATCGTAGATGAAACCGCAGGCTGCGCACTCGTACTTCTTCACAAGCACCTCCGGTGGGTCAGGCTTGATCGTCGGTACGCATCGGGTCGCTGGACTCAACAGCGCGGCAGGGGGTCGATATTCCCCAGGCGCCGCGCCCCCGGAAGCCGGGCTAGCGGCCGGCTTCGCTGTCGCTCAGCGAGACGAAGATGTCGTCCAGGCGCACGCCCAGGCCGGAGCGGTCCGGAACCAGGCGCACCGGCTTGCACTTGATGGTCACGCCGTTGTACTGGCCGCCGCGCATGGTGACGTGCATGACGAACTGGCCGGTAGGCAGGCTCTCGCCCTTGAGCTGCACGTTGGTCAGGAGCGCCCCGGAGGCCGAGACGTTGGCCACCTTGGCGGTGCCCTTGTCGAAGTAGGTGCCGTCGGCGAGGTAGACCTGCACCTCGGCCTCGATGTCCACGTCCTTGCGCCGGCACTCGCGGTAGTGGGCCCTCAGGCGGTCCAGGAACTCGCCGCCGGACACGGCGTGCATGGACACGCGCCGGGCCTCGCTCTCCATGGAACGCTTCTCGGGGCGATCCTTGACCGGGATGGTGCGCCTGGAACTGGGCCGGATCACCCTGGAACTCTTCTTCAGCTTGGCCATCTGAGCAACGTCCTCCTGAGGTACGGGTGCGCCCGTTCGGCACCGGGCAGAGCATATCCGCCTCCGCGGAGGCTGTCAAGGGCGCGCATTCGCGCTCAGCTCCGCGGCTTCCACTCCGCCCGGCGCATGGCGCAGCCGTTCCGGCCGCAGGCCGCGTTGAGCGAATGCAGGAAGGCCGTCTCTTCCTTGAGGAAGGTGAGCTCGGCCAGGGGCTCGCGGCCGGTGCAGTCCAGGTCGGCCAGGATCGAGCCCAGGGTCAGCACATTGCCGCGGTCCAGGTGCTCCGCGGAGAGGAACTGATCGAAGACCCCCGCTTCCAGCTCTCGCGGGGCCAGCAGAAGCAGCCCGCGGAGCTTCCGGGTCAGGATGGCCTGGAAGAGCGCCCCGTCAATGCGCACGCCGGCGCGCACCCTCCAGCGCCGCTTGGGGGCTTCGTTGGCCGGGGCTGCCGCGAAGGCGAAGGCCTGCAGCCCGCCGGCGGCCTGGATGGTGCCCAGGGCCGAGGCCACGATCTCGCACCAGAGCCGCTGCGCCTCCCGGTCGCTCTCCTCCGTCCAGATGATGAGCCGGGGGATCCAGTTGCCGGGCTTCGACTGCCCCGGCACATCGCTCTCGTAGATGCGCCGCTCGACGTTGACGTTTCGCACGGGGGAGGCTGCGGCGGCCGCTGCCGCCCCGCTTGGCGGGACCGGGGCAGCCGAAACCGCCGGCACACCGGCGGCCGGAGCAACGGCCCCCTTGGTGGCCGGCGGCACAGGGACCTTGGCTTCGGGCGCGGCCGAGGACTTGGCCGGAGTGGTACTCTGGGCCGCCGCCGGAGCCGGCCCCTCCTCTCCGGACTCACGGCGCAGGCCGAAGGACGACTGGCTGGCCGAAGGGACCTCCGTGGCCGAGATGGGCTTGAGGAAGATGACCGTGGTCTCGTGGGCCTTCTTGGTCTTGCGCCCGCCCGGGGAGGCCGGCTGGGGCAGGGGCTGAGGTTGGAGAGCTGGAGCTTCCCCGTCCACGGCCGGCGCCTGTCCTCCGCCACTGAACGGCCGGTCCGGAGACTGCGGAACGACCAGGCAGGCGGATTTCGCCTTCTTCGGGAAGTCCTCCGGGCTGAAGCCGGTGGTGGAGCTCGGGTCGGGAGGCAGCGGCGCGAGATCAGCAGGCCCGCCCAGAGGCGCGGCCACCGAGCGGGCACCCAGCCGCGGACGGGGCTTGGCCAGCATATCCTTGGCAATGGCCGCCAGGTCATTCGGGCTGAAGGGCTTGGAGACCAGATAGACGTGACTCTTCTCGCGATAGCCCTCCTGGTCCTTGGCGATCGTGCCCGACACGAAGATGATCGGCACGTCCACGCCCTCGTGGCGCAGCCGCCTGGCGAACTCGCGACCGTCCATGTTGGGCATGCGGATGTCGGCGCATATGAGCTCGGGCTCCTCCCGGCTGGCCCGGAAGGCGTTGAGGGCCTCCACACCATCCCCGGCGGCCCGGACGATCATGCCGCAGCCAGTAAGCACCTTGGCCACGATGCGCCGCATACGGGCGTCGTCTTCGACCACCAGGGCCCTGGGGATGTGCGCCAAACCGGCCTCCTCCCGCAACAAGGCAGCCTGCGGGAACCTGACCCCCCGAATCATATAACCGCACCCGCCCGCCGTCAACCTCCGCGGTTTGACGATTTGACGCCCCGGAGTCGTGAGGTATCATCGGGCCAGGTTCAGGCCTCGAAAGGAAGACCATGCCCTCCGCCTCCAAACTGCGCATAGCCCTGGTCGGGCTCGGTTTCAGCCGCCTGGTGCTCAAGGACTACGTCGCCGCCCCCGGCGTCGACCTCGTCCGGCTCTGCGACCTCAACGAGAAGCGCTGCCAGGAGCTCTCCGCCGAATACGGCATCCCCTACACCCTGAAGTTCGAGGACTGCCTTGGCGCCGACATCGACGCCGTGGACGTCTCCACCCCCAATCACCTGCACGAGAGCCAGTCGGTGGCCGCGCTGGCCGCCGGCAAGCACGTCTACCTCCAGAAGCCCATGGCCCCGGTCGTCGCCGAGTGCCGCAGGATCGTCGAGGCCGCCCGCCGCGCCGGCCGCTCGGTCGGCATGTTCATGAGCAACCTCAACGACCCGCTCAACCACGAACTCCGGGCCATGATCGCCGGCGGGGCCTTCGGCACGCTCTTGTCCATGCGCGGCCGGATGGCCCACCGCGGGGCCCGCACCGGCTGGAAGCTATGGGGGCGCGGCGAGGACTACTGGCGCCGCAAGAAGGATTTGGTCGGCGGCGGCGGCATGGCCCTGATCGGCATCCACGCCATCCACCTCATGCCCTGGCTGGCCGGCCGGCCGGTGGAGTCGGTCTCCGCCTTCTCCGACAACCTGGCCAGCCGAGACCTCTTCGAGGGCGACGACATCACTTCGGCGGTGACCCGCCTGGCTGGCGGCACGGTGCTGGCTCTGGAGGCCAGCTACGCATCGGAGCGCAACTGCACCGAGATCTACGGGACCGCCGGTTACGCCGTCCTGGAACACGGCTCGCTGCGCGTCAAGCTCGACTCCCCCTGGAAGGGCCGGGTCCTCGACCTCCCCGGCGGCGACCAGGAATCGGTCTTCGGTGCCGAGGAACTCGAGCGTCTCCGGGCCCCGCTCCGCTCCGAGTTCGAGCAGCACGGGGCCTTCGCCCGCGCGATCCTGGCCGGCCAGGCTCCGCCGGTCACCGGCGAGGACGGGCTCCGCGACGTGGCCGTACTCGAGGCCATCTACCGCTCGGCCCGGACCGGCCGGCGTGAAACGCCGGACCTGTCCGGGGAAGCCGCCAAGTGAAGGTTTTCCGCTCCCTCAAGGAACTGGTCGGCTCGCGCGGCGCGCGCCGGCCGGCGGTGGTGGCCGTCGGCACCTTTGACGGCGTCCACGTCGGCCATGCCGCCGTCCTGGCCGAGATGGTGCGCTGGGCACGCCAACTCCGCGCCGTGCCCTCCGCGGTGGTCTTCGTGCGGCCGCCGCGGGTCTCGATGCCCAACGCCGAACCGCTGGACCTGCTCACCAGCCCAGAGCACCGGCTGCGGCTCCTGGAGCGCGCCGGCGTCAGGCAGGTCCTAGAGCTCGAGTTCGGGCCGGAGCTGGCCAGGGTCAGCGCCGCGGAATTCGCCCGGATTTACCTGGCCGGCGGCCTGCGCGCGCTTGGGCTGGTCATGGGCCACGACGCGCGGCTCGGCCGCGGCGCCGGCGGGGACTACGCGGCCATGCGCCGGATCGGAGCCCACCTGGGCTTCGAAGTCCGCCGGACCGCGGCGATTCGGGCCTGCGGCGGGGTGGTCTCGAGCTCCGCGGCACGCCTGGCGATCCTCGACGGGCACCTCGACAGGGCCGAGTGCCTGCTGGGCCGGCGGGTTTCGGTGCTCGGCACCGTGGTCCACGGGCGTGGCCACGGACGGAAGCTGGGGTTCCCGACCGTGAACCTGGACCTCCACCGCGAGGTCCGCCCGCCGATGGGCGTCTACGCCTCGGTGGCCCACGTGGATGACGGCCCGGCACTGCCCTCCGTCACCAACGTAGGTTTCCGCCCGACCGCGCCGGGAGCCCGGCCATCCCCCGGCAGACGCCGGGACCTGCTGGTCGAAACCCACCTGCTGCGCGGCGGCGGCAACCTGTACGGGCGCACGGTGGAGGTCGAATTCGTCAGCAAGCTCCGCGAGGAACGCCGTTTCGAGTCGGACGAGGAACTCGCCGCCCAGATTGCCCGGGACGTCGCGGAGGCCCGCAAGGCCCTGGCGGCGCTGCGCGCCCGCCGGCTCCCGGCCACGTCCCGAAGGAGGACAACATGAAGGTCGTCAACACCCGTGACCCCGAGAAGAAGTCCTTCGCCGGTCCGCTCTTCACCGGCCCCGACGTCACCCTGCAGAAGCTGCTGCCCGAAAGCCAGGAGTACGACTTCAACGTCGTGAACTTCGGCAAGGGCGTCCGCAACGTGCTCCATATCCACGACTGCGAGCAGGTGCTGGTGGTCACCGCCGGCAAGGGGATCGTCGCCACCGAGAGCGAGCGGCGGGTGGTCAACCCCGGAGACGTGATCTTCATCCCCGCCGGGGAGAAGCACTGGCACGGCGCCGCGGAGGACTCGACCTTCTCCCACATCTACGTGTCGAAGAAGGGCATCGCCTGCCACATAGTCGGGAGCTAGCAGGCCGCTGAAAGACGGCCTGCTAGAGCAGGAGAGCAGATGAACAGGCGAGCAGGCAAGATGCCAAGGGCCGCAGCGTGAACGATGACGCTCTCCTGCGGCCTACTGCTCACCTGTTCCCCTGCTCCTTGAGTCGAAAAGCCTTTTCAACGGGCGGCCAGCGTTCCCGGCCCGCCGTCACGACGCCTTCTTGTACCGGTAGCACCAGACCTTGCCGTAGCCTATGACGGCGAAGACGTTGCGCGCCGGGTCGAGGTAGCCAACGACCCGCTCCTTCTCGAAGGGCGGCGGCGGGCCCTGGGGCGCGAGCTTGGTCCACTTCTTTGCGTCGGAGTCGTAGGCCCACATGGCCTTGTCGCCGCACTCGTACTGCAGCGCCACCTTGCCGACCGGGTCGAAGTACATCAGCGACCTGGCGTCGTGGCCGATGGGCTGCTCGCCCCCGTCAACGGCGACCTCCCAACCGGCCGGGGCGCCGCCGGCCAGCGAGCAGTGCCAGGTCTTGGCCGGGGTCTTCTCCGAGGCGCCGCGCTGGGCGATGAGCAGTTTGCGTCCGGGGTCGTAGCAGACCAGCGTTTCGATGGGCAAGCCGGTCTTCGACGCCGGGAGCTGCTTCCAGCTCTTCTTGGCGTCATCGAGCAGCCAGGACTCGCCGCCGTACTGCCAGACCGCGCCCTTGAGCTCTGGGACATACTCGAGCGATGCCCCGAAGACGCTACGCGGCCAGGGCTGGGCGGTGGGCAGCGGCTCCCACTTGCGCTCGGCCGGCAGGAAGGTCCAGACCGGCGGGCCCTTGTAGAGGTCCTCTGGTTTCGCGCCGATGGCTTCGAGCTTCTCCTTGAGGCGGTAGGACGGCCAGGCGCAGAACCAGAGCACCGACTTGGTCTCTGGGTTGTAGGTCAGGCCCCACCAGGTGTGGGCGGGGTGGCCCGGCCCGCCCTTCTTGGTGCGCAGCCAGCCGTCCTTGATCTCCAGCGTCTGCTTGTCGTAGTCGCCGACCTTGCCGCAGTCGTTGTAGTCCGGGACGTAGAGCAGCACCCAGGTGTTGGCGGCCAGGTCGTACTCCCAGGCGTCGTTGAAGCGGTGCGGGGACTGGTGGTTGGCGCCGCAGAAGAAGGCCCGCTGGCGGTCCGCCATCCAGGCCATCTTGATGGTGTAGTCGCGCCCGGCCGGGCCGGTCTTGGCCATGTTGTGCCAGCCCTTGGCGAAGTCGCCCAGGCCTTCGGAGATGACCTTGGTGCCCTCGAGGACGACGCTGCTGTTGTCGCCCAGGGCGGCGAGCTTGGCGAGCAGCGCCTGGTCAGGCTGGAGCGCCGGCTCGACCTTCTTCACGTCCGCCTCGCCAGAGACTCCCGATGCACAGACCGCCAACGAAAGGACCAAGATGACATGGATGACTCTCAACATGGCTTCGTCCTCCCGCGGGGATGAGGGGAACTCCGCCCCCGCCTTACTTCACACGCAGTTCCCACGCCCCCTGCCCCGCCCTCCCCGGCTCCGCCAGGACCGTCTCCACCAGCGCGATCGAGAAGAAGCTGGGGAAGCGCTCGTCGGCGAAGAGCCGGCCGTAGGTGCGGAGCGGCCAGAGCGGCCAGAGGACGCGGGTCTTCCCCGCCGACGGGACGCGGAGCGTGGCGCGGGTTCCGAAGAGCGGCGTCTCCACCGCGACCTCGCGCCGCACGGGCGAGACCGAGAACGGCTCCCCGCAGAGCGCCCCGCCCTCCTCGACCAGCGCCGGGCCGCGCTGCTTCTTCCGCTGCGCCGGGGCCGCCGGCACGCGCAACTCCCGGCCGTCAGCAAAGCCACGCGCCGTCCGCCACAGGACCAGCGGCAGGCTCACGCGCAGCTCGCGCAGGCCCACCGCCTCGTAGCGGTAGCGAATGGCGAGTGCCCCACCCTTCGGCTCGATCTCGAAACGGACCTCTGCGTGCGCGAAGGTGAGTTCCAGCCAGAGGTTCCGGCCGGCGGTGCCGCTGGTCGCCGCGCGCGGGTAGTACATCGCCCGGCGCCGGGCCATCTCCGGGCTGCCGATGTCGCCGGAGGACCGGGCGTAGCCGCCGACGTCACGGGCGAAGCCCGAGTCGACCCAGGCGTTGCAGAGCGGCTGGATGGCGTTGATCAGACTGTGGCCGCCGCCAACCACGAGCCCGGCCCGCTCGTGCCACAGCTCGATCCGGCTCTGCCGTTCGAGGCGGTAGATGAACTGGGTCTCCTTGGGAACGTCGGAGAGCTGGCTCGAGAGCGCCGCCGCCCAGGCTCCGCGCCGGGCCAGCAGGCCGTCGAAGCGCGGCTCGTGGCTCTCGAGCGTGGCCTTGCGACCGTCGAGCGGCAGCCGCGCCGAGCCGGCGCCGCGCGGCGAGCGCCGGTCGCGGACGTAGTGCAGGAGCGTCTCGGCCGCGAAGGGCATCCCGAAGTAGGCGTACCAGTTGCTGGGCCCCACCGCGCGGGGCGTGTCCAGCCAGCCGGCGCGTTCCCAGAAGTCGAGGATCCGCCCGGCGTGGACGGCGCCCTCGGGAACGAGCTCGAGCCCCGGCACGAGCATGCCGAAGTAACCCGGCGACGAGCTCTGCCGGCCGTCGAAGGCGCCAACCAGCGTCCCGTCCGGGAAGCTCCACCGGGCCATGAAGCGCGCCAGGCGCTCCGCCGCGGCGCGGATCTCCCGGTCGCCGGTCTCGCGGACGATCACCGCCAGGGCGCCGAGCATCAGGCTGTTGTACTTCATGGACGGGCCGTGGTGGCGGCCCTCCTCCCAGAAGCCGCCGGGCGCCTGGTAGCGCATGAGCTGGCGGGTCTGGAAGAGCGCCGTCCTGAGCCAGTCACGCCGCTTCAGGACCCGGGCGGCCAGGATCGTGGTGGCCAGCCGCCAGGCCTCGTGATTCGGCGCGGTGAAGAAGAACGGCTTGGGCAGCTCCTGCTCCACCCACCAGGCCAGCATCCGGCTCCAGCGCCGGAGCCGGGCCCCGGAGATCCGGCTCCCGAGCAGCGCGAGCGAGCGCGCGGTCATGAAGGGCGGCCACTCGGTGTACGCCACCGGCTTGCCGGCGGCCATGGACCTGGTCCAGCGGTCCACCCAGCGGTCGACCAGTGCGACGTGTCTGTCGAGCATCTCGGGGCTACCGCCGCCGGGGTTGGCCGGTCCCGGGCAGAGGTAGAGCGCCAGGTAGCAGTGCGCGGCGTACAGGTAGTTCTCGTGGCTGTACTCGCCGGGGTGCGCCTTCGCGGCGCCGGCCGCGGCGATCTCGGCGGCGTCGGCCTCGTAGGCCCGGACGCAGGAGAGCGTGAATCTGGTCAGCTGGTCGATGATGCCGTGCATGGGGCTCCCATCCTCTTAGGCGGAAGAGACCGCCGGAGAGCTCTCCGGCGTGCAACGGCAGGTATCATAAGGCCGGGACGCAGGGAGCGTCAAGGCAGATCAGATGACCGCCATGTAGAAGTTCGGCCAGCCGTCCTCGTCGGAGTTGAAGAAGACGTACTTGCCGTCGGGGGAGAAGCACGGGTGCGGGTGGGCGTCCTGGGTGGAACGCCACGGCTTCTGGCTGGAGCGGCAGGAGCAGAGCAGCTCGGCCGCGCCGGTCCGGGTGTCGATCAGGTACAGGTTGCGGTCCTCGGGGTCGTTGGTATCGGCCACGATCCGCGAGTTGTCGGCATTGGACGCGAAGTGGTTGACGCGCCGGCCCTCGAAGACCACCCGCTCCTGACCGTTGGCCAGGTCCAGCAGCCGCACGGAGTTAGCCGGGACCTTGCCGCCCGCGGCGCCCGCCGCGGCCCAGGCGTAGACCAGCGCCGAACCGTCGCGGGAGAAGTACTCGTGGCCGATGAGCTCCTCGCCGACCCGCTGGGGGCGCACACAGCGCGGCGGGGACGACCCGTCGACCTGGACCGTCCAGATGCGCTCGACCCGGTCCCAGGGCCCCTCGTGGCAGTAGATAAGCGTCCCGCTGTCCCCGGGGCGGAACTGGGGATGACCCAGCCAGCGGTCCTCGGCGTGCACCAGGCGGGCACCGGAGCCGTCGATGG
>JAKLDR010000161.1 GCA_022703445.1 Planctomycetota bacterium | reverse complement strand
GTGGGCGGTGTCCGGCGGGATCCAGAAGAGGTCGCCGGGCCGGGCGTCATACTCGACGCCGTCGATGATGAAGCGCCCGGTCCCGTCGGCGATGTAAACCAGCAGGAAGTCGAGCAGCTTGCGACTCCTGATCCGCCAGGCCGGACGGCGGTGGTCGCCGGAGTGGCGGACATAGGGACGCAGCGTCATCAGCAGCTCGCCCCAGGGCTCCCGGCGCTTGGTGGCCATTGCCTCATCCTCCGGCGATCCGGGTACGTAATTGGCGGTCCCGGCAAAGACATTCTCCCCTGTTTCAGTGCATAATCAAGTGGCGGAGCGAAGGCGGGGGCTGGGCGTCCCCGGCGATCCGGACAAACGAGCGAGGAGGCGATCATGGCGATCCAGAACGCTTGGCCCGGGCCGGTCAAGGCTGAGCCGGACTTCTCGGAACTGCTCAAGGTCCTCAGACGGCAGCCGCCCTCCCGGCCGGTGCTTGGCGAACTCTTCATGAACGGCCCGCTCTACGACCTGGTCATAGGACCGGAGACGGTCAAGCGCATCGCCGGCAAGCCCGGGAGAGAGACGGTCCGGCGGATCCACGCCTTCCGCGCCCTGGGCTACGACTACGCCACGGTGGCCGCCTCGGACTTCGGCTTCCCCCGCAAGGAGATCGCCCACGCCAACACCATCTCCCTCAACGAGGGCACGATGATCAGCGACCGGCCTAGCTTCGAGCGCTACCCCTGGCCCGACCCGGAGAGCTTCCCGCTCCACGGGGTCGAAGCCGCCCGCGGAGAGCTGCCCGACGGCATGAAGTTGATCGTGATCGGTCCCTGCGGCGTGCTCGAGAACCTGGTGCGGATGGTCGGCTACGAGACCCTGTGCATGCTGACCTACGACGACCCGGAGTTGGTCGGCGCCATCTCCGACGCCATCGGCTCGCGGCTGGTGAAATACTACCAGCTGGCCCTCCAGCACGACTACGTCGGGGCCATCTGGGCCAACGACGACTGGGGTTTCAAGACCCAGACCATGCTCGCTCCCGAGGACATGCGCAAGTACATCGTCCCCTGGCACCGGAGGATCGCCGAGGCCGCCCACGCCGCCGGCCGGCCGTGCATAATGCACAGCTGCGGGCGACTCCACGAGGTGACCGAAGACATCATCGGCGTCATCGGCCACGACGGCAAGCACTCCTACGAGGACGCCATCGAGCCGGTCGAGCAGGCCTACGAGCGCCTGGCCGGCCGCATCGCGGTCATCGGCGGCATAGACGTCGACTTCGTCTGCCGTTCGACGCCGCAGCAGGTTCACGAACGTTCCCGGGGCATGATCGAGCGCTCCCGGACCCGCGGCGGCTACGCGCTGGGCACCGGCAACAGCGTGCCCGAGTACGTGCCGCTGGAGAAGTACTTCGCCATGATCTCCGCGGTCAACCGCGAGCGCGACGACACCTGGGCGGCGTGGGCCGAGGAACTGGAGGTGGCCCCGGCGAGGACGGCGGGCTAGAAGCCGTTGCCGCAAAGAAGCGCAAGATGCGCAAAGAGTTTGGATCCCGGCCCCCTGGACGAACGCCCCTTGCGACTCTTGTGCGTTCTTGCGGCTGAATCGGTCCCCTGCCCCATCCCCGGATAGGCGCCGGTTCACCCTCGCCGGACGACCAGCCCACGAGTCTCCAGCCGGCGGGCGGCGGCGCGCCACTTGCCGGCGGTCGGCGGCTTGAGCCCCTCCAGCGGATAGCGCCTGCCCAGCTCGGCCCACTTGTGGACGCCCAGGCGATGATAGGGGATCAGCTCGATCTCCGGCCGGTTGGCGAGCGACAGCGCGTAGTTGGCCAGAGCGTCCAGCTCCTCCGGTGAGTCGTTGACGCCGGGCAGGAGCACGCGGCGGATGACGAGCCTTCCCGGAATCCGGGCGGCCATCCGCCCGAAGGCCAGGACCGGCCCGAGCGGCGCACCGGTCAGCCGGCGGTGCAGCTTCGGTTCGGAGGCCTTCACGTCCAGAAGCACGACATCAGTGACGGCGAGCAGTCGCCTGCGCCGGCGCGGCGGACAGCTGCCGTTGGTGTCGAGCGCGGTGGCCAGGCCCATGCCGTGCGCCGCACGGAAGACCCCCTCGACAAAGGCCGGCTGGAGCGCCGGCTCGCCGCCCGATGCGGTCACCCCCCCTCCCCTGCCCCGCAGGTAGGGGATCAGCCGCTCCAGCCGCTCGGCGGCCTCCGAGACGGCCATCCGCTTCGAGCCGCGCGCCGACCAGGTGTCGGGGTTGTGGCAGAACCGGCAGCGGAAGTTGCAGCCGGCCAGGAAGAACACGCAACGCAGCGCCGGGCCGTCGCGCGTGCCCAGCGTCTCGACCGAGTGGACCCGTCCGACGGGGGCCTTCACTCAACCACCGCCCATCGGGACGAAACGCGGGAGCATAACCGCAGAGGACGCAGAGAGCGCGGAGGACAACGGCGAATCATCAAATTGCCCATCGACCGGCATTCGCCGTTGTTGTCCTCTGCGCGCTCCGCGCCCTCTGCGGTAGAACACGTCCCCGCCCTCACATCATCTCGTGGAACGTGCGCCGGAGGATCTCCTCCTGGTGCTCGCGCGAGAGCCGGGTGAAGTGCACCGCGTATCCGGACACCCGGATGGTCAGGTGCGGGTGCCTCTCGGGGTGGCGCATGGCCTCGCGGAGCAGCTCGCGGTCCAGCACGTTCACGTTGATGTGCTGGCCACCCTTCTCGAAGTAGCCGTCGAGGATGCCGACCAGGTTCGCCCGGCGCGCCGCGGGGTCAGGCCCCAGGGCGGATGGGACGATCGAGAAGGTGTTGGAGATGCCGTCCTGGGCCGCGTGGTAGGGCAGCTTGGCCACCGAGTTGAGGCTGGCCAGCACCCCGTTCCGCTCCCGTCCGAACATGGGGTTGGCCCCCGGGGCGAAGGGCGCGCCGGCCTTGCGGCCGTCGGGGGTGGCCCCGGTCTTCTTCCCGTAGAGCACGTTGCTGGTGATGGTCAGGATGGAGAGGGTCGGCGCCGCCTGGCGGTAGATGGCGTGCTTGCGCAGCTCGGAGATGAAGGTTATGACCAGATCCCTGGCGCGGTTGTCGGCGCGCTCGTCGTCGTTGCCGAATGCCGGGTACTCGCCGTGGACGATGAAGTCCCGGGTCATTCCGCGCCGGTCGCGGACCGGCTCCACCCGGGCGTAGCGGATGGCGCAGAGCGAGTCGACCACCGCCGAGAAGCCGGCCAGGCCGAAGGCCATGAGCCGGTCGACGTTGGTGTCGAGCAGCGCCATCTGGGCGCTCTCGTAGTAGTACTTGTCGTGCGACCAGTGGATCACGTTCATGATCCGGACGTACTGCCCGGCCAGCCAGCCGATGACGCGCACGAAGTTGTCGTGGACGCGGTCGTAGTCCAGGTACCGGCCCCGGATCGCCGGGATCCCGGGGACGACCAGTTCGCCGCGGGTCTCGTCGCGGCCCCCGTTCAGGGCCAGGAGCAGCGCCTTGGCCAGGTTGCAGCGCGCCCCGAAGTACTGGATCTGGTCCCCGGCCCGGAGCAGCGACACGCAGCAGGAGATGCCGTAGTCGTCGCCGACCACCGGGCGCATCAGATCGTCGTTCTCGAACTGGAGCGAGCTGGTGCGGATGGCCGTCTCGGCCGTGAACTCCTTCCACTTGGCGGGCAGCCGCGGCGAATAGAGCACGGTCAGGTTCGGCTCCGGCGCCGGGCCCAGGTTGCGGAGGCTCTGCAGGAAGCGGAAGTCGGTGCGGGTCACCTTGGGCCGGCCGTCGCTGGACATGCCGCCCAGGACCAGCGTGATCCACACCGGGTCGCCGGCGAAGATCTCGTCGTACTCCGGCGGCCGGAGCTGCCGGATCATGCGCAGCTTGATGGTGAAGTCGTCGATCAGCTCCTGGGCGCGCTCCTCGGTGAGCCGGCCGGAGGCCAGGTCGCGCCGGATGTAGATGTCGAAGAAGGCGGAGAGCCCGCCGATGGACATGGCCGCGCCGTCGGACTCCTTGGCGGCGGCCAGGAAGGCCAGGTAGGTCCACTGGATGGCCTCGCGGGCGTCGGCCGCCGGCCGGGAGAGGTCGAAGCCGTAGCCCCGGCCCATCTCGCGCATGGCCGCGAGGGCCTCCAGCTGCATGGCCACCTCCTCGCGGAGCTGGATGGTCTCGAACTGCACGAAGTCGTCGAGCCGGGCCAGGTCGGCGCGCTTCTCGGCCTCGATGCGGTCCAGGCCGTAGAGGGCCACCCGCCGGTAGTCGCCGATGATCCGGCCGCGGGCGTAGTTGTCGGGCAGCCCGGTGATGATCCCCAGCCGGCGCAGCAGCTTCATCTCCTCGGTGTAGACCGAAAAGACCGCCTCGTTGTGCGACTTGCGGTACTTCGAGTAGATCTCGGAGATGCGCGGACTTAGCCTCCGGCCGTGGGCCAGGCAGGCGCGCTCCACCAGCCGCACCCCGCCGACCGGCTTGACCGCGCGGCGCAGCGGCCGGTCGGTTTGCAGGCCGAGGATGAGCTCGTTCCTCCGGTCAATGTATCCGGGCCCGTGGGACAGAATGCCGCCCGGCACGCTGGTGTCGATGTCCAGGACTCCGCCGCTGCGGCGCTCCCGGCGCATCAACCCCTGGACCCTGGCCCACAGCCGGCGGGTGCGGGCGGTCGGCCCGGACAGGAACTCCGGCCCGCCCTCGTAGGGGGAGTAGTTGCGGTAGATGAAGTCCTGGACGTCGATCTTCACCGACCAACGTCCGCGTTTGAAGGGTTCCGGCTTCCGGGGCATGCCTGGGGTCCTCCGCCGCACGTTCGTTCTACTGCGCGCTCAGCCCAGGCGTTCGGCTGCGTCTCTCATGCCGCCCCGCTCCACGGTGGTGCTCCACCTTCGCCAGTCACGCGGCGGCGGGCATTCAGTACCACATGATCGACGGGGAGTCAAGAATTTTCCGGAGCGCCCGCAGTCAGGGGGTGCATCCACGTTAATGCGGGCCGGGCACACGGATTCCTGTCGACCCGAGGCACGAGGGTCGATAGGAATCCTCCCCGTCGGCGTCCTGGCGCGGCCGTGCGGCCGCAGCCAAGAGGCTTCAACAACCATCTCGCGACGAGGCGACGCCCTCTGACTGCGAGGGCAATCCCGACGGCGGGCTTGCCCTCGCAGGTGGGCCCGGCCCGCATTAACGTGGATGCACCCGCAGTCAGGTTTCGTCGGCGACCGCGCGGGGCTCACGGCCTAGTGGTCTGCTCAGTCTTCAGCAAGTACGCTGAGACGCGGGCGATGCAGATGGGTCGGGCTCCGCGTAGCGAACGGGCCAGGGACATGCGGCATCAGTCCTCATCGGATCCCGGACTCAGGCATGGTTCAGTGGCAGTTCGGCGACCCACGCAGCCTCCTCAGGCACCAGCGGGAACCCGATTGCAGCGCACGTCCTGACCGCCCAGCGTCGGGCCCTGGCTGAACAGCCTTTGGCCCGCAGACTGTTCCTAATACCCAGAAGCGCCAAGGTCATCCACCCAAGGCCCACACCATCGGTACAGCCGGCGGGATCGTGCTCCGCAACTTTATAGGCACAGTATTCGGCCATCTCGGCGACTCCGTCCCGGTACGCATCCACGGCATACTCCCGGTACTTTCCGGCCAGTTCTGCGCGGTAGCTCTCTAGACACCCCTCCCTCTCCAGCCGTCTTTCGAGCCTGGTCAACCAGTAGATGACGTTGGCAAAGGCCTGCGGAGAGTTGTTGTGCGTCATGGACCGCAAATGCCTCCGGTAGAATATTGGGCCGCTCTCGCAGAGCTCCATCGATGGTCCGGCGCCCAACAGTCGGGCCAAGTACTCGGAGCCGATCTTGCCGCCCACCAGCCGCTCATCGAGAGGCCCGACGCGGTCCAGAAACCGCGGCTCATGAGACACATGGGCAGGAGCAGAGGAGAACCCCGCAGCCAGGCCCTGAAAGCCGGTCTACCAAGGCGATTGAATGACTTGGTCCGGACCAGATGATACCCCGTGCGGGCCCGGTAGAACCGTGCAACCGGCCCGTGCACCACATCCGGACGTCTCTCATTGAACACCCGCACCTGCGCAGCCAGCCGGTCTACCGCCATCAGGTCGTCGCTGTCGAAGAAACCCACGAACTCACCACGGCTGGCCCTGGCCCCCAGATTGCGCGCTGAGTTAGTTCCGTGATTGGCCTGCCGCACCCCCCGCAGCTCGAACCTGCCATCGGTACGGAAGCGCTCCTGCCACGCGGCCAGTACCTCCTGCGTGTTGTCGGTAGAACCGTCATCGACCACTATCACCTCCATCCGGTCGCAGGTCTGCGCCAGAAGAGATGCGAGGGTCTCACCGATGAGATCGCCGGTGTTGAAGGTGGGCACAACGATGCTGACCAGCCCGGCCTCGAAGGCAGGCGGCAGCCAGCAGCCTGTCAGAGGCTCCGCATCCAGAAGCTTGGCGACGGCTGGAGGCAGTGGAAGAAGAGAGCCAGGAGACGATGCCATGTTCACCCCTCCTGTGCGGGCTGCAGGGGGAGCTGCGGCACCCAGGTGGTCTTCTCCATTCGGGGCATACGCCCCACGGCCTGAGCCAGACGCCAGCGCCACCAACGCAGCCGTTCGGTCCGCCCCTGGACCATCAACGCCATCTGCAGCCCCCCCAGTCTGAAGGCCAGTCGACGCAGCAGCTTCCTTGGGGGAACGAATTCCGGGTCATGGACCCGCGCCCTGAACGCGCAGTACTTGGCGATGCTGGGAGACCCATCACGAAAGGCATCCACCGCATATCGCCGAAACTTGCGGGCCAACCCCTTGCGGTACTCCGCCAGATCCCCCCTCTTCGCCAACAGACGCTCGAGCCGGGTAAGCCAGTAGACCCCGTTGGCATACGCCTGGGGCTTGAGGTTGAAGGTCACCGAACCCCAATGTCTGCGGTAGAAGATCGGCCCAGTATGGCAGGGGGCCATCTTGGGCCGCAGCAGGAACAACCGCACCAGATGCTCCGAGCCGACATTGCCCCCGGTGAGCCGTTCATCGAACGGCCCCACCCGGTCCGCGAAAGATCGTCTGAGCAGGCAGGACCAGATTATCATGGGGTTGCCGTGAATCCAGGCCCTCAGCTGATCGTCGCCCTGGCACTCAAAGCAGTGCTGCTCTCCCAGGAACATCCCGCCCGCCCCCTCGTAGAACGGTATCCACGGCCCATATACCAAATCCAAATCACCGCCCTGCAGCAATCCGGCCTGGGCAGCCAGGCGGTCCACGGCCATCAGATCGTCGCTGTCGAAGAAGTTGATGAACTCCCCGCGGCTGGCCCGGGCGCCAAGATTCCGCGCGGAGTTCTGCCCTCGGTTGGGCTGCTCCAGGATGCGCAGCTCCCAGCCGCGCTCCGCGCGGAACCGGTCCGCCCACTGCCCGAGGATTTCCCGGGTACGGTCCGAGGAGCCGTCATCGACTACCACGGTCTCGACCCGCGGGTAGGTCTGGGCGAGGATGGATGCCAGGGACTCGCCGATCAGCTCGGCGCTGTTGAACGCGGTGATGACCACGCTGACCAGGCCAGGCTCACCGGTGCCACCCAGCCAGTCTCCTGCAGGCGGGTCCGCCTTGAGGAGCTCGGCTACGGCGGGGGGCAGTTCCGGTGGCTTCAACTCCCGGAGCCCCCGCGGCCGATCCGCTCGTAGAATTCCTCGTAGCGCCGGACGGTCTTCTCCACGGAGAAGTCCGCCGCGCGCGCCCTGGCCCCGGCGCGCAACCGCCCCGCGGTCTCCGGCCGGAGGGCTTCGAGGACGGAGGCGCCGAGCGCGCCCGCGTCACCGGTGGGCACGACCAGCGCGCTGACCCCGTGCTCCACGACCTCCAGGATCGGGCCGCCGCCGTCGGCGGTCACCACTGGGAGCCCGGCAGCCAGCGCCTCGAGGATCGCGTTGGGAAGACCTTCCATCCGCGATGGGAAGGCAAAGACGTCGAGGATCGCCAGGATGTCGGGCACGTCGCTCCTGAGCCCCAGGAACCGGACCGCCGGCGCGATTCTCAGTTCGGCGGCCAGCCTCCGCAGGTCGGCCTCGCAGGGGCCGTCGCCGGCGAAGAGGAAGACGGCGTCCGGTCGCTCGGCCAGAATGGCCGGCGCCGCCCGGAGCAGGACGTCGTGGTTCTTCTGCGGAGCCAGCCGGGCGACTATGCCGATGACCGGAGCGCCGGGGGCGATGCCCAGCCGGGCGCGGACCGCCGAGCGGTCCACGGGGAGCCCGAAGGCGGAGCTGTCCAGCCCGTTGTGGATCACTTCGTACCGGTCTCGGGCGATGCCCTCGCGCCGGGAGTGCCAGTCGGCCACGGCGCGGGAGACGGCCAGCAGCCCGTCGGTCCGGCCGGCCAGAAGCCGGTCGATGAGGCGCTGGCTCCAGCGCCGGTCGGTGTCCAGGTTGTGCTCCTGGGAGACGATCGCCGGGGTCCGGGCCAGCAGCGCCGCGACGCGCGCCGTGACGCCGGCCGGGTACATGTGCGAGTGGACGATGTCGATCCTCTCGCGCCGGAAGAATCGCGCCAGCCGCCAGAGCCCGCCGGGAGCCAGCCGCCCGCGGATGCCCATCGTCACCGGGGAGAAGCCCGCATCCCGGAAGAGTGGCCCCAGCTTACCCTCCTTCGCCAGACAGACTATGCGGAACTGGAACCGGGCCGGGTCGAAGCACGGCAGCGCGCGCAGCATCATGGCCTCCATGCCCCCCGGGTTGAGGGCCTGGACCACGCGGGCTATGCGCAAGACTCGACTCAACGCTGTCTCCTGGATGGCGCGAAGGCTGCTGAACTAAGCAGCCCCGGATTATGCCTCTGCGCACATCAATAATCAAGGGAGACGGCAACGGCGAGGGCCGCCGCGCCGGCGAGCAGTCCGCTCCATGACTTGAGCGACTTGACGCAATGCGCGACCGCCATATAAATGACCATGTTGAGACTCACCGTCAGAACCCGCCAGATCTACACCTCGTGAGTGAGGAAGCCCATGCCTGCCTCATCTGCGCCAGCGCCCGTCCAGCCCCGACTGATCGCGGTGATGACCAAGGTCGCGCGACTCGGCCCCTCCGACACACTGACCGCGGATACCGCCCTGTTCGAGTCCGGCCTGCACCTCGATTCGGCCACGGCCCTCGAACTGCTCCTGGCCATCGAGAAGGAGTTCGGCGTCGAACTGGACCCGGAGGCCATGCTGGCCGGTGGCGCCATGCGCAACGTAGGGACCCTTGCGGCTTTCGTCTCGGGCCTGCTCAAGGCATGAAGTCATCGCTCTTCGCCCACCTGCTGGACCCGGTCGCGGCCCCTCATTCCTCCCCCGCCGTCTTTGACGGCGAGCGAGTCGTCTCCCGTGCCGAGCTGTCCCGAGCGGCAGAGTCCCTGGCCGCCCGTCTGGCTGGGCTGGGCCTGGCACCGGGGGACACCCTGGCCTTCCTCCTGCCCAACTCCCTGGAGATGGTCGTGGCAGTCCTGGCCGGTGTACGGCTCCAAGCTAGGCTGCTCTTCATGGACCCGGCCTACAAAGGCGCTGAAATCTCCAGGTGTTGCGAAGAGGCTGAAGCCCGGTTGATCCTCTCAAACGGCCGGACTTTCGCCGGTCCGGACGCCGACCGTCTGCCACCGGTCATAACGGTGCCTCCGGCAGAAGAACTGCTGGCAGCCGGGGACGGTGCCGGACTCCGTCCGTCAGCGGGCACAGTTGACCACACCGTCTTTCTCTTCCTGTCGTCGGGCACCACCGGGCTGCCCAAGCTGGTACCGTACACCGCCGACCAGATGGCGGCAGTGATCGGCTGTTTCCGCTCCGGCTGGCAGTACGGCGCGGCGGATCGCATGGCCGCGGTGCTGCCCCTGTTCCACCTTTGGGGCCTCGGTCAGTGCCTGCTGACGCCACTGGCCAGCGGCACCTGCATGCACCTGATCCCAACCGCTCCCCGACAACTGGTGGCCGCGGTCGCGAGTCAAGGGATCACGATGCTGCCGGCCCCTCCTTTCCTCTTCCGCCTGCTGATCGAGACCGAGTTCAGCACGCCTCCGGACTTCAGCGCCCTGCGACTGGCGATCTCCGGCGGATCGGCGCTCACTCCGGCCATGGCCGAGCGATTCCGCGGCAAGTTCGGCATCGGCTTGGTGCAGTCCTATGGGACCACCGAGTGCGGCACGGCGGCCCAGGCTTTCCGGCCTGCCGGTGAGCGCGGCCCGGGGTGGCTGTGGCACCCTTATCCCGGGGTCCAGGTGACCACGCTGGACGGCTCCGGTCGGGAGGTTCCTCCTGAAGTAATCGGAAGCATC
>JAKLDR010000160.1 GCA_022703445.1 Planctomycetota bacterium | reverse complement strand
CAGCGCGCCCAACAGCTCGTCCAGGGTCCGGGCCTCCCGGTCGTAGGCCTTCACCGCCAGGTAGTAGTGGTCGCGCTGCACGTGGGCGGTCTCGTGGCCCAGGGCGAAGAGCAGCCGGTCGTCGCCGCCCGGCCCTGAGAAGTTCCGCTTCAGGAAGCCCTCGCCCGCGTAGACGGTGGTGCTGGTGCAGTTCATGGTGTAGGGGTCATCGGCGTTGGCATCGCGCGGCGCGCCGACCACCACCACCTTGGCAGGCTGGCCCGGGTAGAGCGAAACCCCGCGGACGCGGTCGGCCAGGCGCTGCACCCGCGCGGTGAGCTCCCGGTTCGCGGCGGGCAGGTAGTTCTTCCCCACGTACAGCTCCCAGTCCAGGGCTTCTTCGCGGGCCAGCCGCTCGAAGGCCCAGTGCCGGGCGCGGTCGGCCAGCGACGGTTCCAGGGCCTCGCGCTCCCGGCGGAGGGTCTCCGGCAGGGTGGCCGGGGCCGACACCGCCACGGTCTTGAGGGTCGCGCCGAGCACGGCCTTCTCGAAGGCCTCCCGGCTGCCGGCCGCCGCGGCCTCGGCCTGGGCCTGCTCCCAGGCCTCGCGCTCGACCCGGGCCGCGGCCGTCAGCTCGCCGAACAGCTTGTGCTTCTCTTCGAGGCTGGCCGTCGCCAGCTTCTCGGCCAGCTGCTTCTCGAGCTCCGCCCGCCTGAAGCGCACGGCCTTCTCGGCCAGCTCCCAGCGGAGCTGGGCCTGCCTGAAGAGCGGGTCCTGGCGCAGACGGGAGTCCCAGGCCAGGCGATACCGCCTGCTGGCGACCTGGAAGGCCTTGAGTCCGGCCTCGCTCACGGCCGGGGCGGCGTCCTTGGGCGCCTCGGCCACCAGGCTGGCGTCGCCCATCGCGGCGCGGACCGCCTCGTTCATCAGCCGGTCGGAGTCCTCGCCGGAGGCCTTCTCCGCGGCCCCGGCCAGGAAGGCCCCGCGGCGGCAGTTGCGCAGGTCCACGACCATGGGGTCGCCCGTCGGCTCCGGGGGAAGCGGCGAACCGGCGTCGCCGCCCAGGCCGAAGAGGGGCGTGCCCTTGGGCCGCAGGCCGTCGTCGCCGGCGGGGTCGTCGCCGAGCTTGAGCTTGGGCGGGTCCTCCGGCTCGGACAGCTTCAGCTTGAGGTCCCCGAAGTCCTCGGAGAGCTTGAGCTCCTTCTTGAGGCGCTCGAAGGCCTCGCGCCGGCGGCGCTCCTCCTCGGCCCTCCGGACCTCGGCCTGCTCGGCGGCCTGGCGAGCGGCCTCGGCGGCCGCGGCCTGGCGGCGGGCCTGCTCCTGGGGGTCGAGGGTCGGCTGGTTGTTCCACATATTCTGGAGGGCGTTCTGGAGTACGGGCATCATCATCTGCATCATCTGGGCCTGAGGGTTGGCCGCCGGGGCGCCGCCCCCGCCGCTGTTCAGGCCCAGACCGTAGTAGCGGCAGTTGCGGTAGTGCCAGGGGTGCTGCGGGGGATGTCCGCAGACCGAACAGCCCCCCACCACCGCCTGCCCGGCCAGGGCCGAGCCGGAGGAGCCCGGGACCCAGGCCGTGGACAGAGCCACGGCCAGAGTCAGACCCAGGACGCAGATGACCGTGCGCATGGTCGCGCTCCTCGCTCCCGCTTCCCGCTAGCGGACGCCACTCTTCATGGCTCGCTCCTTGGCCTCGCGCAGCTTCTCCTCCTCGCCGGAGAGGGCTCCCGAGCCGCCCTCCAGCCTGGCGGCCTCGCGCTCCAGCTGGCGGTAGATCGCGGCCTCGGAGTTGGCCGGCGGCGGCGCCGGCCGCGGCTTTGCCATCTCCGCGGCCAGCCGCTCCTCGCCGATGTAGACCCGGTTCTTGACGGCCTGGCTGCCGGGGTCGAGCTCCAGGTAGCGCTTGGCGTGCCAGAGCATCCGGTCGTAGCGCTCCTGCTTCTCGTAGAGGACCACGCAGTTGAAGTAGCCCTCCGCCCAGAGCAGGCACTCGGCCACACCCTTCTCGTAGTAGGCGATGGCCTCCGGGACCTTCTCGCGGCGGATGGCGTCCTCGGCCAGGACCCGGAAGCGCCGGGCCTCCTCGGGGAGCTCCGGCTTCTTCTCCAGAGCCCGCCAGGCCGCGGCCCGCTCCCGGAAGTCCGCCTCCGCATCCTGCAGCGCCTTGCGCTTGGCCTCCTCGGCGGCGAGCCCGGCCTTGCGGCGATCCTCCTTCTCGGCCAGCGCCACCCGGCGCAGGACCTCCAGGGCGTCGACGAACCGCCGGGCCTCGGCCTCGGTGTCCCAGGACAGGTCGGCCTTGAACAGCTTGTGGCCGGCGAAGACGCCCCAGTCCCGGACGTCGGCGCGGAATCGCCCCCCGTCCTTGAGCACCCGAAACTCCTCCGGCCGGTCGTAGGCCAGGATGCGGACCGCGTCCATCTCGCCCACCGTCCAGACCTTGCGGCGCTGCACGAAGCTCAGGTGGGTGGGACGGAACTTTACGTTCCCGGCTGGGCCGACCGACCAGTCCAGGCCGTGGTGTGCCGGGATGCGGCCGATGCACTCGGCAACGACCCGGCGGGCCTCCTCGACGGACAGGGTCGGCGAGCCGGAGCCGGACCCTGCGCCCGAGGTGGTGTAGACCGTCTCCGGCGGGACGCTGGGCCCACAGCCGGCGGACAGAGCCACGAAGGCCGCCAGGATCACCGGGCTCCGCAAGTCCATGCCTCCGATCCTCCCCGGCTCCGCCGTCGGAGCCCAGTTGCTTCCCCGGGCCGGGTCACTTGCCCCGGCCGCTCTCCTGCTCGACCGCCTGGCGCTCGAGCTGGAGGTAGCGGTCGCTCTCGGCGGCGGAGACGTTCGCGGAGGCGGCGCGCTCCTCCCGGGCCTTCTCCGCGGCGAGCTTCTCCTCCCAGACGTACATCCGGTCCTTCAGCGCCCGGTCGTCCGGGAAGAAGCCCAGGTAACGCCGGGCGTGCCAGAGCGCCCGCTCGAAGCGCCCCAGCTGGCCGCAGAGCACCGCGCAGTTGTAGTGGCCCTCCGGCCAGAGCGGACAGGCCGCCAGGCCCTTCTCGAAGTAGTCGAGAGCCTCCGGGAGCTTCTCGCCGCGGACCGCATCCTCGGCCAGGACCCGGAAGCGCCGGGCCTCCTCGGGAAGCGCGGGCTTCTTCTCCAGCGCCCGCCAGGCGGCCGCGCGGTCGAGGAACTCGCGCTCCCCGGCCAGCTCCGCCCGACGGGCCTGCTCCCTCTCAGCGAGCGCCGAGCGGCGCAGGACCTCCATGGCATCGACGAACCGCCGGGCCTCGGCCTCGTCCGGCCAGGACAGGTCCGTCCGGTAGTTGTCGTACTTGCTGCGGAAGCCGAGGTCGGGAATGTCGGCGCGGAACCGGTCGCCATCCCTCAGCACCCGGAACTCGCCGGGGCGATCGTAAGCCAGGATGCGCACCATGTCGTCCTCGATGCCCAGCCACACTTTGCGGTGCTGGGTGTAGCTGAGGTGCGTGGGCCGGAACCTGACGTTCTCGGCGGGGCCGATGGACCAGCCCGAAGGACGCCAGTGGGTGGGGATGCGCTCGATGCACTCGGTCGCCGCCTGCCGCGCCTCGGTCACGGTCATCGCCGGGGCGCCGGCCGAGCCGGAGGTGTAGACCACCGGCAGCGGGCCGCAGCCGGCCAGGGGCAGCACCGCGCCGAGCGTCAGCCAGAAGCACCGCTTGGACATGGATCCTCCCCTATGGTTGCGGCTGGTCATTGCCCGCCCAGCCCTGTTGGCGAGCCTCGTCCTCCCAGATGATGGTCCGCTTCCGGAGCGGGTCGGCCTCCACCGTGTCGGGGCAGAGTTCCAGGTAGCGACGGGCGCACTCCACCGCATCAGGGGCGTACCCGAGCTCGCCGCAAAGCAGCGCGGAGTTGTACCAGCCCTCCGGCCAGAGGGGATCCCTGGTCAGGCCGGCCTCGTAGTGGCGCACGGCCTCGTCGAGCTTCTTGCCACGGATCGCATTCTCGGCCAGCACTCGAGAGCGCTGCGCCGCCTCGGACAGCCCCGGCTTGGCCGCCAGCGCCCGCCAGACCGCAGCCCGCTTCCGGAAGTCGGCGAAGTCGTCCGCGGCGTTCGGGTGGGCCGCGTACCACTTGAGGTCCTGCAGCGCGTCGGCCACGGCAATGGCCGCGGCGCGGCCGCCACCTCCCCACCACTCGATCTGATGGCGCCGACCGGCCTCGTCACAGAGGGCCACATAGCCCCAGGAGGGATCGCCACTGTGCACCGGCACCTCGCGGAAGTCCCGGAAGCGGCAGACGGCGTCCCCCTTGGCAAACTTCAGACGGACGCCGTCCGGCACCAGGGTGCAGCTGCGCACGCCGGCGGTGGACTGCTTGAGGACGAGGGACAACGTGCTCCGGGCCCCGGCCCGCGACAGGCGCGGCCCCTCGCGCTCGACCGCCCGGTAGGGACAAGGGTAGAGCCAGTCGTTGGAGCAGCCGGCCGCCAGCGCAGCCGCCGCCATCGCGAAGGGAAGCGCCGCCCGCATAGGAGCCCTCCGGCCGTCAATGATGAAGAATACCGGGAAACCGCGGGCAAGTCAACGGCGCGGGCACGGCCTCAGACGTGTCCGGCCTTCGTGTTCAGGTGTCGGAGCTTCCAGACTGAGAACTGACACCCGGCACCGGAGCAGGCTCGGTGCGGAACGGCCGGGGTGTCCCTTCAACTCCGCTCAGGATGGCCAGGGTGGGGTTGCCTGGCGCCGTGGTGCGGGTGGGCTGGCGGGCGGGGCTCCGGGCGGGCGTCCAACCGCACGTAGATCTCCCGACAGGCCCAGGCATCGGTCGCCGCATAGCTGATCTGCTCGTGGGTGAGCCGCGGGTTGCTCCAGTTGGAGCATTTGGCGCCCTTCGATATCCTGATGCCCATGACGATGGCGGCCATGCCGCGCAACCCGTTGGCGACAATGCCGAAGGCGTCGGTGAGCTTCTCCAGTTCGACGAAGCCGGCCGGTGAGAACTCGTGCATCTCGCGCAGCTTCTTGAGGTCGTAGGCCAGGCTCACGCCGGCCTTGACCACATGCGGGTTGGACAGCAGCGCGGGCAGGCCGCCGAGGCGCTTCAGGCCGGCCAGCCGGAAGATGAAGACCTCCTTCTCGGCGGCCAGCTGGACCAGCGCCGGAGGATAGCTCTCGCCGACCCGGAAGGTCGCGCGGGTCTCGGTGTCGAATCCCAGGACGCGCTCGCCGGCGAGGGTCTCGATGGCCCGCCGGGCCATCTCGTCGGAGGTCACCAGGTGCACCGGCCCCTGCCAGCGGCCGATGGGCAGGCGGTTGATGTCCTCCTTGGAGATGTTGGCCGGGTAGCCGCCCCGCGCCGGGGACGCCGCGGGGCCCGTGGACCGCGCCGTAGCCGGTGCGGGGGCGTGGGCCGGCCGGTCGGCCTCGCGGTGCGGTCCGGTCACTTGCGCGGTCCCTCGGCGCCGGCCGGGTCCTCGAGCAGCGGCGTCAGCTCGCGCATCCGGTTCAGCTTGGCGCCGGCCTCCGCATTCAGGCGCATCATCGCCTGGGGATCCTTCATGGCGGCCAGGCTCCGCTGCCGGAGCAGGGCGTGATGGCGGCTGTAGGCGTCGTAGGCGCCCCGGGCCGCCTCGCGGGAGTCCGGGGCCAGCGCCAGAGCCTTCTCGAACTCGGCCTCGGCCCGGGCCAGGCAGGATTCGCGCTCCTCGTCGCTCCGGCCGGCCAGGGACTTGGAGACCCAGGACCGGCCGGCGGTCACGGCCTCGGAGGCCTGCTGGCCGGTCCGCGCCAGGCGCGCGCGCTCCTCGCGCTCCAGGGCTTCGGCGCGCTCGGTGCTGGCGTCGGTCCGCTCGCGCTGATCGCGCAGGCGCAGCTGGTACCAGCCCCCCAGTCCGACCAGGGCGGCCAGCGCCGCGGCGGCCAGGGCCGCAGCCAGCCGGTTGCGGGCCAGCCGCCGGCGAACCAGGTACAGCAGGCTGGCCTTGCGGGCGGTGATGGGCTGCCCGTCCAGAAAGCGCCGGATGTCGCCGGCCAGCTCGGCGGCCGACTGGTAGCGCCGCGCCGGCTCCTTCTCCAGGCACTTCATGCAGATGGTCTCGACGTCGGCGTGGATGACCGCGCCGCTCGAGCTCGGCGAGCGCGGGAACTCCTCGACGTGCCGGCGAAGGGTGTCCACGACGTTGTCGCCGGCGAAGGGCGGCTGGCCGGTCAGGGCCTCGTAGAGGATGCAGCCCATGGCGTAGATGTCGGTGCGGGCGTCCACTTCGCTGCTGCGCCCGGAGGCCTGCTCCGGGGCCATGTAGTTGGGCGTGCCCATGACCGTCCCGCTGCGGGTCAGCCCGCCGGCCCCGGCGGTGCTCTTGGGGTCGGCCATGATCTTGGCCAGGCCGAAGTCGGTGATCTTGGGCTCGCCCGCGGAGTCGACCAGGATGTTGGCCGGTTTCAGGTCGCGGTGGACTATGCCCTGGGCGTGGGCGTAGTCCAGCGCCCGGGCCACCTTCTCGAGAAGCTCCAGCACCGTCCGGGCCGGCGGCCCGGCCGCCAGGAAGGCGTCCAGCGGCCGGCCGTCGATGAAGTCCATGGTGTAGTAGTGCCGGCCCTCGAGGATGTTGAGCTCGTGGATCGGCACGATGTTGGGGTGCTGCAGCCGCGCGGCGCTGGAGGCCTCCTGGAAGAAGCGGCGCACGTCCTCCTGGGAGGCGTGCTCGGCGTGGAGCAGGACCTTCAGGGCGACGGTGCGCTTGAGGACCGGGTCGAAGGCCTTGTAGACCACGCCCATCCCGCCGCGGGCCACCTCGCCGGCGATGACGTACTGGGCGATGCGCGCCGGGGCGCTGGGACGCGGAGTCTCAGGCAAGATCCGGCCTCCGGCCCCGCTTCTCCGGCATCACTACCACTTTCCGGACTTGTTCCTCGGGGCCTTGGGGAAGGCCTTGACCGGCTCGAGCGCCTTGCACAGGTCGGCCTCGGGCAGGGAGTAGTCGGAGAGCTCGCCGCTGAGGAACTTCTCGTAGCCGGCGAGGTCCAGAAGCCCGTGGCCGCTGTAGCAGAAGAGGATGGTCTTCTCCCTGCCCTCCTCGCGGGCCTTGACCGCCTCCTCGATGGCGCAGGCGATGGCGTGGCTGGTCTCCGGCGCCGGGACCGGACCCTCGGTCCGGGCCCAGAGCAGCGCCGACTCGTAGCACTTCATCTGGCCGTAGGCGCGCGGCGTCACCAGGCCCTCGACCGCCGCCTGGCTGACCAGCGGGGCCATGCCGTGGTAGCGCAGGCCGCCGGCGTGGATGGCCGGGGGCATGAACTGGTGGCCGAGCGAGAACATGGCCAGGAGCGGCGTCATCCCGGCCACGTCGCCGAAGTCGTAGACGAACGGCCCGCGGGTCAGGGTCGGACAGGCCGCCGGCTCCACCGGAATGATATCGATCTTGGCGCCGTGGATCTTGTCCTGGACGAAGGGGAAGGAGATGCCGGCGAAATTGCTGCCGCCGCCGGCGCAGCCGATGACCACGTCGGGCTTCTTGACGCCGGCCAGCGCCAGCTGCTTCCTGGCCTCCAGGCCGATGACCGTCTGGTGGAGGAGCACGTGATTGAGGACCGAGCCCAGCGAGTAGCGGGTCTTCCCGGACTTGTCGGAGACGGCCTGCTCGACCGCCTCGCTGATGGCCACGCCCAGGCTGCCCGGGCAGTCCGGATCCCGGGCCAGGACGTCGCGGCCGGCCTTGGTCTCGCGGCTGGGGCTGGGCACGCACTCGGCGCCCCAGACGTGCATGAACATCTTGCGCAGCGGCTTGGAGTCGTAGCTGGTGCGCACCATGAAGACCTTGCAGCCCAGGCCCACCTGGCTGCAGGCGAAGGCCAGGGCGCTGCCCCACTGGCCGGCGCCGGTCTCGGTCACGAGGTTCTTGATGCCGAACTGCTTGTTGTACCAGGCCTGGGGCACGGCGGTGTTGGGCTTGTGCGAGCCGGCGGGGCTGACGCTCTCGTCCTTGTAGTAGATCTTCGCCGGGGTCTTCAGATGCTTCTCGAGCGCCCGGGCCCGGCGCAGCGGCGTCGGCCTCCAGCGGGCCAGGATCTCCTGGACCTCTTCGGGGATGTCGATCAGCTGCTTGGTGCTGACCTCCTGCTCAATGATGTTCATGGGGAAGACCGGCGCGAGCATCTCCGGCCCCACCGGCTTGCCGTCGGGAGTCAGGGGCGGCAGCGGCGGGGTGGGCAGGTCCGCGGCCAGGTTGTACCACTGGCGGGGCATCTCCGAACGGGGAAGCAGGAAGCTCAGCTCAGACATGGTCGTCTCCATCCGCAGGCCTGGCGCCGGAAATCCCGGACGGCCGTTATGTGCTGAGGATATCACGGCGCCGGACGCTTGCAAGTGAGCCGCGGCGACCATCGCCGCCGCCGGAATCGGTTGAATTCGCCGGGGCTTCGGTTATGATCCCGCCGCGTTCCAAACCAGCGTTTGACCGAAGGAGAGAACATGCCTCAAGTCGCTGCAACTGAACTCCGCAAGGGCTCGGCCGTCCAGATGGAGGGCAAGATCTTCATCGTCACCGAGTTCCAGCACGTCACCCCCGGGAACTGGCGCGGGCACGTGTCGCTGCGCATCCGCGACGTGGTCGAGGGCCGGAGCTACGAGCGCAAGCTGCGCTCCACCGACCGGGTGGAGATGACCTACATCGACCGCAAGGAGCTGCAGTACTCCTACGCCGACCAGCAGACCCAGGTCTTCATGGACTCCCAGACCTACGAGGAACACCACTTCTCCAGCGAGGCCATGGGCGAGGACGTCAAGTTCCTGGTCCCGAACATCAAGGTGGTCGGCGAGTTCTACAATGAGAAGCTGGTCAACATCGTCCTGCCCTCGAGCGTCGAGATGCTCATCACCGAGACCGAGCCGGCCCTCAAGGGAGCCACGGTCACCAACGTGCTTAAGCCCGCGGTCACCGAGACCGGCCTGCGCGTGCGCGTCCCCGGCTTCATCGCCAACGGCGAGAAGATCCGCGTGGACACCACCAACGGCGAGTACCTGGAGCGGGCCAAGGGCTGACCGCGGGGAAAGCCTGCCACGTCCACGACCGCGGGCCCCGGAGAACCCTCCGGGCTCTCCCCGGCGCCCCCTGACGGATCGGGGCCGTCTGGGCTGACCGACTCGGTGCGCCTGGCCTCCCGGCCGCGCTCCGCCGACTTCCTGCCCATGGCCCTGGCCACGCTCTTCTGGGCCTGGCCCACGGTCTTCATCCGCTACATCAAGCGCGAGAGCGGCGACGCCTTCACGGCCGACGCGCTGAACGTCTACCGCTACGCCGCCGGCTCGTTCTGCGCGCTGGGGATCGTGGCGCTGCTCCGGCCGGGCGACCTGCTGACGGTGCTGCGCCGCCCACTGGTGCCCCTGCTGCTGGCCGCCATCCTGGCCGCCTTCCAGATCGTCTGGGTGCGCGGCGTCTACCACCTCAACGCCGCCTACAGCGTGCTGGTCGGGCGGTCCACGGTGATCTTCGCGCTGCTGCTGAGCTACGCAGTCTTCGCCGACGAGCGCCGCGTGATCCGCTCCGGCCGGTTCCTGCTCTCAGCGGCGCTGGCCATGGCGGCGGTGGCGGGCATCGTGGTGCTGGATCCGGGCTTCTCCGTGGGCGCCGGGGCCGCCAGCCAGGGTTCCGGCCCGGGGCTGCTGGGCGGCACGGCCATCCTCCTGGTCAGCGCGGTGATCTGGGCGGGGTACGCGGTGGCCATCCGCGGCCTGGCCCGCAGCCTGCCGTCCATGGCCACCTTCGCGGTGACCGCGGTCCTGGCCACCCTGATGATGGTGCCGGCCGGGCTCATCGACGGCCACATGGGCTACATCTGGTCGCCGGAGTGCTCCTGGCGGGTGATCGGCGCGGTGGTCTTCTCCGGGGCGCTCTGCGTGGGCTCCACCCAGGTGCTCTACTACGTTAGCCTCCGGCGCATCGGCGTGGCCCGCACCACGCTGGTCAGCCTGGCCACTCCCTTCCTGACCGGGGTCTCGGCCTGGCTGGTGCTGGGCGGCGGGGAGCGGCTCACGCTCTGGCAGTGGCTGTTGGGCGGGGCGCTGGTCGCCGGGCTGGCCTGCATGGTCTGGCAGCCGGCGGCCAGCGAACCCGCGGCCGGGCGCCGGCCGGGGGAGGCGCCGTGACCGCGCCGCCCGCCATTCCGGGCTTTGCCGTTGAACCGTCCGGACCGCCGAATAAGATGCTCTCCTCATGACCGCCGAGCAAGCCGCCGCCGGAGCCGCGCCGCTCCCGAACGCGCCCCGCGAGCCCGAAGTCCAGGTCGAAGCCTACCGCGGGCCGCTGGACCT
>JAKLDR010000016.1 GCA_022703445.1 Planctomycetota bacterium | reverse complement strand
GACGCGTCTGTGCCGTAGCCCTCGTACACCGCGCGCTGCGGGTGCATTCCCAGGGACCGGCCCACCTCGACCAGGCGGTCGGCCACCGCCTTGGAGTACAGGACGCGCCGGTCGCGGTAGACGACGATGGGGTCGGCGGAGAGCACCGTGCCGTACTCCCCGGCGACCGGGCCGACCTCGAGCGCCAGGCTGATCCCCGCGCCGAGGCTCCCGGCCGAAAAGGGCGCCGGGCCGTTGCCCAGCTCCTCCCCGCAGGTCCCGACCAGGTACACGTCGGCCGCCGGGCGCCTCCTGGCGGCGGCCAGCTGCGCCGCGGCCGCAACCATGGCGGCCAGCGGAGCGCGGTCGTCCATGAAGCGGCCGGCGACGCAGTCCTGGATCTCGACGAACTGCCGCGCGGCCTGGCCGATCACCACCCGGGTGCCGGGGTGCACGCCGGCGGCGGCGAGCTCCGCGGTGCCCAGGCGGGTGAAGACCCGCACCTGGGGCCAGTCGACGGTCCGGCCCTCGCCGGTGACCTTCGAGCGCCAGGCCTCGGGCGTCTCCGCGGTGGTGTGCAGCGAGCCCACCGAGAGCACCCCCGGCAGCCTCCGCCGGTCGCCGAGGATCTCGACCGGCCCGAGGCCGATCGCCCAGGGGGCCAGCCCCCCCAGCTGGCGGACGCGCAGGCTGCCGTCGGCCTCGACGCGCTTGACGATCAGGGACAGCTCGTCCATGTGGGCCATGACCTGGACCACCGGAGCCGGCCGGCCCTTGGCGCCGCGCGGCGAGCGGCCGCGGATCAGGCCCACGGCGTTCTCGGCCTCGTCGGTCCAGACCCGGTCGCAGTGCCTCCCCAGCTCCCGGAGCACAATCTCGCGGACCTCGTCCTCCTGTCCGCAGGGGCCGCGCGCCGAGGCGAGTTCTTGCACGAGAGCCAGGATCTGACCCAGTTTCACTGGTGGATTCCTCCCGGGCGCCGGGCTATAGCCTAGTTGCGGTGCGGCCGAGAATCAAGCAACTTTCGGTCCAATCCGGGACCGCGCGGCAGCCCACCCTGCCCGGCTGGCGTCCTCGGATCCGCCCCCAGCGAGGCACCACAGCACGCATACACATTGCCATAAATATGACGCAGCCATATCGGTGGCCCGCAAAATCAGGATTTCTGAGCATGTTTCTAATACGATAGGAATTACAAACAATGCGCCGCACCTAGGCAATCTGGCGGTGTATAGGGATACAGCACTACCACAGGAGGAGCAGAATGGCCCCAATTCAAAAAGCAGCCGAAACCGGACGAGCCTCGTCCCGGCTCTGCACCGCTCTGCGCAAGAGCCTGTGTTCCGGCCGGATCCTGCCCGGGGAGTTCATGCCCAGCGTCCGCCAGTTGGGCGAGGAGCACGGCGTGGCCACCAAGACCGTGCAGCGCGCCCTGCGCCACCTGGCCGAGGAGGGCCTGATTGTGGCCGAGCCCCGGCTGGGCTACCGGGTCACGGCCCGGGTCAATGCCTCCGCCGCCAGGTGTCCGCTGGCCCTGGTGCTGCCGTCGGAACAGCCGCAGTGGGATGCTCTGCTGCGCATGCTCGTGGAGAAGCTCCAGCTGGCCTGCACCGCCAGGGGCTGCTCCCTGCTGGCGGTCGGCATGGGCCACTCGGGGCCGGAGGAGGTTGTCGGGCAGCTGCTCGCCGCCCGGGCGCGGGCGGCGCTGCTCAACGTCCCCAATCCCGAGCTGATCGCTCTGCTGGGAAAAGCCGGCATACCGGTGCTGCTCGTCGAGAACTGGCTGCCGGGCGCAGGCATCGATGTCATTGCCCAGGATAGTTTCGGCGGGGCCGTGCTGGCGGCCAAACACGTCGCCTGTCATGGACGCGGGGCTATTGCCTGGCTGGGCTATCCGGCCGAGGCCGCCGGGTTGCATGTCATCGAACGGACCTCGGGGGCCATGGGAGGCCTGGCCTGGGCCGGCAAGAGCGTGCCGGCCGACCTCCGCGTCGAGGTCCCGTTCGATGATGCCGATGCGGCGGCGGGGGCGGCGCGGCGGCTGCTTTCCGGCCCCCGCCGGCCGGGGGCGATCCTCGCGCTCTGGCAGCCGCTGGCCAGGGCGGTGGCCGAGGCCGCGCGAGCCCTGGGCCTGGTCCCCGGCGGCGACTTCGACATGGTCGGGTGGTGGACGGAGGAGGACTACGAGGACGGCTACCTCCCGATTTTCGCCGGCGGACCGACGCCCCCCGTGGTCGTCTGGAGCCTGGCGCACATGGCGGACAACGCCGTGGCCAGGATGGAGGAACGCCGCGCCCATGCGGAGCTGCCGCCGATCTGCGTGCGGATTCCCACGTGCCTGAGATTGGCCGGCGAGAACAGAAAAGGAGCCTGATCATGGTACGCTTCAGCATCCTGCCCGCAGTGCTCTGCTGTCTGATGGCCCCGGCCGCCGTCGGCGAACCGCCGATCCTGAGCGAGGAGAGCGTCTGGCGGGCCAGCTTCAAGATGGATACGCCGGTGGTGCGCAGCGAGGCTGGTCTCGAACCCTGCCGCGCAAGCCATTCGTACAAGTACGGAGCCACCGCCTGCGCCTCGCCGCAGATTCCAGCCGGCTGGAACGCGCCGGAGTTCGACGACTCGGAGTGGCCCCACTGGCAGCCTGCCGCCGATCGCGGGCGCAAGAGCCAAAGCCTTTTCATCTATGGCTTCGACGACGCCGGCGCACCCAGCCCCGGCGTGAGCGGCATTTACATGCGGGGCCGCTTTCTGGTGGCCGACCCGGCCGGGGCCGGCAACTTGAAACTGTCGCTGGCCTATCGCGGCGGCGCGGCCGTCTACCTGAACGGCAAGGAGATCACCCGCGACCATCTCCCCAAGGGCGAACTGACGCCGGAGACGGTGGCCGAGGACTATCCCGCTGAAGCCTTCTTCAAGGACAACAAACAGCCCATCCAGGCGAACCGCGGGGACCCCGAAAAATGCAAGGATCAACTCGAGAAGCGCGTCCGCAGCCTGGAGGTTTCCCTGGACGGAAAGCTCCTCAAGGCCGGCGTCAACGTCCTGGCCATCGAATTGCGCCGGGCACCCTATCCAAAGAACAGCATCGAGAAGGACGGCCTCAACTATATGTGCTCGTGGGGGACCTGCGGGCTGGTGAGCCTGGCATTGAGCGGTGCGAAGGGAGTCTCGGCCGATGCCGGCCAGCCACAGGGGGTCCGGGTCTGGAACCGCCCGACGGGGCAGGAGCTCAGCGCCGCGTCGGCGGGGAACCCGGGCGGCGTGCTCCATCCCATCCGGCTGGCCGGGGCCAGGAACGGCGCCTTCTCCGGCCAGGTGGTGGTGAGCTCCCCGGCCGAGCTGAAGGGCGTCAAGGTCGTCGCCTCCGACCTCAAGAGTGCAGATGGCGGTTCGCCCATCCCGGCCGCGGCGATCCAGGTGCGCTATTCGCTCGCTGAGGAGGGCCGGTTCAACGGCCTGGATGATGCTCCCGGCGTGCTCCCGGCCATCGACAAGGCCGGCGGCGCCGCCGCCCAGCCGGTCTGGGCGACGGTTCGGGTGCCGCGCGACGCGAAGCCCGGCCGGTACGCTGGGAAGCTGACCATCGAGGCCAACGGCCAGAAGGCCGCCGAGGTGCCGCTGGAGATATCCGTGGCCGACTGGACTATTCCCGATCCGAAGGAGTTCCCGGGCTTCATCGACGTCATCGACTCGCCCGAGACGTTGGCGCTGAAGTACAAGGTGCCGATGTGGTCGGAGGAGCACTGGAAGCTCCTCGACCGGAACTTCGAGCTGATGGGCGGGCTCGGAGCCAAGTGCCTCTACCTCCTGCTGCTGCCCGGGACCTACTTCGGCAACGAACATTCCATGGTCCACTCGATGAAGCAGCCGGACGGCAGCTACCAGCATGACTTCAGCGCCCTCGAGAAATACCTGGACGCGGCCCTGAAGCACATGCGGCCCGAGGTGGTGGTCGTCGACCTGTGGGACCGGCGCTTCGGGATGGTCAACTATACCGGCCGGGCCGACCAGCAGGCCGAGCAGGACAAGGGCGTGGCCATCACGCTCAAGGACCCGGCCACCGGCAAGCTTTCGATCGGCGAGGGGCCCAAGTGGGGCACGCCCGAGGCGCGCGAGTTCTGGAAGCCCGTGGTCGAGGGCCTCAAGGAGCGGCTGGCCAAGCGCGGCCTCGGCAAGGCGCTGGTCTGGGGGCTGGCCTCGGACCGCCGCCCGCGCAAGGAGACGGTCGAGGACCTGAAGGCCCTGGCCCCCGAGGTGGAGTGGAGCTGTCATGCCCATCCCTACACCGGCAAGATCCACGGACAGCGGGTGGGCTACTTGGTCCACGTCTGGGGCTCCCCGCAGATCAACTTCAACACGATTGCCGACCGGAAGACCGGTTGGGAGACGGACAGGGTGATCGCCACCTTCCCGCGCATGTCCTCCGGCGGAGTCGGCGCCATCTACGACGGGACCAGCCCGCTCAAGTACCGTGCCGGCATCGAGGGCATGATGATCTGCGGTTACCGCGGCCTGGGCCGGGTGGGCGGCGAGTTCTGGGACGTGGCCATCGACGCCAAGGGCCGCGCGAAGAGCGTCCTGCGCACCACGCCGGACGTGGGCGAGACCTGGGGCATCGGCTTCGAAGCCGCCATCACCCAGATCTTCGCCGCCGGCCGGAACGGTCCAGTCGCCACAGCGCGCTCGGAGATGTTCCGCGAGAACCAGCAGGAGATCGCGGCGCGTGTCCTCCTGGAGAAGGCCCTGAAGGACCCGGCGCAGAAGGCCAGGCTCGGCGAGGCGCTGGCTGCGAAATGCCAGGGCGTCCTCGACGAGCGCGGGCACGCCATGGTCGCCGGAGGGGCGAGCCCCAACTGGCTCTACTACCAGCAGGGCCTGCGCGAGCGCGCCGAAAGGCTCTTCGCCGCGGCGGCGGAGGTTGCTGCCAAGGCTGGCAGATGAAAAGGCGGGAAGGCATGAAGATGAAGATCATTCTTGCGGCAGCTGTCCTGGCCGGCCTAGTGGCCGCCGCGGCGGCCGCCGAGCCGGTCCACCAGCCCAACCCCAAGCTGGCGGCGCTGCCGGTCAATACCTGGGTGCGGGTGGCTGACAAGCAGCCGGCGCCGGACGGCATCCTGGCGTATGCCGGCGGGGTCTTGGATAGCGAACACAACGTCTACCTGCTCTTCGGCGGCGGGCACGGTGACTACTGGGGCAACGAGGTCTGTGCTCTGGACATGAAGACGCTCGCCTGGAAGCGGATGTACGAGCCGGACGCCAGGGAACGCTACACCAACGACAACATCGACAACGTCAAGGGCAAGCTCAAGGACTCCGACAAGCCCTACACCCGGCACAGCTACCAGATGCTGACCTTCGTGCCCACGGCGAAGAAGATGTTCGTCTGGTCCGGGTGCGGTCCGGGCTGGGGCAAGATCGCCCCGACCTGCCCGGCGCCGCCGGACGCCTGGTACTATGACTACGTCGCGAACAAGTGGGAACTGCTGGCCACTGACGGCCCGAAGACCGTCGGCGGCGGCACCTGCTACGATCCCAAGCGCGACGTGGTCTGGGCGCTGCCGGGGACGAGCTGGCCCAAGCTCTGGAAGTTCGATATCAAGACCGCCAAGTGGAGCGCGCATGCCATGAAGCCGGACTCCAGCGCCACCTGCCACCTGGACCTGGTCTACAGCCCCAAGCGCGACCTGATCGCCGCGGCGGTTGGCGAGCAGAAGAAGGCCTACCTCATCAACCCGGAGACCTTCGCCGTCGAACAGCCGGACACCTCGCTATACAAGCCGCACGGCGGCGGCGGGATGGTCTATCTCCCGGATCAGGACGTGGCCATCAACGTCTTTCAGGCCGGCGGCGTGCTCGACTTCGAAACGAAGAAGTGGTACCCGCTCGTGCCCGAGAAGACCTTCGAGGGTAAATCCTGGATCTACGGTAACTGCAACTACTCGCCGGTGGACAAGGTGATCCTGATCGTCAACGCCAAGGGCACCTGGGCCTACCGACCGCCGGAGAAGTTCGACTTCAAGGCCCTGGCGGAGAAGGCCGCGGCGGCCGCCCAGCCGCCGGCACCCAAGAAATAGGCGGCGGGGGACGACGCATGGCTGCGCAGTTCCTGATCGAGAATGGTTACTGCCAGGCGCTGCTGGCCGGGAACGCTCTGGCCACGCACGACTTGGAAGCGGCGTATTTCGGAACGGGGTTGGGGCAGGACATCTACACGCAGGTGCTGCAACCCAAGGGGCACTACAACCACCTTATCGTACTGAACCGGGCCCGGCGGGCCGGCTCGCTCGGCAGGCTAATCGAGGAACTGGACATTGCAGACGGCATCATCTGGGCCTGTGAACAGAACGATGTGCCGTACGTCCTGGCCGGTTCGATCCGCGACGACGGTCCGCTTCCTGGAGTGTTTGCCGACGTCTATGCCGCGCAGGACGCCATGCGCTGCCATGCCAGGAAGGCCACCACGGTGATCGCCCTGGCCACCCAGCTTCACTCCATCGCCTTCGGCAACATGGTACCGAGCTACCGGGTGATGCCGGATGGCGCGATCCGGCCTGTGTTCTTCTACATCGTGGACATGAGCGAGTTCAGCGCCGACAAGCTCGCCAACCGCGGCTCGGTCCAGGTCAGCGCCATACTCACCAACGTCCAGGACTTCATGATCAACCTCGGCCGCAACCTCGTGCTGCCCATGCGTGACGGGGCAGACGCTGAAAGGAAGACCCCATGACGAAGACTGCATCTGTACTGGTCTGTGCTCTGCTACTGGCCGCCGGTGGTGTCCCGGCGGGCGAGGGTTCCCTGGCCGCTCCCGTTTCGCTCGAGACCCGCTGGTGGAACGAGCACGAGTTCGCCTGGCGGTTGGCCGAGGCGGCGGGTCTGCGCTGGGCGATCGTCGACGGGATCTCCGGGCGCGCCCGCGCCGGCGGCGAGAACGTCCCGGCATCGAAGCCCGCCGCGGACTTCGAGAAGGGCACGGGCATCCGGGTGGAACTGATTGGCGGCGTGCTGGTGGCACACCGGCCGGACGAGGCCAAACGGAAGGAGCTTGAGGCCAGGCTCGCCGCGGGCGAGGAAGAGGCGGTCCGGGCGGCTTGGCTTCTGGGCCACCTCAAGGACGCCCGCGCCTGGTCAGCATTGGCCAAGGCTGCCGCGGGGAAGGACGTGGCCGTGGCGCTCTCGGCTGCGCATGCGCTGCGGCGGCTGGACGGCGAGGAGAACTTCGACATCCACCGTTGGGTGGTCGCCGACACCCTCTATGCCAAAGACTCTCCGCGGGATGCCGGCCTTTCGCAGCTCCCTATGGGCGCGTGCTTCGGTGATCCGGTACCGGCCCCGGCAATCGAGTCTTTGGCTGTGTCATCCTATGTGCCTCTGCGCGAGGCCGCCGCGCGGCTTGCCGCCGGCTGCGGCGCGGGCCGGACGGTTGCGGGGAAGCTCGCCAAGGATCCCAGCCCGCCGGTGCGTCAGGCGGCGATTCGGACGCTGCGCACCTGGGAAGCTCCGCCGGTTGCCAAGCCACGCCCGGTCCAGAAGCCGGACCTGGCCAGGCATTGGGAGGCTGCGGTCCGCGATGAAATCGGCACAAGGGATTCGGCCCCGTTCATAGCCGCCTTCGGGACGGACAGAGATATCGTGAAGCTGATCGAGCTGTGCAGAACCACCAAGAGCGACCACATCCGGGGATGGGCAAGAAGTTCGCTGGTGAACTACGCCGGGGGAGCCGATTTGGTCAGGTTCCTAAAGGAGCTGGCCGATGCCGGCAAGCCCTGGCCGGATAGGAACCAGGGGACGGGGGTCCATCAGGGCAAGCGCGGGCTCGCGGCGCTCTTCGATGGAGAGGCGCTGTCCGGGGAGCTTGGCCCCCGTCTGGGCGTGGAGAACTGGGAGCTCTCCTCGGAGTTCCTGCTGGCGCGGTTCTCCGGACCGTCCGCCCTTCGGCACCTCGGGAAGGTTTTCACCCAGCGCGGGTTCGTGGCGCCGTTGGCGGTCGGCTATGTCGGCGGGCCTGACTCCGTCAAGATGATCGCTCCGCTGCTGGCCAGCGACGACCTCTGCACCGCCACGGCGGCAGCGCGGGGGCTTGGCGAGAGCGCCCAACTCGCCGCGGTTGCCCCCCTTATCAAGGCCCTGGCCGATCCCAACCGGGTCCTGCGCAGTCGGGCGGCACTGGCCCTCGGGCGGATCGGCGGGCCGGATGCGGCCAAGGCGCTGGCCGCACTGCTCAAGTCCGAGGAGGAGTACCTCCCCAGGCGTTCGGCCTGCGCCATGCTCAGGGAAATCGGCACGGGCGAGCCGGCCCATGCGCAGTTGATTGCCGCAGCCGAGAAGGAACTGGCGGAGTTTGTGCCGAGCTTCAATCCGGTCAATCCCAGGTTCGGGGCCGACTTCCCGACAGGCAAACTGGTGCCCATCGGCAACGTGTTCACCGTGGCCTCGCTCGGCGAGACCCGCTGTGCGGTGGACCAGTACTCCGGCGTATGGCTGCGTTATGGCGGCTGCGACATGTGCTACTCGAACGAGGCCATCGGCTACGATGTGGCCAGCGGCAAGTGGTTCGTGGTCCGGCCGAACGAGACGACCGGGTTGTTCTACAACGAGACCCGCGCCGGCCGAGGCTGCTCGCGCGGCATGGCCTTCGACCCCCGGAGCCGGACCTTCTTCGTCAACAACTCCACCGGTTTCCCCACCGAGATGTACCCGGGGCAGGGCGCCTGCCGCTACGATCTGGCGACCGACCGCTTCGAGGGCAATTTCCCCGACTCGCGCCTTTCCGGCGCCGGCGGCGGGCCCAAGTGGTACGTTGCCGACACGCGGCGCGGACACGTCTACTCGGAGTGGATGGGGCCCACCACCACGGTCATCGATGCCGCCACGGCCGGGCTCGTGGATCGCAAGATTGAGGGCCTGCCGCGCCTGCACGAGTACTACGTGTTCGAGGCGGCCGGCTACGACCCGGTCTCGGACCGTCTGCTGCGCGAGGTCAAACAGCACAGCAAACGCCAACACCAGCCGCCCGAGGATTTCGGGGTGTGGCTCCTGGACCTGGCGGCGGGCAAGGCCAGGAAGTCGCAAAGCCCGCTGCCGGAAGGCAAGAGCAGCCAGGGCATGCAGATGGTCTTCGACACGCTCAATCGCGAATTGGTGCTGCTCCGCTCCACCGGGGCCTTCACCTACGATCGCGCCGGCGACGCCTGGCGAAAGGTTTCCGGCGAGGATTGTCACGTGCGGGTGTTCGATTACGACCCGCAGCACAACGTCTTCATAGGCCTCAGGCCCATCAGCCAGCTGGTGGCTTTCCGGCTGAAAAACGTTCCGGCCGGCACCAAGGCCTTCTACGGCGAGGAGAAATGAGTCTCATGATGATCCGGACCCTCGTAGTGGCCCACCCGACTGTACCGGGGACCGAGGGCTCGGGAAAGCTCGAAAATGGCCCGGCCGACGATCCGAAACGGTAAGATCGCGTGGCAATCTGCAGCCCGGGCAGACCTTCTCTCCGCGCAGGCGTGAACTGCTGGCTGTCGATCAGGGCTCTCCCCGTCAGGCGACGTTGCTCCAGTCGATCTCGATCTCCAGATCCGGCAGGTGCGGATCGCCTCGGTAGCGGTGCCGCAGAATGCGGATCTCCGGCTGCGGGTCGCGGGCGCGGAGGGTCACGGCGACGGGCGGGCCTGACTCGGTCCAGGCCTGCTCGGGCGTCCAGCCTCCGAGGGCCTGGTGGACGCGCCGGGTGTTGTACCAGTCCTGGAAGCCATCGAGCCGCGCCTGCATCCGGACGGCGATGCCGGCCTTGTTCAACGCCCATCCGAACAGGCTGAGCCTCCACCAGAGCTTCAGCGTCCGGAAGAAGCGCTCGACCTTGCCGTTGAAGGTCCAGCTTCGGACCTTTCCACGCACGTGACTGATGCCCAGGATTGTTTCCACGTAGCCGTGGAAGCGACCCCGGAACTGGCAGCCGCGGTCGGTGACCAGGAAGCGCGGCTTGCCGTGGGTCTCGGCGGTTTGACGGACCAGTGCCGCCATCATCTTCCAAGTGGGTGTTCGGGCGAAGACGTGCAGCGTCAGGAGCTTCCTGGAGAAGCCGTCTATCAGGGCGGCGATGTGGAAGCGGAACCAGAGGACGGTGACCACGGTCAGGTCCAGGTGCCAGGTGCGGTTGATCGTTCTGGGGAGCAGGATGTGGTAGGGGATGGTGTCGGTGCCGCCCGGGGGCACGGCCCTTCGGTCCCGCTTCCTGGGCGGCTTCTCCCGGAGGATGCGCTGGACTGAGGAGCGGCTGATCTGCAGGCCGGCCTGGAGGATCAGCCTGGCGATGGTCCGCGTGCCGACGGCCAGGTGCGGGCACATGCGGCGGAGGTCCTGGACCAGCCAGCGGACAGCGTCGTTGAGCCGGTTGAAGGGCGCCGGCCCGAAGAAGCCGCCGACGTCTGCGCCAGTGCGGAAGAGCCGCTGCCAGGCAGAGACGGTGTTCTTGTGGAGCACGAAGCGCCTGGCGGCCTCCCGGACGCTCCAGCCCTGCAGGCGGATGATCTGGAGCACCTCGAAGCGGTCCGCGGGCAGGATCTCCGGCCGGCGCAGCGGGTTCATGGCGGCTATCCGCCGGAGCTGCACGGCGAGCATCCGCTCGGCCATGGCTGAGCGCCAGAGTGCGTCGTCGCGCTCGGCTACGAGCCTGACCAGTGCGGATGCGTGGTCGGCCGCCCGGCAGCGCGAGAGCCAGTAACCGCGCATGAAAGCGGTGGCGATGGCCTCCACCAGCAGCCGCAGGGCCCGCGGCCAGCGGCCGGCATCGATTGGAATTACGGTTGGCTGCATATCCCTTCCCCCCTGGGCAAGCGTAAGCCGGTCCCGAGGCGATGCAATGGCTGGGGACGTGTCTGGAAGCTACTGCCCGCCATGCGGCGGCAAGCCCGGAATCTGTTATCGGTGGAAGGCCTGGACGACCTGGTGGGGGCAGTCCCATTGGAGCGCGTAACGAGGTGCTGCCGCCGGATCAATTGGCAGTCGGACGGCTTCTGTTGTGTGCCTTGTATTACGAACAGATTGCTTGACACGCAATCTACGCCTAATACAATGCACTCTCATGAAGAAGATGATGGGGCGCCGCGAGGCGCAGGTCCTGGCATATCTGCAGATGCACAGGAAGGCGACTCTCCGCGCAGGCGAGTTGATGGCCCCCTTCCAGCTGACCCGCAAGCAGGAGCGGGAGCTCGTTCATCGCATGGTCCGCAGCGGCGTGATCGTGAGGGTCAGGCGGGGACTTTACCTGGCACCGCCGCAGATGCCGCTCGGCGTGGTCTGGAGTCCGGACGAAGCGACGGCGCTTGCTGCGCTCATGGAGGACTGTAGAGGGCGCTTCCAGGTCTGCGGTCCCAATGCCTTCAACCGCTACGGGTTCGACGAGCAGATCCCCAACCGGGTCTACGTCTACAACAACCGCATCTACGGAGAACGGACCATTGGGGCGGTGGCCCTGACCCTGATCAAGGTGGCGGACGAACGTTTGGGCAATACGGAGCCGCTGGAGGCCGGCGGGGTGACGCTGCCGTATTCCTCCCGCGCCCGGACCCTTGTGGACGCCGTCTACGACTGGTCACGATTCGATGGTCTGCCACGGGCATTCCAGTGGATTCGAGCCGAGTTGAAGGCCCAGCGGGTCTCCGCCGCCGAATTGGTGCGCCTGGCCCTGCGCTACGGAGACATCGGCACGATACGCCGGATTGGCGCCCTGCTGGATCGGGAGGGTGTCCCGAGTCGGGTTCTGGGCCGGTTGGAACGTGCGCTCAAGCCATCCAAAAGCCTGATCCTCTGGATTCCAACGCGTCCTAAGCGCGGCACGGTGGACCGGAGATGGGGAGTGCTGTGGAATGACCAAGCCTGAGCCCATCCGCTGGCACGAGAACCAGGCCCTCTTTCGTGAGGCCGTAGCCTTCACGTCGGCGCGGACCGGCTTCATCCCGCGGCTCGTCGAGAAAGACTACTATTGCACCCTGGCCCTGCAGTACCTGTGCGCCAGCGTTCCCGGCTTGGTCTTCAAGGGCGGCACATGCCTGGCCAAGGTGCATGCCCAATTCTATCGCCTCAGTGAGGACCTGGATTTCGCCATCCATACTCCGCTGGCGACCACGCGTTCCGGCCGAAGTCGTCTTGCCACCCCGTCCAAGAAAGCGGTCGCCAAGCTGGGTGAAGGCCAGTCCGGACTCCGCGTCATCAAGGAACTCACGGGCAGCAACAACTCCACCCAGTACCAGGCGCTGGTGGGCTACCAGTCCGTGTTCGGTGGGCAGGAGGAGCCCATCAAGATAGAAGTCGGGCTGCGCGAGCCGGTATTGACTCCCGAGGTTCAGGCCGGGGCACAGACTCTCCTGCTCAACCCGCTGGTCAACGCGCCCATGGTGCCGGCCGTTCAGGTCTCCTGCCTCTCGAGGGAGGAAGCCATGGCCGAGAAGCTTCGGGCGGCTCTAACGCGGAGGGATGTGGCCATCCGCGACTTCTACGACATGGACTACGCCGTACGCTGTCTGCGCTTCGACGCCAGACTTCCCGGGTTCCTTGAGTTGGTCAAAAAGAAGCTCTCCATTCCCGGGAACGAGGCCGTAGACGTTTCGGAAGGCAGGCTGGCGGCCCTGAGATCTCAGGTGGACGGCCAGTTGAAACCCGTGCTTCGCAGCCAAGACTTGGCGGAGTTCGATTTGAAGCGAGCCTGCGCCTTGATATCGGACCTCGCTGCCACAGTCTGCCCAGGATAAGGGTGGCGTTCGACCCTGACGATCTTCCGCCCGAGCCGCACGGGCCTTCCTTCTTGAACGGAACCCGCACCGTTAACCAGTCTCCTCCGCGCGTTCCGTTCAAGCAGGAAAGCCCCGGAATGCGCTCCGGCGCGGGCTTCAGTCAAGCCGAGTGCTTGAAAACACATGGCTTAGCGGGTATCGTTCAAGCAGGAAGGATTTCGGCGGGTTCCGTTCAAGCGGGGAAGGACGATACGGGTCTCGGGAGGGTGCGGGCGGAGGACTCAGGCAGCGCGCAAGGTCTTGCGGGTGCGCGGCTTCCAGGCATCGAGGCTGATTACTACCGTCGCACGGATTCGCACCCTGCTTGATTGAACCGTATCGCCCCGACCAATCTACTCCCGTTCGATCCCCAGCAGCATCCTCTTGAGGTCCAGTCTCCGGGCCTTCCGGCCGAAGCCGCCGAGGCCGTCGGCGGCCACCACCCGGTGGCAGGGGGTGACGATCAGGATGGGGTTGGCGCCGCAGGCCGCCCCGGCCGCGCGGGCCGCTCCGGGCCGGCCGGCCATCCGGGCGAGTTCGCCGTAGGTCCGGACCTCGCCCCACGGGATCCGGCGCATGGCCGCCCAGATCCGCCGCTGCCAGGCGGTGCCCTCGGGGTCGACCGGCACGGTGAAGCGCGTCCGCCGGCCGGCGAGGTAGGCGCGGAGCTCGCGAACGAGCCGGCGCCCGGCCGCCCCCTCCTGCCCGGACAGGAGCGGCGGCTTCGCGCGCGACTTCCAGGTGCCCGGCAGCTCCAGTTCGGCGAGCTTCCCGCCCAGGAAGCCGGCCCGGAACTCCCCGAGCCTGGTCTTCACTACGTACTGATTCACGGCGCCATCCCTTCCCCGGCGGTTCCGATCGGCGTTCATCGGCGTGTATCGGCGGTTCCAGAATCCCGCTATTGGTCCGCCCCACCGCCTTCCTTCTTGTACGGCAACTTGGTTTCGGCCACGGGCTCGACCTCCACCTTCCGGACCGAGGCGTTGTCGAAGAAGACGTCCCCGGCCGGGTGGTAGGCGTAGAGCATCACCCGCAGCTTCTCGACCTTGAGCCAGGGGTGGCGCGGGCGGAAGGCCTCGGTGAGCTTGCGCTCCCAATCGCCGGGCTTCTCGGGGTAGTAGCGCGCCTGGTGGTTGTAGACCTCGCGGAGCTCGCCGCCAAAGCTGGCGTAGCCCTTGACGAAGATGATCACCTTGGGGCCCTTCGACAGGATGTCGACGCCCACCCGGTAGAAGGCGCCCTCCTCGACGGGGATCTCGGCGCTCAGCACGGCGATGCCCGAGGAGTCGGCGACCGCCGATTTCATGCGGTAGGCCAGGCACCGGTCGGCCTCGGCGCCGCCCGGCCGGCGCTCGGCGGCCACCTGGTCCCGGACGTCGTCGCGGACCACGGTCCAGCCCTCGGGCAGCTCCCGGCCCTTCGCGAAGTCGCCGTTGGCGCAGAGCTCCGGGTCGAGCTCCCTGAGCACCTTAGGCCACTTGCGCTCCAGGTCGCGGCGTTCGGTGCCGAAGAGCTTGGCCAGGAAGGTCTCCACGTGCTGCGGGATGAAGTGGACGTTGGGGCAGTCGTAGGTCTCGTCGACGGCCAGCTCCGCGTCCTGCTCGCCGACGCGCGCGCCGAGCAGGCGCAGGGTGTAGCCCTCGTCCCCGGGCGCGCCCTTGCCCTTACCCTTGCCCTTGTCCCTGCCCCCGGCCGGGGCCTTCTCCGGCTCCTTCCTGGAGATCTCCCCCCAGACCGCGTAGGCGGCCTTGAAGTTATCCCGGGCGTGGCGGGCCACGTCGGCCAGCGGCGTGCCGGTCTCCGGGCGGAAGGGCGCGCGGGCCAGGATCTCGCCCTCGGTCAGCGCGTCGAAGCCGCTGGCGAGCTTGCCGCGCAGGGCGTGGCCGCCCACGCAGGTCTTGACGCTCGCGCCGAGCTCGCCCTTGTCGAACGCCGAGATGATCGGGTAGACGACCAGCACCGGCGCCGCCGCCTTGGGGGCTTCGGCCGGAGCGCCGGCCGCCGGCTGGCCGCCGCGCCCGGGCGGGTTGAACGGCAGGGAACGGTCCTCGCCCGGGAGGGCCGGCGCGGCGGCCGGGAGCCCGGCCAGGAGGACCAGGCCGGCCGCCAGGCGCGCGGACGTTCGGAGGATCGCGAGGTTCATCCGATCTTAAACCGCCGGAGCCGCGACAGGGTCAGCGGCCGGCGCGGCAGTTGCGTCGGTGGCAGGGGGCGTGAGAATGTGGGCCATGGACGCCGAAGGCGAACAGGTTACCAGGCCGGTCCTGCGGGCCGTCCTGGGCGTGGCCGTCGGGCTCCACATGCTGGCCGCCGTGCCGGTTCTGGCGCTGGCCGGACTCCTGCTGGTGCACGCAGCCACCGGCCGAGGCAGGCTCTTCGCCGTCGCCGTGCTGGCCGGCCTCTGCGTGCCGGTGCTCCTCTGGCTGGCATCCCGCGCCGGCCGCCGGTGGGCGGTCCTGAAGGCCGCCGCGGCCTGCGGCGGCCTGTCCCTGCTTCTGCTCGTGGTGGTCTACGTCCTGACGCCGGATGGCGCCGCCCGGCCGGGTGCCTCCGTCCGTTCCTGCTATTCGGGGGCGACCGCCTACCGGCGCTCCTCGCTGACGAACCTGGTGCCGGAGGAGGACCAGCTGCTGCTGGGAACCCGTGTCATGCCGGCCGCGGACCGGCTGCTGGACCGAGCCGCCGCCGCGGAGCTGCGCGAAAACGTCCGGGCGGTGTACGCCGAGATGGGGCGCTCCCCGGAGTTCGAGCGGCTGGGCTCGGTCCTGGACCAGAGCTATCGGGATGTGCTCTTCGGCAAGGCGGCCGTCGGACACTTCTACGAGTACATCCCCGCGAAAGCCCCGGCGGGCCGGCTGCCGGTGGTGATCTTCCTGCACGGCAGCCTGGGTAATTTCAAAGGCTATCTTTGGGTGTGGAAGCGGATCGCCGACCAGAGCGGCGTGGCCGTGGTGGCACCCACCTTCGGCGCCGGGAACTGGGACCGGCCCGGCGGCATGGACGCCGTCGATCATGCGCTCCGATACTGCGCATCCCACCCCCGGATGGATCCCTCGCGCATCCATCTCGCCGGGCTGTCCAACGGCGGCCGGGGCGTCTGCCTGGCGGCGAATCGCTCGCCAGAGGCCTACCGGGGCCTGATGCTCATCTCTCCGGTCATCGATGAACAGGCGCTGTTGGCCGGCTGTTTCGCCGCCGCCTGGAAGGACAAGCCGATACTGATCATCCACGGCGCCGACGACAATCGTGTGCCCGCGCCGCAAGTCAGGGAGGCCGCCGAGTCACTGCGGGCGGCAGGCCTGCGCGTCGAGACCCGGTGTTGGGAAGGGCAGTGCCACTTTCTCTTCTTCGCAGTCCGCGATCAGGTGCAGGACCGGATCGCGGACTGGCTGAAGCACAACTGAAGCGACGACCCCTACGGTTTCTTCGCCGGCGGCGCGGCCGGCGCCGGCGCGCCGGCGCCTCCGAGCGCCGCCAGGGTGCGCGTCTCCGGCAGCACGTCATAAAGGCTGGAGTGAACCGCCGAAGCGGTTGAGGTGGCAGCAGCCAAGCTCGATGCAGTTGCGTTAGACCAGCCGGACTGTGCCCTCGACGCCCTTGAGGGTCTCGGCGATGCGACAGGTGAAGTCGGCCGCGATCAGCCCAGCTCCCTGAGCCGCCGCGCGCAGTGCGGCAGCCGGGTCGTCGCGCAGACCTCCGCCGCCGTATTCCTCAGGAACCCGTACAGACTCGGGCACTTGCCGGCCAGTTGGCAGTTCCTGAGCGCCTCGGCCATCGCGATGGTGGCTTCAGCCAGGTCGCGCAGGGCCTCGCCGGAGCGGTGGACGGCCAGCGCCTCCCCGGCGAGCGCCAAGGCCCGGGGCTCGTCGCCGTCGGCGGCGGCCAGGATCGCCTGCACGGTCTTCCAGCCCGCCTCGTAGATGACGAAGCCGCGCAGCCTCTCAGGCAGGACCATCTTGGCGGCCAGCCGGCGTGCGGCGGGGAGGTCCCCGGCCAGAAGCTCGGCCTGCACACGCTCGCAGCGCGCGTAGGCTTTGTACTCGGGCACGCCTTCAGCGCGTTGCTCGCCGAGTTCGCGGAGCTCGCGGGCCGCCGGCCAGTCGCGCTCCAGACCGGAGAGGCAGGCCCGGGCCTGGAGCCTGGCGTATTCCGCCCGCACCGGTAGCCCGTCGCCGATGCGCTCCAGCCCGGCCTCGAGCTCCCTGCGGGCGTCCGCCAGCCGGTCCTCGGCAGCCAGCACGGCCGAGGACTGGCCCAGCGCGTCCACCATAACCACTGGGAACTTGGAGCTCGCGGCCAGTTCCATCTCCTCCTGGGAGTCCCGCATGGCGGCCTCGAGCTCGCCCAGCGCCAGGTGGGCCTCGCCGCGGGCGTGGACCATGACCGCCGCATTGAAGGGGGCCGAAGCCGGATCGATCTGGCGCAGGCCCATCTCCGCATGGGCCAGGGCCTCCCGCGGCCGGCCCGCAGCCATCTCCGTCCGGCTCCAGGCCTGGTGGTACTGCATCAGCAGCGCGCTGCCCGTCGATTCCAGGAACGGCACGCCCGAGCGGAGCGCTTCGCGGGCGGCGACCAGGTCGCCGGACTTGAACTCCAGCACCCACCGGTTGTGGAAGATCAGCGCGCGGAGCCGGTCGTCGGCCGGGTCGCGCGGCAGGCCGGCGGCGGCCTCGCGGGCCTCGTCCAGGCGGCGCCGGCCGGTGGCCAGGTCGAAACGATCGATGGCCAACCGCCCGTCGATCTGCAGAAGCCGCCCCCGATCCCGGGCCGATATGCCCGGCAGCTCCAGGCCCTCGCGGAGCTCGCCGAGGGCCTCGCCGCCGCGGCCCAGGTGGTGGAGGCCCATCGCGGCCACGCAATGGCTGGCCGCCTTGATGCCGGGGCCGACCGCCAGTTCCCGCGCGGCCCGGGCCAGGTCCACGGCGCGCTGATACAGTCCGCCGTACCATGCGGCCTTGGCGATGTCGATGAAGATGTCCGCCCGCCTCTCCGGGGCGTAGTCGGGGGGCAGGGCGGCCAGCAGCCGGTCGTAGGTCTCGATCTCTTCGCGGAAGAGGCCGTGCCGGGCGCGCTTCTCGGCCTCCTGGCAGGTCTTGTCGGTGACGAAGGCTATGGAGAAGAGCCGGTAGTCCATGTAGCGCCGCTCGGCCGGCGTGGGCGATGGCAGCTGGCAGCCGGTCTCCAGGAGCCGGTTCATGTCCGAGAGCCGCCCGTCGGCGGCGCGGGCGGCGGCCTCGGTCTCGGCCACCTCGGGCGCCTGGACAAAGTACCAGTAGGGATTGGCTTCCTTCGGCTCCTCGCCGAAGGCCGCACGGTAGCGCTCCGGACCCTCCGCCAGCCGCAGCCGCAGGAGCAGGCTGGGCGCGTCCCTGGCCTCCGGATCGGGTTTGAGCTCCCCGGCCCGCTCGAAGAGCAGGCTCCGGGCATAGAAGCGCTCATGGTGCGGCTCGACCATGATCACGAAGTCGGTCGAGCCCCGCACCCGGGCGGAGGCCAGCCAGCCCAGCCGGAAGAGCCCCTTGAGCACGGCCAGACCGCGCGCGCCCAGGTCGCGGTCCACGGCCAGCTTGGAAACCTCGACCAGGCGGCGCCCCCCGCTGCGCAGGACGCCGAGCTCCGCGGCGTAGAGCTTGCCGGAGGGCAGCCCCAGCGGCGAGTCGAACACCAGCGTGAGCGTGGCCACCACCCGGCCGTCGTGCAGCGCCACCAGGGTGCGCGTCTCCGGCAGCACGTCGTACAGGTAGAAGTGCACCCCGAAGCGATTGAGGCGGCAGTAGCCCAGCTCGATGTAGTTGCGGTAGACGAGGCGCACCGCGCCCTCGACGTCCTCGCGGGTTTCGGCGATGCGGTAGATGAAGTCGGCCACAGGTCAGCCCAGCTCCCTGAGCCGCCGTGCGCAGTGCGGCAGCCGGGTCGTCGCGCAGACCTCCGCTGCGGTTCGGCGGCAGAGCTCCATGACCCGGGGAACCCTGTCATCCAGCGTGCAGGCCTGGAGGGCCTCGGCCGCCTTGAGGGCCGTATTGGCCAGGTCGTGCCGGGCGTCGCCGGCGCGGTCGATGGCCAGGGAGGCCTCGACCAGCACCAGGGCCTCGTCCTCGCGGCCGTCGGCCGCCGCCATGACGCCGGTCAGCAGCTTCCAGCCGGCTTCGTAGGCGGCGGAGCCCGGGAGTTCCTCGGGCCGGGGTAACCCCTCGGCCAGCTGCCGCGCCTGGAGCAGGTCCCCGGCCAGGAGTTCCCCCTCCACTCGCTGGTAGCGCGCGTAGGCCCGGTACTCGGGCACCTCCTGGACCTCCTTCTCGACGGCATCGAGAAGCTCGCGTGCGCGGTCCCATTCCTTCTCGACACGGGCCAGGTGTGCCTGCATACTGAGTATGCAAGCCTGGGATCTGCGCAGGAGTGTGTCGCCCAGCCGCTCCAGGCCGGCGGCCAACTCGGCCCGCGCCCGGGAGACCTGGTCTTCGGCGATTAGCAGGGTCGCGGAGACGGCCAGGGCGTCGGCGATCACGCCCGGGTAATGGGAGCGGACCGCCAGGGCCATGTTCTGGTCGGCGGCGCGGCGGGCGGCCTCCAGTTCGCCCAGGGACAGGTGGGCGGCGGCACACCTGTTGGCCAGCACCGCGGCGTTGAAAGGGTCGTCTTCGGAGGAGATCCGGCGCAGGCCGAGTTCGCTGTGAGCCAGGGCCTCGCGCGGCCGGCCCAGGACACTCTCGACCGCGGCCCAGGCGATGTGGTACTGGATGATCAGCGGGGGGGTGGCGGCCTTCAGGAACGGGGCGCCCTCGCGGAGCGCCTGGCCGGCGGCCCGGAAGTCGCCGCACTTGGTCTCCAACAGCCATTGATTGTGGGCCAGCATGGCGCGAGTCTTGTCGGCCTCCGGCGAACTGCCCGTCGAGGAGAGCGCCGCGCTCGCCTCGGCGAAGCGCCGCCGCGCAGCTGGCAGGTCGAAGCGCTCGATGGCCAGCCGGCCGTCACAGCGCAGCAGCCGGGCGCGCTCGAACCCGGAGACGCCGGGGAGGGCCAGCCCCTCGGACAGTTCCTGGACGGCTTCGTTGCCCCGGCCCAGGAAGTAGAGAGCCACCCCGGCCGCGGCGCGGCCCTGGGCCTGGAGGTCGGCGCTCGAGGCCAGCCCGCGCACCGCCAGGGCCAGGGCCAGGGACCGCTCGTAGAGCCCGCAGTGCCAGGCGGCAGTGGCCAGGTCCAGGAGGATGCTTGCCCGCCGCTCCGGGGCGTAGTCTGGGGGCAGGGCGGCCAGCAGCCGGTCGTAGGCCTCGATCTCCTCGCGGAATAGCCCCTTGCGGGCGCGGCGCTCGGCCTCCTTGCAGGTCTTGTCGGTGACGAAGGCGATGGAGAAGAGCCGGTAGTCCATATAGCGCCGTTCGGCAGGCGTGGGCGAGGGCAGTCTGCGGCCGGTCTCCAGCAGCCGGTTCATATCCGAGAGCCGCCCATCGGCAGCGCGGGCGGCGGTCTCGGTCTGGGCCACCTCGGGCGACTTGACAAAGTACCAGTAGGGATTGGCTTCCTTCGGCTCCTCGCCGAAGGCCGCGCGGTAGCGTTCCGGGCACTCCGCCAGCCGCAGCCGCAGCAAGACGCTCGGCGCATCGGCCGCCTCCGGGTCGGGCTTGAGCTCCCCGGCCCGCTCGAACAGCAGGCTCCGTGCATAGAAGCGCTCATGGTGCGGCTCGACCATGATCAGGAAGTCGGTCGAGCCTCGCACCGGCCCGGAGACCAGCCAGGCCAGCCGGAAGAGCCCCTTGAGCACGGCCAGACCACGGGCGCCGAGCCCGCGGTCCACGGCCAGCTTGGAGACCTCCACCAGCCGGCGCCCGGCGCCGCGCAGCGCCTCGAGCTCTGCCGCGTAGAGCTTCCCGGAGGGCAGCCCCAGCGGCGAGTCGAAGACCAGCGTCAGCGTGGCCACCACCCGGTCGCCGTCGGAGGCCACCAGGGTGCGCGTCTCCGGCAGCACGTCGTAAAGGTAGAAGTGAACCCCGAAGCGGTTCAGGTTGCAGTACTTGAGCTCTACGTAGTTGCGGTAGACCAGCCGCACCGCGGCCTCGATGTCCTCGCGGGTCTCGGCGATGCGGTAATCGAAGGCTGGGGCGGGCATCTCGCTCAGCCCTCCGCGCTGACCACCCTTATTCCCGGGCCGCAGGCCAGCCCGGCCATATCGACCAGAAGCATCTTGGGGGCCACGGTCACCGGTTGCCCGGCGAGCAGCCTGACCGCCAGGGCGACCATCAGCGCTGCGGTGGCGGCAGCCCCGGCGGCCAACTGTGGGGCGGGGCAGGGGCGGCCGTCGGCCATTTCCATGAGCGTGTGGCGGGTCACTGCCACGAAGTCGGCCGGCAGTTGGGTGGCAATGCCGGCCAACATCCGCCCGAAAGCCTCCGGGTAGGAGGCCCCCGCCACCGAGCCGGACTCGGGCAGGCCGCAGAGCCCCCGGAGCGTGCCGCTCTGCGGCGTGAAGACCGCGGCCACCGCGCCCCACCCGGCCGAGAAGGCCGAGACCAGCGGCCGGCCCTGGAGCCGGGCATGGTCGTGCAGCGCGATGATCGCCGGCAGGTCCAGAAAGTCGATGGTGTCGAGCACCAGGTCGCAGCCGGCCACCAGCCCGGCGGCGTTGTCGGCCTTGACCCAGGATTTGCGGGCCTCGACCTGCACGCCCGGGTTCACGGCGCGCAACCTGGCCGCCAGGGCCTCGACTTTGGGCCGGCCCACGTCGTCGGCGGCGTAGCCCTGGCGGTTGAGGTTGTGCCCGGCGACCTCGTCGGCGTCGACCAGGGTGAAACGCTCGAACCCGGTGCGGGCGGCGAGTTCCGTGGTCATCGAGCCTAGCCCGCAGCCGGCCACCAGCAGTCGCGTCGCGCGGATCTTCGCCTGGAGTCCAGCGGAGATGTAGCCCTGATTCCGCAGGGTCAGGGCCTCGTAGGACAACATGCTGTCCTCCTGGCAACCTTGATGGCTGCCGTTACGGCTTCTTTGCCGCCGGCGCCCCCGCCGGTGGAGGCGCCGCCGGAGCCCTGGTGCTGTCCAGGACCACCGCCGGGATGGCCTTCCAGCCGAGCTTCTTGCAGGCGGCCAGGCGCAGGTGGCCGGCCAGCAGGTCGAAGTTATCGCCGCTCGGAGCCTTGACCACCATGATGGGCTGGAGCAGCCCGTGGGCGGCGATGCTCCTGGCCACCTGTTCCACGTCCTGCAGCTCGATGGCCACGTCGCCCGGATTGACCAGGTCGATCTTGATCTGGTGGATGTTGCGGGCCTCCTTGTCGGCGGGGGGCGCCTCGCGGGCGGCCGCGGCGTCGGCCGCGTCGGCCGCGTCGGACTCCTTGCGCTCCAGCCCCGCGCGGTAGGAGTAGATGAACGGGATGGCCATGTCCACCGTGGGTGTCTTCCGGACGGCGTCGAAGATCTTCTTCTGGATGAGGTAGGAGAGCTCCGCGCGGTCCTTGACCCGCGTCTGGTAGCGCAGCCGCAGGTAGATGCCGTAGTCGTAGATGTCCGAGCGGATGTAGGCCGGCACGCCGGTGGCGGCGATGATGTCGCCGGTGACCTCCTTGGCCGCGCCCAGCAGGATGCGCTCGGCCTCCTCCCAGTCGGAGTCGAAGGTGATGCGGATGACCGCCTCGTCCAGCATGTAGGCGGCCTCCTGGGTGACGGTGTAGTTGATGACCACCTGGCTGAAGAGCATGGCGTTGGGCACCAGGATGTGCCGGCCGACGGCCTCCTCGCTGCCGATGGTGCCGCCGACCTGGTCGAGGGTGGTGTACATCAGGCCCACGTCCTTGACGTCGCCGGTCAGGCCCAGCTGCGGCATCTGGATGCGGTCGCCCGGGCGGAAGGGCCGCTTGAGGCTGACCAGCACCCAGGCGGCGAAGCCGCTGACCGGGGCCTGCAGGCTCCAGCCGAGCAGCATGCCGCCGAAGGCCGCGAAGGCCGTTCCGAAGGCGCCGAGCACGCCGAAGCCGTAGGCCAGGGCCAGCACCACCACCAGCGCCGCGGCCAGGCGGTAGAGTTTGCCGACCATGGCGCCCTCGGCGGCCGGCTTCTTCCGGCGGATCAGCAGGAGCTGGTTGAGGAAGGTCAGCAGCTCGAAGACCGCGAGGATCGCCGCGATGATCCCGAGCAGGCGGAGCACGGGCAGGCCCCGGGGGGCGGTCGGCGGCTCCTCGGTTCCGACGGCGGTCGCCGCGGGGGCCGCTGGCGCGGCGGTGGCCGCCGGGGCTGCCGGCGGCCTGGCCGGAGCCTGGCTGCGGGGCGTGCCCAGGCCGGGGAGCACCCAGCGGTCCGGGAAGGCCCGGTCGAGGGACAGGAAGGCGGCGGCCAGCGCCACCCAGATCAGCAGGGACAGGCCGGTGCGCCCGAGGTGCGGGTTGCTGCTCTTGGACAAGTTCGTCTCCCCGGCGCCGGGGTAACTGCCGCCGCTTCCGGCGCCATCAGCCCATAAAGTATCCAGTCGCGCCAGGCGCTTGCAAGCGCAATTCGGGCGCGGGGCGGGGGGCGGATGGAAGGTGGAGGGTGGAGGGTTGAAGGTGGGAGGCGGAAGGCGGGCTTCCGCGCACCTCCGAACTTCTAAGATCCAAGATCGGCAATCGGCAATCGCAAATCTCCGTGGGCCCAACGGCAATTTCAGATTGCCGATTAGCGATCTACGATTGCAGGAGTTCGGCCTTCAGCCTCCCACCTCCCACCTTCCGCCCTCCGCCCTCAACCCGCCACCTCGCCGTATATGTCGGCCAGCTCCCCGGCCATGCGCTCGACGGTGAAGTGCGCGCGGACGTGCTCGCCGGCCTCGGCGACCCAGGGGTTCCTCCCGGCGCGCGCCGCCCGGGCCTGCTCCAGGACCAGCTCCGCGGCCCGGGCGTAGTCCGGCAGCGGGAAGAGGAAGCGCTGCGCGCCCGGCGCCACCGACTCGCGGTGGGCGGGGATGTCCGAGGCCACCGCCGGCAGCCCGGCCGCCTGGGCCTCGGCCAGGGCGTTGCCGAAGCCCTCCAGCGTCGAGGGGGCCAGCAGCACGTCGGCGGCCAGGTAGTGAGCGCGGAGCCCGGCGAGAGGCCCCTCGAAGCGCACCGCGCCGTCCAGGCCCATGGCCCGGACCGCCCGGCGCGCGTAGCGCTCCCCGCGCTCCGGGCCGGCGCCGGCCAGCAGCAGCAGCGCTCCCGGCTCGCTCTCCCGGACGCGCGCGAAGGCCGCCAGCAGCCCGGCGTGGTTCTTCTGCGGCTTGAAGGACCCGACGTGCAGCACCGCCAGCCGCCCCGGCTCGAGCCCCAGCAGCCGGCGGCACTCCTCCCGGTCCGGGCCCGGCCCGGGGGGCTCCACGCCGTTGACCACCACCCGGTGGCGCGCGGGGTCGGAGCGCCAGCCGGGGGCGAAGGCGTCGAGGTTGGCCGCGGAGTGGCCCACGATCATCCGGGCGTGCCGGTCGATCAGCCGGCGGTGCCACCCGAGCCACGCCCGGCGGACGGCGGCCAGCCCCGGCCGGGCCGCCCACGCCGGGAGCGTCGCGGCCGGGCCGTTGTGGACCGAGACCACCGCGGGCAGGCCGCAGCGGGCGGCGGCCAGGACGGCCCCGCCGGAGGTCGCCCCCATCCGCGAGTGCAGCAGGTCCCAGCGGCCGGCGCGGAGCTCCCGGCCCAGCCGCCAGGCGGTCTCCAGCGGCACGGCGCACTTGCGGATGCGCAGGATCCGGCAGCCGCAGCGCTCGAAGTCGGCGTCCAGCTCGCGCCGTGCTCCCTGGCAGCAGACGTCGACCTCCACCCCGCGCGCGCGCAGGTGCGGCAGACAGCGCAGCAGGGCGGTCTCGACCCCGCCGCGGCCCAGCCAGTTGATGAAGGTCAGGACGCGCATGGCTGACGGCTGGCGGTCCGTGACCATTGATTTCGTGGGACAGAGCAGGAGAGCAGTGGAGCAGTAGACCGCAGTCGAGCAGCGGCTCGTGGTGCCACCATCCTCGTTGTCCTTACGCTCTTCGACCTCACCTGATCACCTGTTCTCCTGCTCGCCTGCTCCAGCAGGCCGTTTTCAACGGCCTGCTAGCCCCAGAGGGCCAGGGCCCCGATCCGGGCCAGCTGCCCGAAGTGCCGCAGCGCTCCGCCCAGGCGCCCGCGCCCGCGCGCGGCGGCGGCTGATTGCCGCAGCCGCCTCCCGGAGGGCAGCAGGGCGCGCCGGAGCATGGCCCGCCTGAAGCCGGCCGGCGCGGGCATGGCCAGGGCCAGCAGGAACTCGGCGCGCTCCGGGGCGTCTCCGCGGACGATCCGGCCGACCACCAGGCGCTCCAGGCGCCCGAGCCTCCCCGGGCGCAGCCGCTCCAGCCAGCCACCGGGCGGCTCGCCCAGCAGTCCCAGTCGCCGGGCGGCGTCGGCCGCGTGGAAGAGCATCCGGCCGGCGCCGGACTCCGCGGCGGCCGCCTCCACCCGCGCGGGGTCCGCAGCGGCGGCCAGCACGGCCACGTCCAGCGCCCAGACCAGCCGGGCGTAGAGGTGCAGGCCGAAGCCGTGGCAGGCTGCCAGGAGCAGTTCGTCCTCGGCGGCCAGCGCCGGGAAGGCCAGGTTCGCATCCGGCTTGGCGCGCGAGAGCATGGCCTCCGGGTCGAGGCGCACCGGGCGGAGCGCCTCGGGCACGTCGATCAGCCCGTAGAGCTCCAGCGCCCCGGAGTGCAGGTCGACGGTCTCGGCCGGCCCGCGGAGCCAGCTGCCGCCGGCGGGGTTGGCCGGGGCGTAGCCCAGGTCGCGCAGGCACCCGCGCCAGAGATCGAGCTGTCCGGCGGGCACCAGCAGGTCGAGGTCGTCGTAGGTCCGCAGGCCGCGGCCCCCGTAGGAGCGGTCGACGGCCGGGCCCTTGAGGTGCGCGGCCGACAGCCCCCGCTCCTTCGCGGCGGCGGCCAGCTCCGCGGCGGCGGACTCCAGGGCCAGGGCCCGCGCCGTCCCCGCGCGGGCCTCGGCCCGCAGCGCGGCGAGGAGCCCGTCGCCGGCCCCGAGCCTTTCGGCGGCCTCCAGGGCCACGGCGGCCAGCCGGTGGGCGCGGGCCTCGCGGGCGAAGTCGCCGGGCGAACGGCCGGCGGCGGCCAGCGCCTCCCGCGCCGGAGCCTCGGCGCCGGGACGGCCGAGCCAGGCTGCGCTGAGCGCCAGCAGCCCGGTGCGGCTCAAGCCCCCTCCTCCAGGCGCCGGAAAAGCTCGGCGAGGGCCCCGGGCCGGTCGGCGAAGAACACCAGACGGCGCGGCAGGCCCTCGGCCAGCTCGGCCAGCAGCTCGAGCGTCCCCTGGTCCCCCGGCGCGCCGGGAGCCGGCGGGAAGGTCCCGGCCAGGACGGTCCAGCCGGCGGCGGAGAGCGGGCGGACGTCGAGCTCCTCGCCGCGGGCCGGCACCAGCAGCGCCGCGACCGGCGTGCCCCGGCGGTCCTGTCCGACGTGCTCCGCCAGATTGGGCTCGGTCGGCGGCCCCCAGGCCAGCCAGCGGTCTCCGCGGCCGCCGGCGGGGTCCCCGGTTCCGCCGGAGCCGTCCCGGCGCAGCAGCACCAGGTCGTCGGCCAGCGGCTCGGCCCCGGCCTCGCAGGCCCGGCGCATGGCCGTGGACTTGCCGGCGCCGCTCGGCCCCGAGAACAGGTAGGCCCGGCCGCCGTGGCGGACGGCCGAGGCGTGCAGGGCCAGCCCGCCGCCGGCCGCGACCATCAGCAGCCCGGCGGCGCGCAGCACCGCGGTCACGCCCGCGTCCTCGGCGCCGTGGACCACCTCCGCCCGGCAGTGACGGTCGGCCATGTCGAAGTGGGCCACCGCGGCGGGGGCGGTCAGCCGGAAGCGCCCGCGCCGGCCGCTCTCCACCAGCCCGAAGCGCCCGCCGGTGGTGGCCCCCTGGCGCAGTTCCAGGTCGATGCGGAAGTCCGGGCGGATGCTGGGGCGCCCGCGCTTGGCCGGGACGGGCAGCAGCAGCCGGCGCGGGCCGGTCACCTCGACGTCGAATCCGGCGACGAGCAGGTGCCGGGCCGGGCGCTCCGGGGCCGGGGCCACGCCGATCCGGCGGGCCAGCCGGCGGCCCAGCGCCGCGGCCGGGGCGGAGAGGTTGAGCGCCAGCCCGGCCAGCCGCGAGCCCAGGCCGTGCAGTTCGATGATCCGGCTGCCGCGCTGCAGAGCGATGGCCCGGCCGATCAGGTCGGCGGTGGCCACCGGCGGATCGGGCCGGCCGCGGGCGTCGCCCTTGGTGATGGTCGCGCGCCCCGGGAGCAGCACCCGGTGGCACCAGAGCCGCCCGCCGCGGGCGTAGACCACCACGTCGCCCACCCGCGGCGCGCCGTCCAGCGGCCGCATGACCACCGAGTCTCCGGGCCGGATGGTCGGAGCCATGCTCGTGCCCAGGACCACCAGGCGCAGCTCGCCGGAGGCGCGGAGCAGGCGCCTCATGGTGTCCGGATCGGCGGCTATGCCGCGGCGCATGATGTCATCCTATCGAACCGCCAGGACGCCAGGAGCAACAACAGGTTTCACCACACAGGAAACTGAGGACACAGAGTACGCAGAGGAAGGAATGAGAGCCGGTCCGTGGCCGGGGAGACTGCATGCAGGAGCGGCCATTGCCGCGTATGCGCAATTCATGCTGTCCTCTGTGTCCTCCGCGCACTCCGTGGTTGGCATGCCGTTTCGGCCTCAGAAAGTCGTGCGGCCGCGCTGCACGGTTGATTCCGGCCCCCGGCAACCTAGAATCCCGCGCATGACCACCGCAAGTATGCACGGGCCCCAGGGCTTCGTCAACCTGGACAAGCCCTCCGGGATGGCCAGCCGCCGGGCCACCGACCTGGTGGGGCGGCGCTTCCGCGGCGCGGCCGTCGGCCACGCCGGAACGCTCGACCCGCTGGCCTCCGGCGTGCTGCCCGTGGCGGTGGGCGGAGCCACCCGGCTGGTCGAGCTGCTCCACGACGCCGACAAGGAGTACCGCGCCACCGTCCGCCTGGGCCGGGCCACCGACACCGACGACGCCGCCGGCGCGCCGCTGGGCGGGGAGCGTCCCGTGACCGCCTCCCGGGAGGACGCCGAGCGCGCGCTGGCGGCCTTCCTCGGCGCGGTCATGCAGCGCCCGCCGCGCTTCTCGGCCCTCAAGCTCGGCGGCCGCGCGGCCTACGAACTGGCCCGCGCCGGAGAGGACGTGGAGCTCGAGCCCCGGCCGGTGACCTTCCACGAACTGGCCGTCGTCGGCTGGGCGCCGCCGGAGATGGTCGTGACCGCCCGGGTCTCGCGCGGCACCTACCTGCGCGCGCTGGCCCGCGACCTGGGCGAGGCCCTGGGCTGCGGCGGGCACCTCTCCGCGCTGGTCCGCACCCGGGTCGGCGCGCTCCGGATCGCCGACGCCGTGGGCCTCGACCGGCTCGGCGAGGCCGGGGACGCCGCGCTCCTGCCGGTGCGCCGGGCCTTCCCGGAGCTGCCGGTCGTGATTGTCCCCGACGACAAGACCCGTCGCGAGGTGATGGCCGCCAAGCCGCTGCCGCTCGAGCGCTTCGCCCCCGACGGCCGCGCCCCGGCCGCCGGCGAGCGCTGCTTGCTGCTCGACGGCTCGGGCCTGGCGCTCTTCCTGGCCGAGTGCCTGGCCGACGAGTCCGGCGCGCTGCGCATCCAGCCGCGAAAGCGGCTGGCGTAGGTCATACCCAACGCAGAGGACGCAGAGGGGCGCGAAGGGCGCAGAGGAAGCTATTCAGATGCTTACTGATTACCAGTACCAGCGAAAGGCCGGCAGAATTCCCTTGGGACTGTCAGTTCGCGATGGAGTCATGGATCTGGCCAGAAAAGGGCTCTCTGAGAAAGGCTCTGAAGAGGGTGCTAAGCGATAAGAAGTAGCCTCTGCGCCCTTCGCGCCCCTCTGCGGCCTCTGCGTTGGGTCGAGCCTAACGAACTACCGGGCGCCGGCGCTCCCCCGCGAGACCACGCTCACCCCCGGCAGCTCGGCGAGCTTCCCCAGGTGCTCGGGGCGCACCCGGGCGCGGACCCGCAGGACCTCGCCGTCAAGCGCGCTCTCCAGGACCAGCCCATGGCGCCTGAGGAAGTACTCGGACTGCCCGCCGGCGGGGGCCAGGATGAGCTCGGCCTCCTCGGCGTTCTGGAACATGCGCTCGACCACCGCGGCGCGCAGCCCGTCGAGCCCGGCCCCGGTCTTCGCCGAGACCGCCACCGACCCGGGGTGGTCGGCCAGCGCCCGGGTCACCAGCGACGGCTCGGCCACCAGGTCGATCTTGTTGAAGACCGGCAGGACCGGCGTCCGGTCGGCGCCCAGGTCGGCCAGCACCGCCCGGACCGTCTCCATCTCCGAGCGGCAGGCCGGCGAGGACAGGTCGGCCACATGGAGGATGAGGTCGGCCGAGCGGGTCTCCTCCAGCGTCGCGCTGAAGGAGGCCACCAGGTGGTGGGGCAGCCGGCGGATGAAGCCGACCGTGTCGGACAGGAGCGCCGAGAGCCCTCCGCCCAGCTTCATCTCCCGGGTGCGGGTGTCGAGCGTGGCGAAGAGCCGGTCGGCGATGTACACGTCGGCGCCGGTCAGCGCGCGCATGAGCGTCGACTTGCCGGCGTTGGTGTAGCCCACCAGGCTCACCGCGAAGCCGCCGCGCGCGGCCACCAGCCGGCGGCGCTGCTCGCCGATGGCGGCGATCTCCCGGCGGCAGTCGGTGATCCGGTCGCGGATGATGCGCTGGTCGAGCTCCAGCTGCCGCTCGCCGGCGCCGCCGCGCACGCCGATGCCGCCGGTCTGGCGCTCGAGGTGCGTCCAGCGCCGGCGCAGCCGGGGCATGAAGTACTCGAGCCCGGCCAGCTCCACCTGGACCTTGGCCTGCCGGGTGCGCGCCCAGGAGGCGAAGATGTCCAGGATCAGCTCGGTGCGGTCGAGCACCGTGCAGCCCAGCTCCTTCTCGAGGTTGCGGCCCTGGATGGGGGTGAGCTCGGCGTCGACGATCACCGCGCTGGCCCGCTCGCGCCGGCAGAGCGCCTTGATCTCGGCGGCCTTGCCGACGCCGAAGTAGTGCGAGCCGGTGGGCCGCTCGCGGCGCTGGACGAGCTCGCCGGCCGGCGCGGCCCCGGCGCTCTCGGCCAGGCGCCGCAGCTCGGCCAACGGCTCCTCGCCGCCGTCGAGGTCGCGGTCGCGGGGGGTCAGCAGCCGGGCCAGCACGACCCGGTGGCCGGCCACGGAGGTTCTCCAGGAAGGTGCCTTGGCCATGCGCGCCATCATAAGGCCGGCGGCCGGGAGGGCAACGGCAGACGGCCGTGGGCCCAGGCCAACGGCGATTTCAGACGGCCGCTTGCAGAGCTGCGATTGCGGAAGTGCGGCGCAGGGCGTCCCGCTACTTGACGCCCTCGGCCGGCGCCGCGCCGCCGTCCTTGGGGGGGGCCGCGGGCGGAGTCGGGTCGATGGCCATGAACTGCAGCTGGATGCGGGCCCGGAGGCAGGCGTCGAAGAGGGCCGCGGTCACGGCCAGCGGGGCGTCGGGGTCCGGCGCGATCCTCACCGGCAGGTTGCCGAGGCGGTTGAGCTGGACCAGCTTCCCGGACAGGTCGGTCATGCCGGCCGGGTCCGGGGCGAACTTGGCCCCGTTGTCCACGGCCACCTCGAAGCCGCCGGGCAGCCCGGGGTTCTTGACCACCGCCAGGGTCACGATCCTGGCCTTCTCGCCGCGGGGGTCGGCGGTGAGCACCGGCAGGGCCAGCAGCGGGCCCCGGCCGCCGGCGACGATCAGGGCCAGCGGCTTCCAGCCCCCGCCCTCCAGCTTGGCCTCGGCCAGGGCGTCGGCGGTCTTGGTCTTGCCGGGAGCGAGGAAGACCACGCCGGGCGCCCCGTCGGTCAGCGGCACGGCGGCCCGGCCCGGGGAGCGCAGCTCGCCGAACTGGGTCAGCAGCTTGGCGTCCGGGACGGCGCCCGACGAGGCCTCGGGCAGCTCGGCGGCCTCGGCCGCTCCCAGGGCGCGCATCAGCCGGACGGCCGGGTCGGAGGTGACGGCGTCGGTCACCTTCCACTTGCCGTCGGTCAGGGCCACCTTGCGGGCCGAGCTGCGCAGCGTGAAGGACTCGATCTGCCAGCGGCCGTCGCGGCGCCGGGCCTCGAACGGGAAGGCCGCGGCGTAGAACGGGGCCTTGACCTTGACCTCGCCGGAGAGCCGCTCGCCGCCGTCGAGCAGCATGAAGCTGACGTCGGTGATGTACTCGTCGCGCAGCACGCTGAGCATCTCGCCCAGGCGCATGGACTCGGCCAGTTCCTGGTTGGTCTTGCCCGCGCCGCCGGGGGTGGGCTCGAGTTCGGGCCTGAGCCCGGGCAGCTGTCCGGTTAGCAGCACTACGGCGGTGAGCGGCTGGGTCTCCAGATCGCCCAGCTTCCGGGGCGTTCCGGGGAAGCCGAGCTTGCCGGCCTCGGCGGCGGCGGCCCCGGGCAGCAGGGCGCGGATCTCGGCCTTGGTGCGGTCCTCCGGCCGCGGCTCCGGCTTGGGTTCCGGCTTCGGCTCGGGCTTGGGTTCGGGTTTGGGCTGGGTGGCCACCAGATCGAGCCCGTGGCCCGGTTTGGGCGTTCCGCCGGCGACCGGTTTCGGGTCAGGCTTGGTTTCCGGCCTGGGCTCGGGCTTGGCCTCCGGCTTGGCTTCGGGCTTGCCGGTCGGATCGGCCCCGGCCGTGCCCGTCCCGGAGTTCTTCATCGGGTCGAGGAATCCGTCGGCGCGCAGCTGCCGGGCGTCGGAGGTCGTCCGCGTCACGCCCCAGCCGCCCAGGAACAGGCCGGCGGCCAGGGCCAGGCCCCCGGCGACCTGCCGCCGGCGCTCGCCACCGCGCAGCATGTTGAGCAGCCCGGCCGGCACCGCGAAGATGCCGAACAGGGCGGACATGGCCAGGAGCGCGACCGAGAGCGCGCTGCGCCCGTTGGCCGCGATGGACGCGGCGTAGCAGTATCCGGCGAAGAGCGCGCCTCCGGCCAGCGCCAGGTAGATGCCCTTGCCCAGCGCCTCGGGACCGAAGCCGCCGCGGCCGCCGCTGCCGGAGTCCTCCTGGGTGAGCAGGCCCTGGGGCATGTCCGGCAGGTCGGGCAGGTTGGAGGCGGCCGGGGCGGGCTGGGCCGGGGCCTGGGCGGACACGCCGCGCACGCCGGCGGCGTGCCTGGCTCCGAGCGTCCCGGTGGCCCTGGCGGTCAGCTTCTGCGGGCCGAAGGCGGCCGGCGCGGTCGGAGTTGCCGGGGGCGCGTCCTGGACCGGGGCCTCCTTGGCGGGGGCCTCGGTCTGCTTCTTGCGGTCCTTCTGTTCCTTGAGCTTCGCGAGCAGGGGCTCGTAGCAGTTGGGGCAGAGGACGGCGCCCTTGAGCTCCTTGGCGGCTTCGTCGGAGATGCGCCGGTGGCAGGCGCGGCAGGTGACCAGCTTGGCCATGGAATGCCTCCTAACCGGCGGCATTTTGCCCGGAGAGGCGCGCGCCGTCAACCGCCGCTTTGGGGTACTTGACGCCCGACCGGGCGGGGCTATCATGGGCGCGTCGCGTTAGGGGGATGCGCCATGACCGTGATGCCCAGGCTGGTTGGGGTCTCCGGGCACGTCGCCGGAGAGGAACTGGCTCTCGAGTACGGCAAGAAGGTGACGATCGGGCGCAGCCGCTCGGCGGACTGGTCGCTGGTCCGCCTGAAGGCCTGGACCGCGAAGTCCGAGTCCGAGCGCGAGGCCGACGACTCCTTCCGGACGGTCAGCGGCCGGCACTTCGAGATCACCATGGTCAACCTCGGCTCCATCGAGCTGGTCAACCTTTCGCCCAACGGCACGCTGCTCGACGGCAAGCCGGTCAGCCGCGTCACCCTGACCGACGTGGCCACCACGCCCCACGAGATCCGCTTCGGAGCCGACGAGATCCTGCGGCTCGAGGCCAAGATGCAGGAGGACGCCGCGGCCCGCCCGGCGGCGTCGTCGCCCAGCGATGAGACCAAGCCCCAGCCCCCGCCGCCAGATGCGCAGGCCTGAGACCCGCGCCGCGCGGCCCGAGGAGTGTCTGCCCGGCAGCCGGGCGCGGAGTAGCTTCCGCGCGCCCCGCGCCGGGGGTGGCCTGCCGGCGGCTGGCGCGTAGCCGGGGGTTCCCCGCCCGGCGCATTTCCCGGATCACCACCTGGAGAGAGAAGAGAGGACCGAACCCATGTCTGCCGACAGCAAGCGCATAATCATCTTCGACACCACCCTCCGCGACGGCGAGCAGTCGCCGGGCGTGAGCCTGAACATCAAGGAGAAGGTCATGATCGCCCGGGCGCTGGCCAAGCTCGGGGTCGACGCCATTGAGGCCGGCTTCCCGGTCTCCAGCCCCGGCGACTTCGAGGGCGTCAGCGCCGTGGCCGGCGAGATCGGCGGGGTGACCGTCTGCGGGCTGGCCCGCTGCGTCGAGAAGGACATCACCCGGGCCTGGGAGGCCCTCAAGCGCGCCGAGAAGCCGCGCATCCACGTCTTCCTGGCCACCAGCAAGATCCACCGGCAGTTCAAGCTCCGCAAGGCCGAGGAGGAGATCATCCGCCTGGCCGTCGAGGGCGTGAAGCTGGCCCGCTCGCTCTGCCGGGACGTGGAATTCAGCCCGGAGGACGCCAGCCGCACCGAGCCCCAGTTCCTGGCCGAGGTGGTCGAGGCGGTCATCGCCGCCGGCGCCTCCACCGTGAACATCCCCGACACCGTGGGCTACGCCATGCCCGCGGAGTTCGGCCGGCTGATCGCCCACCTGGTGGCCAACGTGCCCAACATCGGCAAGGCGGCCATCAGCGTGCACTGCCACAACGACCTCGGCCTGGCCACGGCCAACTCGCTGGCCGCGGTGGCCGCCGGCGCCCGGCAGGTCGAGTGCACCATCAACGGCATCGGCGAGCGCGCCGGCAACGCGGCGCTCGAGGAGGTGGTCATGGGCCTGGCCACCCGCGCCGACTTCTTCGGCAGAATCCGGACGGGGATCAACAGCCGCAGCATCTTCCAGATCTCGCGGCTGGTCTCCAGCCTCACCGGCATGCCCGTGCAGCGCAACAAGTCCATCGTCGGCGAGAACGCCTTCGCCCACTCCTCGGGCATCCACCAGGACGGCGTGCTCAAGGAGCGCAGCACCTACGAGATCATCCGGCCGCAGGACGTGGGCGTGGCCGAGAGCCAGCTGATCCTCGACAAGCACTCCGGGCGGCACGCGCTCAAGGTCCGGGTGGCCAAGCTCGGCTACGAGCTGTCGGCGGAGGAGCTCGACGCGCTCTTCGCCCGCTTCAAGGAGCTGGCCGACAAGAAGCGCGAGGTCTACGACGCCGACCTGGAGGCCCTGCTCGAGGACCGGGTGGGCGCGGCCCCCTCGATCTTCCAGCTCGAGCACCTCTCGGTCACGGCCGGGACCTCGGTGGTGCCCACCGCCACCATCCGCCTGCGCCGCGACAAGGAGGTCCTCCAGGACGCGGCCTGCGGCGACGGCCCGGTGGACGCGGTCTACAAGGCCATGGAGCGGCTCACCGGGACGTCCGGCAAGCTGCTCGACTACCAGCTCCGCGCGGTCACCCGGGGCACGGAGGCCATGGGCGAGGTGATGCTGGCGGTCCAGTTCGGGACCGTCACCGTCAACGGCCGCGGCGTCTCCACCGACATCATCGAGGCCAGCGGCCGGGCGTACCTCGAGGCCATCAACCGCTCCCTGGCCCGCGGCGCGGGCAAGGGCGGCACCGCCGGCGGGGGCAAGAGCAAGAGGAAGTAGGAGACCGCGAGCTTCCGGCCGGCGCCGCAGCCGCGGCGGCCGGCCGGATCAGGGAGAGGGGCGGGGGCACGGCACGCCGTGCCCCTGCGCCTTTATGAGGAGGCACGCCCATGCCCGTTCCGACCGCCAAGCTGGTTCCCGAGGGCAGCCCGGCGCCGACCGGGGCGGCCGAGATCGACCGGGTCAAGGCCCGGCTCAACCTGCTGCTGCGCTCCGGCTACTCGGCCGTCGCCATGATGAGCTCCGAGGAGGACCGCTGCTGCGACATCATCGAGGAGGTCGCGGCCAAGCTCAGCCGCAAGGTCTACGTCTGGAGCATGACCGACGGCTGGCGCTGGCGCGGCGACATCATTGACGTCCGCTCCGAGGCGCTGCTGGTCGAGGGCAAGGACGACGACGACCGCCGCCGGATGCAGGCGCCGATCGACGCGCTCGACGCGGTCATGAAGAACGCCTGGGGCCGGCGGCTGATACTCTTCCTCAAGGACATCGGCAACTACTTCGACGAGCAGAAGGTGGTCAGGAAGCTGGCCGACCTGATGCAGATGAAGCAGCCCTGGACGGTGGTCTTCGTGGTCCAGAAGCCGGGCATGCCCGCGCTGCTCGAGAAGGACGTGGCCCTGGTGGACGTGCCCCTGCCCGACGCGGCCGAGCTCGAGGGGCTGCTGCTCTCGCGCCTGCGCGCCGCGGCGGAACTGGCCGGGACCTTCGTGACCGTCCGCAAGGAACTGGTCGGCGAGGTGGTCCGCAACTCCCTGGGCCTGACCCGCGGGCAGGCCCTGCACGTCTTCAACATGGCCATCGCCAACGACTCGCGCCTGACCATCGAGGACCTCAAGGTCATCGCCGAGCAGAAGCGCCAGGTCATCGCCAAGACCGGCCTGCTCGAGTACTGCGTGCACAACGAGTCGCTCAAGAGCGTCGGCGGCCTCGACAACCTCAAGGCCTGGCTGGACCAGCGCACCGAGGCCTTCTCCGAGAAGGCCCGGGCCTACGGCCTGCCCCAGCCGCGGGGGCTCCTGCTCCTGGGCGTCCAGGGCTGCGGCAAGAGTCTGCTGGCCAAGGCCACCTCGGCCTTCTGGTCGATCCCGCTGCTGCGCCTGGACGTCGGGGCGCTGTTCAGCTCCTACATCGGCAAGACCGAGGAGAACGTGCGCAACGCCCTGCGGGTGGCCGAGTCCATCGCCCCGGTGGTGCTGTGGATCGACGAGATCGAGAAGGCCTTCTCGGGGTTGGAGTCCTCCGGGCAGACCGACGCGGGCACCACCGCGCGGCTCTTCGCCAGCTTCCTGACCTGGATGCAGGAGAAGTCCCTGCCGGTCTTCGTGGTGGCCACCGCCAACTCCATCGACCGGCTGCCGCCGGAGCTGCTGCGCAAGGGCCGCTTCGACGAGATCTTCTTCGTGGACCTGCCCGTCGCCGCGGAGCGCGCCGAGATCTTCCGGATCCACCTGGCCAAGCGCCGGCGCGACCCGGCCAAGTTCGACGTGCCCGGCCTGGTCGGTTGCTCGGAGGGCTTCAGCGGCGCGGAGATCGAGCAGGCCATCGTCTCGGCCATGTACCACGCCTTCCCGGCGGGCCGCGAGTTCACAACCGAGGATGTCTGCCGGGCCCTGGGCGAGACCGTGCCCCTGTCCGCGACCATGCAGGAGAAGGTCCAGGCCCTACGCGAGTGGGCCAGGCCCCGGGCGCGCTGGGCCACGCCCGCGGCGGCCAAGCCGCCGGCATAGCCGGACGGGCAGCCCGCCGGACGGTGGCCGGAGGCCCGGGCCGGAGCGCCCGCCTTGACGTCCCCTCTACGGGCGGCTATCATCCCCGGCCATGAAGATACTGCTGACCGGCGCGACCGGTTTCCTGGGGCGGCGCGTGGCGCGGCTGCTGGCCGCCCGCGGCGCCGCCCTGCGCTGCCTGGTCCGGCCGGGCTCCGACCGCGCCGCGCTGGCCGGGCTGGACTTCGAGGCGGCCGAGGGCGACCTTACCGACCACGCCTCCCTGGAGCGCGCGGTCGACGGCTGCCCGGCGGTGGTGCACCTGGCCGCCGAGACCGGTCCGGCTCCGCAGAAGCGCCTCCGGGAGGTCAACGTGGAGGGCTCCCGGGCGCTGGCCCGGGCGGCCGCCAAGGCCAAGGCCGAGCGCTTCGTCTACGCCTCGGTGCTCGGCCGGCCCCGCCCCTGGGCGGCCATCGGCCGCAGCAAGCTGGCCGGCGAGCTGGCCGTCCGCGAGGTCCTGCCCGCCATGGTCTTCCGCTGTGCCCCGGCCTTCGGTCCCGGCGACGCCCTGGCCTGCCCGCTGCTGGCCGGCCTGCGGCGCGGCTGGTTCGTCTCGACCTTCACCGGCCAGGGCACCTGGAAGACCCAGCCGGTCTGGGCCGACGACCTGGCCGAGTGCCTGGCAGCGGCCGCCGCCGGCGGGCGGGCCGAGCCCGGGGTGCGCGAACTGGCCGGCCCCGAGGTCATCACCGTGATCGATTTCTGGGACGAGCTGGCCCGCGCCCTGGGCGTCGCCCGGGTGCGCGTGCACGTCCCCGAGACCGTGCTGCGGCTGGGCGGCTTCGCCCTGGCCCGGGCCCTCGGCCGCCGGGACTGCCTGCGCCTGGCCGAGTTCTTCATCGCCCAGACGACCGCCGAGAACAACTACGCCCCGGTGCTGCTCGGCCGCCCGCTGACGACGGTGGCCGAGGGCGTGGCCCGGATGCTGGGGCAGACCGGCGGGAAATGACCGCCAGCTTCGCCACCCGCCTGGTGGTGGCCGCCATGAACACGGCCGCCGAAGCCCGCGGGGTCGAGGAGGCGCTCTCGACCGTCCCCGGAGTCGCCTCGGTGCGGGCCGACCACCTCTCCAGGCTGGTTCTCGTACGGCACGATTCCGCGACGACCTCCGCCGCCCTGATCGCCAGGCTGGAGACGGCCGGCTTCGAGGCGCGCCACGCGCTGCCCGGCGAGGGCTCGCCGGCCTACGCCTCCAGCCCCTGGGGGGTGCTCCGTCCGGCCGGGCGCACTCCGGCCCAGGAGGCCGCGCTGTACCGCTTCCTGACCCTGGCCGGGCTCGCGGCGGTGGCCGCCGCCACCCTGCTGCCGCTCCTGGTGCTCCGCGAGGACAACGTCCGCATGCTGGGCTTCGTGGTGGCCAGCGTGGCCCAGGCCATTCTGGGGGCGCGGATCTACGCCGGCGCCTGGCGGGAACTGGCCAGCCGGCGTCCGGGCACCGACGTGCTGCTCGCCCTGGCCACCAGCCTGGCCTACCTGTACGCCGTGGCCGTGGCCTTCGGGGAAATCAAGCCCTACCGCCAGTTCGGCCCGGGCGCCTCCCTGGCGGTCTTCGGGACCGCGGCGGCCGTCCTCACCGCCGTGACTCTCGGGCGGCTGATCGAAACGCTGCTGATGCAGCGGACCGGTTCAGCGATCCGCGCGCTCATCGACCTGGCCCCGCCTACCGCCCGGGTCCTGCGCGGAGGCGACGAGCGCGCCGTGCTGGCCTGCGACCTGGCCCCCGGGGACGTAGCGGTCGTGGCCCCGGGCGAGCGCTTTCCGGCCGACGGCGTCGTGAACGAGGGCCATAGCGCCGCCGACGAGTCGGTGCTCACCGGCGAGGCCCTGCCGGTCCCCAAGTGCCAGGGCGACCGGGTCCTGGGCGGCACCCTCAACGGCAACGGCCGGCTGGTCTTCCGGGTGGAGCAGGCCTGCTCGGACACGGCCCTGGCCCGGGTGGTCCGGCACCTGTCGGAAGCCGGCCGGTCCCAGCCCCCCGGCGCCCGCATCGGCGCGCGGCTGGCCACGGTCTTCGTCCTCGGCGCGGTGCTGATGGCCGCCGCGTCCTTCGTGTCCGGTTACTACCACTCGATGGAGTCCGGCGGCGCCTCGGCCGGTTCGTCCGAGTTCCTGGGCCAGGCCGTGCAGGAGTCGCTCTTCCGGTCCGTGGCCATCCTGCTGGCGGCCTGCCCCTGGGCGCTGCTGGCGGCCGTGCCCGGCGCCTACGCCGCCGCCCTGGCCAGGGCGGCCCGCGAGGGGGTCGTCTTCCGCTCCGGCGCCAAGCTCGAGGCCTGCTCCCGGCTGCGCAACGCGGTCTTCCTGCGCTCGGGGATCCTGACGCTCGACCGCCCGGACCTGGCCAGGCTGGTCAAGGCCGACGGCGCCGCCGGGATGCCCGAAGAGGAGATCCTGGGCCTGGCCTCGGGGCTGGCGGCCGCCGCCGGCTATCCGCTCGGGCGGGCCCTGCGGGAGGCGGCCGCGGCCCGCGGGATCTCCGGCCGCGAGGTGGCCGAGGCCTTCTACTTCCCGGGCATGGGCGCGCGCGGCCGTCTGGTCGGCGGTGGCGAGCTGCTCATAGGCCGGCGGGCCTTCCTGGCCCAGGAGGGGGTCGAGCTCGGCGGGCTCTCGGCCCGGGCGGCTGAGCTGGAGTGCGCCGGCATGACCGTGCGCTTCCTGGCCGCCGACGGCCGGGCCCTGGCTCTGCTGGCCTTCGTCGATCCGGTTCGCCCGGGCGCCGCCCGGGTCATGGCCAGCCTGGCCGAGATGGGCGTGGCCGGCCACGTGCTCTCCAGTGAGTCGCCCGCCACCGTGGCGGTGCTGGCCTCCCAGACCGGCATCCCCGCCGGCAACGTCTGCGCCGAGGTCCGCCCCGCCGAGCTGGCCGCGCGGCTGCGCGCCATCCGCGACCGGTCCGGGGCGGTCATGGCCGTGGGCCGGGGCGACAAGGACGTGGACATCCTCAACGCCGCCGACGTCGGGCTGGCCATCGGCCGGGGCGCCGACCCGGCGGCCCATCCCACGCTGGTCACCCTGATCGGCGGGGACCTGCACGGCGTGCGCCGGGTGCTCTGCCTGGCCCGCGACATGGCCGGCTGCGCCCGGGCCAACCTGCTGCTGGCGGTGCTCTGCGTGGTCGTCGGGCTGCCCCTGGCCGCGATGCTGGCGCCGCGCTGGGTGAGCCCGATCCAGGTGGCCCTGGTCTCCGCGCTGGCCGCCCTGATGGTGGCCGTCAACTGCTACCGACTGGCCAGGCGCTCGTCCAAGCCGGGCTGAGGGCCGGTCCCGCCGCTCAGCCCCCGCCGCCCGCCGCGTCGGACAGCATCCCCGCCCCCATCCCCAGGAACGAGGCCGCGAAGGCCACGAGCACCAGCGCGCAGCCGGCGATCAGCAGCCGGTAGCTGCGGTCGGTCAGCAGCCGCCGTCCGCGCGAGACCGCCCAGGTCACCAGCCAGTACCAGCCCAGGTCGGCCAGGATGTGTCCGGCGAAGAAGACCCAGACGCCCGCCCAGCCCCATATCGACGCCGAGGCCATGTAGCCCATCCCCACGGTCACCCACCAGATCCACCAGTAGGGGTTGGACATGCTCACCAGCGCCCCGGCCAGCACCGTCCGGCCGAGGGCCCCGCGCCCCCCGGGGGCCCCGGGGCCCGGCGACGCCGAGAGCTCCGCGACGCTCGCCCGGCGGGCGCCGACGAGCATGGCGACGGCCATGACCAGCAGCATGGTCCCGCCGGCCAGGGCCAGGACCGCCTTGGGGCCCGGGCGCGCCAGGCGCTCGCCGAGCCCGGCGTAGATCAGGGCCACCACCGCGGCTTCGAGGATGCCGTGGCCGAGCGTCAGGACCGCCCCGGCCCGGGCGCCCTGGCGGGCCCCCTCGCGGATCGCCGCCACCAGCAGCGGCCCCGGCGAGAGCGCCCCGGACAGGGCGGCCACGAAGGAGCCGGCCGCGAGGCACAGGAGCCCCGCCGGTCCTTCGACCCGGAACCAGCCTTCGATCCAGTGGGCGGCGTCGGGCAAGTCGGGCCCTCAGGCCAGGGCCTTGATGGCCGCGTCGTTGTCGCGGCACTTGATGATGATGGCCGAGTCCTCCTGGTCGTCGTGGCTGGAGGCGTACATGTATTCGATGTCCACCTCGGCCACGCCCAGGCGCTTGGTGACCTGGGCGGCCACGCCCACGCGGCTCTTGGTCACCACCACCAGGACCTCCTCCACGGAGACGTCGTAGCGGCTGCGGTCCAGCGTCCGGGCGGCCTTGTCGGAGTCCGAGCACTGGAGCATGAAGACGCCCTTGGAGCCTATGGAGTTGGCGGTGAAGCTGTGCACGTCCACCCCGGCCGCGGCCAGGCGCTGGAAGATCTCCTCGCACATGCCGATGGCGTTGGGGGTGACCGCCACCACCTGCTGCGCCCGCTTGACGTGGAATTTCATGGCCGGCCCTCCGGGGAACGGCCCGGCCGGAAGCCGGGCTGAACGGATTGTGATTCGCGGCCGGGGCTTGTCAAGTGCGGCGGCAGCCCGGACGGCGGCCCGAGCCAACCGACGCCGGTGTGCGCTCTTTCCCGGGCGGCTGAAGTAGTCTTGACAGTTTGTCTCCGACCTGCAAGACTCTGGGCATGCCCGATCACCGGCCCCGCAGATCGGCCCGGCCCGGTGTTGCTGGCGCCAGCGGAGATCCGGTCCATGTTCGAAATGAACGCTCTGGTCATATCTGGGCAACTGCAGTTCGGTGACTACTGGCGCGTCAACCTCTGGTATCTCTTGCGGAAGTTGTGGTTTCTTGTGGTGTTGTTCGTCCTGGCTGGAGTTGGCTATCCGGCGCTGCTGCTGTGCGCCCGACTGTTCGATGTGGGCCAATTGCGCGATGTGCGCCCGTCGGTTGGCGCCTTCCTGTTCGTCCCCGGCGTCATGTCAATCTTCATCCTGCTGACCTACCACAGTGCCCGCAGACGATGGGCCAGTAACAAACTGGCGCAGCAGCCCGTTCAGTACCGCTTCTCGGCTGACGGGGTTGAGACCTCGGGGGCATTGTCGGACGGTCGCATGTCCTGGGATGCGGTTCGGGCGGCCCACGAGCTGCAGTCGAGCTTCGTGTTATTCACTGCCGATAACCAGGTCAACATCATCCCGAAGCGCTTCTTCCAGGAGCGCGCCCAGATCGATGGTCTCCGGGAGATGCTGAGGCAGATGCTGGGCCAGCGCGCCAAGGTGCGAGCGTGTATCGGGTCGGGAGAATAGGAGCGCCAGCGCCCGGTCTCTATCGCAGTCCGCAATGACCTGGCAGCCCGCCGTCAGGCGCTCTTCCTCACGGCCCTGAGCGCCAGCTCCGCCAGGAGCAGCAGCAGGCCGGCCAGCGCCAGCCAAGGCGCGGCGGCCGCGACGCCCCGGCCGGCCGCGCGCGGGAAGTCCGTCAGGCCGAGCTCGCCCGGGGCGGCGACCACCCGGCCGCCGGCCAGTTCGGCCAGAGCGTCCACGGACGCGCGGTCCACGCCGATCCTGGCCAGTTCCTCCGGGCAGGGGATCGGGAAGGCCCCGCGGGAGAGCTCCGCGCCGGTCTTCGCGTCGCGGACGGCCGCGACGATCTCCTTCACCTCGGCCGGCGGCGCGATCCGGGCAGCGTAGCGCGAGGGCGACTCCTGGAGCAGATCGACCTTCGGCGTCCACTTGCCGGCCAGGTCGGAGAGCTCGGCGAACGGCGCGAGGTTCCCGATCGGCTGGCCCTTCTCGTCTTTGGCGATCAGCTCAATCTGGGCGCCTTGCGCCCCGTACTTCAGCGCCAGCCGGCAGCCCCTGGCCCCCGAACGCCCCGCCGCCCAGTTGACGAGCGCCTTGAGGTGGTCGGCGGTCAGCGCCCCGCCCCACTTCCCGCCGAAGTCGGAGGCCAGGCACGCCGCGCGCCCGCGGCCGCGGTCCCAGACCACCAGCCACGGCTCGCGCCCGAGCCCGGCGGCGGCCGGAGCCTCGAACACCGTCCGTGCCAGCTTCTTGGCGGAGACGCGGTTGCGTCCCCGTATCTCCGGCAGGGCCCCGAACGCTCCGCCCAGCGGGTCGGCCGTCGGCTGCGGGAAGAACTTAGCGCTGGCCTCGAGCTGTCCCCCCCTGCTGATGTCCCTCCGGAAGACGGAGACCAGCGTGGAGAGGTCCTTGGGCTGGTAGGCGCGCCCCTTGCCCCACCCCTCGGCGACCTTCCGGAGCAGCTCGCGGTCCTGGTCGTCGCCGCCGGTGCCTACGGTCGAGACCGAGGCATCGGCATCGGCCAGCGACTGGGCGGTTGCCGCCAGGCGCCTCTCCTCCGCGGAGCGATCCACGCCCTGCCCCTCGGGCAGGCCGTCGGAGAGGAGGATGATGTGCCGGACGAGCTTGGTGTCGCCGGACGGAGGCGGCAGCAGCCTGGCGCCCTCGGCCAGCGCGTCGGCCAGATGCGTCTCGGTTCCCGGCTCGAGGTTCCCGATGGCGTTGGCCAGCTTCCTCCTGGCCTCGGCGTCGGCCGGCTCGGCCGGTCCGGCGACGACCTCGGCCTTCGCGGAGAAGGCCACCACCGCCAGCCGGTCGCCGGCCCGGAAGGAGTCGAGCAGCTCCTGCGCGGCGCGCTTGACCAGCGAAAGCTTGGTCTCCTTCGCCCCCGGCTCGGTCCGCCCCATGCTCCCGGAGCGGTCCAGTACCAGGACCACGAAGAGCTTCTGGTCCGGCGGACGCATGGAGACGGGCAGCTCCTTCTCGAGCGCGCCGGAGTCCTCCCAGCCGCCGGCGGCGCAGCCCTCCGGACCGCCGAGGACCGCGAGGCCGCCGCCGGAGCGGACGAATCCGGCCAGCTGCGTGGCCAGGCGGTCGTCCACATGATGGTAGTACGCATCGGCAGTAGCGACGAGTGGCGCGGTGCGCGGCAGGCCGTTGACCACGACCACGTCGTGCCCGGCCGGGTCGAAGGGCTCGGCCTGGAGCAGGGTGCGCACGTCGAGATCCCGGAGGGCCTCGGCCGGGGCGACGGGCGGGCCAAGCACCGCGACGCGCAGCCTGCCGAGGACCCGCACCAGCGCCCGGGCGGCGTTGTTGCCCGCGAAGCCGTCACCGGGGGCGGAGAGCTCCGCGCGGAACTCGAGGAGCCCGGACTCGGGCGCGGTCTCCTCGAAGGCGCAGGAGCGCACCGCGCGGCCCTCGGACGGCAGCTGGACGGTCCGGGTCCGGGGCCCGGGGCCCGCGGCTTGGGAGGACGAGGTCAGGGTCACCGTCACCGGACCCGAGGCCGAGCCGGCCACCCGCGCGGTCACCGCGAACTTCTCGCCGGGCCGGATCTCGGCCGGCGCGTCGAGCTCGACGAGCGCCGCGTCGGGGCCCTTGGGGCCTATGGGGAGAAAGACGAAGGCCGGTTGCGAGTTGCGTTCTTCCGAGCCTTGTTCCTTGTGCCTTGAACCTTGCGCCTCCCGGAACTGCCCGTCGGTCACCACCACCGCCGGCTCGCCGTCGCGCAGGCGCTCGGCGGCCAGCTCCATGGCCGCACGGACGTCGCTGCCGGACCCGTCCGGCTCGAGCGCGCGCAGGCCCGCCTCGGTCTCGACCCGGGCGTCGCCGGCGAAGGAGGCGTACTCGACGTCGAAGCGCCCGGAGAGCGCCCGCTCGCAGAGGAGCGCCGCGTCGGCGGCCGCCTCGCGCGAGCCGGCCATGCTGGCCGAGCGGTCGAGGATCACCAGGGCCCTGGGCCGGCCTCCGAAGCGCACCAGCAATCCCGCCGCGGCCAGACCCAGGGCCAGCGCCGCGGCCGCGCGCAGGGCCAGCGCCAGCCGCGCCCGACCGCCGCCGGCGCGCGCCGCGCGGAGCCCGAGCGCGAGAACCGCTGCGGCGGGCGCCAGGGCCAGGAGGAAGAGCGGGGAGTCGAGCCTCACGGGTCGCCGTCCTCCTCAGTGCCGGGCGGCGGCCATGGCCAGGACCATGGCGCCGCCGCAGCCGGCCAGCAGGCCCAGGAGCTGGATGGCCAGGAAGGCCGCGGCCGCCGCCGGGCCGGGCGGCCGGACCAGCAGCCGGTCCCAGAGCAGGTCGACGCGCCAGGCCACGGCGCGCGCGTCGGGCAGGCGGGGGTTCTCGCGGCGCACCTCGGCGATCAGCCGGTCGGCGGCCTCGGGCGGGATCTCCCCGGAGCCGGCCGCCGCCAGCTCGCCGAGCTCCGGGCGCAGCCGGGCCAGCATCCGCCCGAACTGGAGCGCGCCGGGCGCGCCGGCCAGCACCACCAGGCCGAAGAGGGGCGGCACCCACCAGCCCTTGAGCCCGGCGCGCCACATGGCCAGCCCGGCGCCGAGGAAGAGCAGCCCGCTCCCCGCGCGGAAGGCCGCGTCGAGGAACCGGTTCCGGGAGAAGAGCACGTCCTGGACCAGCCGGCCGCCGTCGAGCGGCAGCAGGGGCAGGAGGTTCGAGGCGTTGATCAGCAGGAAGGCCCAGGACAGCCGGTACAGCACCGGCTCCGGCGCGGGCAGGAGCAGGGAGAGCGCCGCGCCGGCCAGGCCGAGCAGCAGCCCGGGCACCGGGCCGAGCAGCGCCACCGTCGCCCGCTTCCAGCCGGCGACCCCGCCGCTCCGGCCGGACACGGCCCCGCCCACGAAGGGGATGAAGAACATGCGCACGTCGCTGTAGCCGAACAGGCGCATCCCCGCGTAGTGCCCGGCCTCGTGGACGATCACGGCCGCGGCCACGGCGATCAGCCACTCCAACGGGTTGCCCAAGTACCTGGCCGCGGCCATGAAGAGCGCGAAGGAGATCACCAGCGTCAGGACCTTGCGCATCCGGCCGGAGGTCTCGGCGCGCAGCAGGCCGACCTCGGCCAGCACCTCGGCGCGCTCGGCCGCCCTGGCGGCCTCGAGTATGGCCGCGGCCGACAGGCGGAAGCCGGGCCCCGCGCCGTCGGCGGCGGGGGACGCCGGATCCGGCCCGGCCGGAGGGGGAGCCGGAGATTCCAGTGCAGGCATCGCCGGGGATTCTCTTCGCGGCCGCGCCAGCGTCAAGGACGGTGGCGCAAGAGTCTGCACCTCCGCGGGTTGCGCGCAGCCAGGCGGCATGTCCGCACGCATATTGGGCTCCAGCCGCACCTTTCGCTGGTCGATATATATCTGATAGCCTCCGGGACCCGGCCGCGTCTGCGGACCGGGTGCCTGGAAAGTGCGGCTGGAGCCCCGTGGGCTCCGGCCGGCCATGGGCGCGGTCTGACTGGTCAGGGGCCTCAGGCATGAAGAAGAAAAAGAAGGACGTCAGGGAAGGCGTCGCGAAGGAATCCGGCGCCAAGAGAACGACCGCGACCATGCTGTGGGGCGCCGCGGCCATGGCCCTGGGCTTCTTCGCCTTCGCCAGCGTCGTCGGCTATCACCCCGACGACCCCAACCTGTTCATGAGCAACCGGGTGGCCGGGCACGGCACCCAGAACCCCTGCGGCTGGCTGGGCGCCAACGTCGCCTACCACCTGGTGAGCCTGTACGGCCTGACCGGCTGGATCCTGCCCCTCCTGCCCGTGGCCTGGGGCGTGCACGTCCTGGCCCGCCGGCGCTTCGCGCAGCAGTGGCGGGTTCTGTCCGGCGCGGCCCTGTTCATCCTGGGCCTCTGCTCGCTCTTCGGCGTGATGTCCTACGGCGGCGGCTGGCTGCACGACGCGGTCGCCGGCCTGGCCGTGCCGGCCGGGTCCGGGCGGGCCGGAGGGCTGCTCGGCGCCCTCTCGGCGGAGTACATGGTGGCCTTCGCCGGCGCGCTGGGCAGCTACTTCCTGATCGGCGGAATACTCTTCCTCTCGCTCGTGCTCATCTCCGAGCGGCTGGTGGACTGGATGCTCTCGGCCATCGGCCGGTGGGCCCTGGCCCTGATGCGGCGGGCTCTGGGCAGCCGCGCGGCCGGCGGGCTGTCCGGGGACGGCGGTTCCGAGGACATGGCTCCGGCCATCGCCGGCGCCGGCGCCTCCGGCTCATCCGGATCGGCGCGCTTCGTGCCCGAGCCCGAGGCGGCCGTCGCCCCGGCGCGGCGCGACCGCGAGAAGGTCCCCAGCGTCCGGGCCACCTTCGGCCAGCCCGAGGCCGAGCTGCGCAAGGGCCGGGCCGCCGCCCCGGCCGACGCGCCGGCGTCCGCCCCCGCCCCGCTCATCAAGATCGCCCGCGTCACCGAGCCCGCCGCGGCGCCATCGCCGGCGGCCGAGGCCGAGCGCGAGAAGCGCGAGATCGCCGCCCTCCTGGCCCGGGCCAACACCCCGGCCGAGGGGACGGTCCGGCCCGACAAGATCGAGCGCAAGAAGCCCGAGCCGGCGGCGGCCGCCGCCGCGGCCATCGCCGCGTCCAAGGTCGAGGCCGCTCCGCCCAAGCCGGACAAAGAGGAGAGGAAGTCCGCCGCGGCAGCCGCCGCCGTCGCCGCCTCGGGCCCCGCCAGGGAGTCCGCCCGTCCCGCGGCCGCCCGCGGCGCGGAGGCCGCATCCGGAGCCGAGGCGGAGGGGGCCAAGGCCGCGGCCGAAGCGCCCGAGCCGATCGTCCGCCAGATGGCCGACGCCGTCAACACTCCGGCCCGGGTCATGAAGGACCCGCCGGCTCCCAAGCCGTCCGCCCGGCCCCAGCCTCCGGCCGCCGCCAAGGTCTCGCAGCGCGCCCCGGCCAAGCCGGCGCTGGCTGAGATCGACTACAAGCTCCCGGAGGTCGACCTGCTCGACAGGGTCGAGAGCCAGGCCCAGGTCACCAACGAGGTCCTGGCCCGTCGCGGCCAGGTGGTCACCGACACGCTCAAGGAGTTCAAGATCCAGACCCGCCTGGTGTCCATCGACCGCGGGCCGGCGGTGACCATCTACGAGCTGGAGCTGGCCCCCGGCATCCGCGTCCAGCGCGTCATGGAGCTGGCCGACAACCTGGCCATGGCCATGAAGGCCCCCAACGTCCGGATCATCGCTCCCATCCCCGGCAAGGACTCCATCGGCATCGAGGTGCCCAACACCGAGCGCGAGGTGGTGCGCCTCCGGCCGCTGCTGGAGAGCAAGGAGTTCCGCGCCCGGGCCAAGGACATGGCCGTGCCGGTGGTCATGGGCCGCGACGCCGCCGGGGCCATCCTCATGGAGGACCTGGCCCGCATGCCGCACCTGCTGGTGGCCGGCGCCACGGGCTCGGGCAAGTCGGTCTGCCTGAACTCGTTCATCAGCACCATCCTGATGACCAAGAGCCCCGCGGACGTGCGCATGCTCATGGTCGACCCCAAGATGGTGGAGATGGCCTGCTACCGCGGCATCCCCCACCTGGTCGCCCCGGTGGTGACCGACATGAAGCGCGCCGTGGGGGTCTTCGAGTGGGCGCTGCGCAAGATGGACGAGCGCTACGCCATGCTCAGCGAGGTCGGGGTCCGCGACATCGCCCGCTTCAACCGCATGCCGGTCGACGAGCGCGCGGCCAAGGCCGAGGCCGCCGGCGACGAGGAGCCGGAGCGCTTCCGCGAGCAGATGCCGTACCTGGTGCTGATCATCGATGAGCTGGCCGACCTGATGATGCTGGCCGGCAAGGAGATCGAGATGGCCATCACGCGCCTGGCGCAGAAGTCGCGCGGCGTGGGCATCCACATCATCCTGGCCACCCAGCGCCCGTCGGTCGACGTGGTCACCGGCCTGATCAAGGCCAACATGCCCGCGCGCGTCGCCTTCCAGGTGTCGAGCAAGGTCGACAGCCGCACGATCATCGACCAGAACGGCGCGGAGAAGCTCATGGGCATGGGCGACATGCTCTACCTGCCGCCCACCTCGGCGGCGCTGGTCCGGGCCAAGGGCACCTACGTCTCCGACGACGAGGTCAACCGCATCGTGGAGTGGTCCAAGCGCCAGGCCGAGCCGGAGTTCGCCCCGGACCTGGAGTCGACCCTCTCCGGCGAGGGCGGCGGCTCGGGCGAGGGCAACACCGCCGACTTCCGCGACGACCTCTACGACGAGGCCGTCCGGGTGGTGCTGGAGACCCAGCGCGGGTCGGTGTCGCTCCTCCAGCGGCGGCTGGGCACGGGCTACACCCGCGCCGCCAAGCTGATCGACATGATGGCCGAGCGCGGCATCCTGGGCCCCTACCGCGGGTCGAAGCCCCGCGACATCCTGGTCACCCTCGAGCAGTGGGAGGCGGGCCTGGGCAACGCGCCCGGCGCCGCTCCGGCCAGGGGCGGGATGGCCGGTCAGCGCGCCGACGAGCGCGGGCCGCGCGGGGCGGCCTCCGACGACGCCGGCGAGGAACCGCCGGAGCCCGAGGCGGCCGATGTCGACGCCGGTGCGGAGGAGGAGGAGGGCGCCGAACTGGCCACCTCGGAGAGCCAGCGGCTGGCCTGAAGCGGCGGAACTCAGCGCGGAACCGTCCCGGGGCGCGCCGACGAGGCGCGCCCCGGGCTTTTCCGGGAGGCATGCGGGCCAGCCGCCTCATCAGGGGGGCGTCAGGCCGTCGGTTTCAGGGGAGGCGTGCGAAGCCGGGGTCAGAGGCTGCTCTTGTCGTCCCCGCGGCTGCGGCCGTCGCCCAGGTAGAAGTAGGCGCGCGGGTACTTGAGCGGGTCGGAGTAGGCCGCCGGGGGCGGCGGCGGGGCGTAGTCGGTGTACGAGGCCGGAGGATCCTCGAAATTGGTGTCGTCGACCCGGTCCCGGCCGCGCGACCAGAACACCGGGCGCAGCCCGCGGGGGTCGACCCGGAAGACGATGTCCGAGCCCCAGGGGTCCTGCAGGCGCGGCCGGCCGTTGACCACCTTGATCGCCCGCGGCGAGACTCCCTCCAGGCAGTCCCGCGTGCGGTTGATGCTCGCCCCCGGCAGTCCGCGCAGCTCGGCGTAGACGTCGGCCGGATCGATGACCGTCCCGGGCCCGACGGCCGACGGCTGGGTCCAGGGCAGGCAGCGGAAGTCGTTCTGGAAGATCTCGACGCCGGTCTTCAGGCTGCCCAGGAGCGCGATGACCTGAAGGTTCTCGCTCTTGCGCTTCACGGCCGTGGCCACGCCGAAGACCAGCCCCATCAGCAGGCAGATGATCGACATGACCACCAGGAGCTCGATGAGCGTGAAGGCGCGCCGGCGGCGGGCTGCGGCGGGATACATGGCCATGGAACCCCTCCATCGAGCAGACTAGCCCGCCGGCGGGAGGCTGTCAAGGCGCCGTGGCCGGCTCAGAGGATGAACCTGGTGACGTCCGCGTCCTCGACGATGCCGGCCAGGCGCTCGTCGACCATCCTGCGGTCGACGACCACCTTTTCCCCAGAGCGCTCCGAGGCGTCGAAGGACAGGTCCTCGAGGAGCTTCTCCATGACCGTGGCCAGCCGGCGGGCGCCGGTGTTCTGGGCGCGGGCGTTGGCCTCCGCGGCGATCTCGGCGATGCGCCGGATCGCCTCCGGCTTGAAGGTCAGCGCCACGCCCTCGGTGGCCATGAGGGCGGCGGCCTGCTTGGTGAGCGCGCCGGCCGGCTCGGTCAGGATGCGCTCGAAGTCGGCGACGCCCAGGGGCTTGAGCTCCACGCGGATGGGCAGCCGGCCCTGCAGCTCGGGCATCAGGTCGGAGGGCTTGGCCTGGCTGAAGGCCCCGGCGGCGATGAACAGGATGTGGTCGGTCCGGACCATGCCCCAGCGGGTGGAGACGCTGGCGCCCTCGATGAAGGGCAGCAGGTCGCGCTGCACCCCCTCGCGGCTGACGTCCGGCCCGGAGCCGCCGGAGCTCCGGCCGACGACCTTGTCGATCTCGTCGATGAAGACGATGCCCAGGTTCTGGGCCTTGTCCAGCGCCAGCCGGACGGCCGCCTCGCGGTCGACCAGGTCGGCGGCGCACTCCTCGGCCAGCAGCCGGCGGGCCTCGGCCACGCTCAGCTTCCGGCGCGCGCTGCGCCGGGGCATCATGCTCTCCATGGCGTCCTGCAGTTCGCCGGCGGCCTCGGCGTCGCCCATCCCGGAGAAGAGCCCGGCCAGGTTCGGGGCCGCGGAGCGGACCTCCACCTCGACCTCGCGGCTGTCGAGCTCGCCGGCGCGGAGCTTCTTCCTGAGGCGCTCCCGGGTGGCCGCGCCGGCGGCCGGGGCGGCGGAGGGCGCGGCGGCCGACGACGGGCTCCGGGGCGCCGGCAGCAGCGCGTCCAGGAGGCGGTCCTCGGCGGCCGCGGCGGCCTGTTCGCGCACGGCCTCCCGGGCGGCGCGCTCCTCCTCGGAGACCGCGGCCTTGACCAGGTCGCGGATCATGCTCTCCACGTCGCGGCCGACGTAGCCCACCTCGGTGTACTTGGTGGCCTCCACCTTGATGAAGGGCGCGCCCACCAGCCCGGCCAGGCGGCGGGCCACCTCGGTCTTGCCCACGCCGGTCGGCCCGACCATCAGGATGTTCTTGGGCGCGACCTCGTCGCGGAGCTCCGCGGGCAGGCGCTGCCGGCGCCAGCGGTTGCGGAGCGCCACGGCCACGGCGCGCTTGGCGGCCGCCTGGCCGACGATGTGGCGGTCGAGCGCCGCGACGATCTGCCGCGGGGTCAGGTCGCGCAGGCCGGAAGGGTCGGCGGAGGCGGCCACGGTCAGGCCCCCGTCCGGACCGTCTCGACGGCGATCTCGCGGTTGGTGTAGATGCAGATGTCCGCGGCGATGCCCAGGGCCTGTCTGGCAACCTCGGACGCAGAGAGCTTCGGTGCGGCCGACAGGAGCGCCCGGGCCGCGGCCCGCGCGTAGCCGCCGCCGGACCCGGCCGAGAGGGTGTCGTCGTCGGGCTCCAGCACGTCGCCGGAGCCGCCGATCATGAGCATGCCCTCGGCCCCGGCGACCACCAGCACGGCCTCCAGCCGGCGCAGGCTGCGGTCGGTGCGCCAGTCCTTGGCCAGTTCCACCGCCGCGCGGCGGACCGAGCCGGCGTGCTCCTCCAGGCGCTTCTCGAAGCGCTCGATCAGCGCCAGGCCGTCGGCCGCCGCCCCGGCGAAGCCGACCAGCACCCGGCCGCCGCCCAGCCGCCGTAGCTTGGCGGCCCGGGCCTTGATCACCTGGTCGCCGAGGGTCACCTGGCCGTCGGCCGCCAGGGCGATCTCGCCGCCGCGGCGCACGGCCAGGATGGTGGTGGAGCGGTGGGGCTGCTTCATGGCTCGATTCCTTCCGCTGGGGACCTCGGTTAGTCTACGGGGCTGCCGGGGCGTTCCTGTTGGCCTTGCCCTTGGCTGGCTTGCCCTCCTTGCCCGCCTTGCCGGGCTTGGCGCCCTGGGCCGGGCCGGGCGGGGGCTGGGACTTGACCGCCGGGAGCTTCTCGCCCTCGGGCAGCGGCCGGGTGAGGGTCCGCCCGTCGACCGGCGGGTCGGCCTTGGCGGGGTCCAGGCCGAGCAGCGCGAGGATCGTCGGGGTGATGTCCGTGCGGGTTCCGGCGCGCAGCACCGAGCGATCGTTGGCCGCCAGGAAGACGAACGGCGCCGAGCGGTGGCTCTGCCGGCCCTCGTCGAAGCCGTGGTCGGCGGTGACGCAGACCAGCGTGTGGTCGAGGATCCTGAGTTCCCGGAGGCGGTCGACGATCCGGCCGGTCCACTTGTCGGACGAGATCAGCGCCTCGGTGTACTGGTCGGAGTTCTCCCCGAACCTGTGGCCCTGGTGGTCGACCTCGGCGAAGTGAACGAAGATGCAGAAGGGCCTGTCCTTCTGCTGCTTGATGAGCTCGAGGGCGCGTTCGCCCACCCGCTCGTTGCTGCCCAGCCCGTTGACCCAGACGTCCAGGCCGGCGCGCGGCCCGGCCTCCCGGGCGGTGAAGAAGGGCTTGGCCGGCCACTCCCGGTACTGGACGCCGTTCTCGACGACCAGCTTCGAGCCGGGCTCGATTACCCGCGCCTTCTTGCCGTCCTTCCGGCCCTCGGCGTCGGCCTGGACCCGCTCGGCCTCGGGGCCCGCGCCGTCCGGGTCCTCGACGTCGCCGACCACGGTGGCCTCGCGGCGGGGGGCGTCGGCGTCGACGTGGACGCGCTTGCCGACCACGGCGGCGGTGAAGACGCCGTCGCCGCCGTAGTGCCGCTTGAGGCGCTCAAAGAGGGTCAGGCCCGCCGGGATCGGCCCGAAGCGGGCGTTGCCGTGCACGCCGGTGGTCTCGGCCCGGCAGCCGGTGAGGATCTCGCTCCAGCCGGCCTTGGTGTCGGTCGTGCCGTGGATGTCGATGTCCACCATGGTGCCCTCGGCGCGCAGCCGCTGCAGCTCCGGCAGCTTGGCCTTCTCCAGCAGGGCCTTGACGTGCTCGCGCTGGGCGCCGTCCCAGCCGATCACCACCACGTTGCGGGTCATGACCGGCGGGGTGAGGCGGCCCTGTTGGCCGGGGCCCGCGGGCTGGGCCGGGGCCGGGTCGGCGGCGGGCGGCCGGACCGGGACCCCCGCCGGGGTCTGCTCGCCGGTCGGCGGCGTGACAGCCGGGGGCGCCGGGCTGCGCGGGGCGGCAGGCGTCGTCAGCGTGCCGGGGCTGGTCGCCGCGCCGGAGCCGCCCGTGCTGCAGCCGCCGCAGAGCAGCGCCGCCGAGCCCAGCAGCGCCGCCAGGAAAGCGAAGGAGCGGAAGCTTGCGGTCATTGCAGAACCCTCCGACCACAGATTCTCGCGCCGGGAGCGCTCAGGTCAAGGGGTGCCGCGGCTTCGCGGCGGCGGGGGCCAGCTCGGCCAGCACCGGCAGGTGGTCGCTTAGCCTCTCGGGCAGCACCTCGTAGCGGCGGAAGTCGAGGTCCGCCGAGGCCAGGATCCAGTCCAGGCGCCAGCGCGGCTGCCGCGACGGGAAGGTGAGCAGGCTCTCCGCCGCCGGGCGGAAGGGTCGCACGCCCAGCCGACCCGCCAGGAGCTGCAGAGTGTCCTCCCGGCCGGCCCACTGGCAGTTGAAGTCCCCGAGCAGGAGCATCGGCCCGGCGTGGCCGGCGAGCAGCGTGGCCATATGCAGCACCTGGCTCTGGCGGACCCGCTTGCGGGCGAAATCCAGGTGGACGGAGGCCACCCGCAGCGGATGCCCGGTCCGCCCCGGGACCTTCACGGTGGCGGCCACGAAGCCCTTGGTCGGGGTGGGCAGCGAGCGCGCGAAGCGGTGCGAGGCCGTGTCGCCCAGCGGGAAGCGCGACAGGATGGCGCTGCCGTAGCAGATGCGCCGCCGGCCCCGCCACAGGCAGACGTGCTCCCCGTGGAAGACGTGGTCGTAGCCGGCCACCTTGGCCAGGTGCTCGACGTGGTCGAAGCGCCCGCTCCACAGCGAGGGGGCGTCGGCCTCCTGAAGCGCCACCACGTCGGGGGCCTCGCGCATTATGCTCCAGGCCATGCGCTCCAGGTTGGCCTCGGCCCGCTCCCGGCGCACGATGAGCCGGTGCGGCCCGCCGCGGCGGGCGTGGGCCATGTTCAGGGTCATGCAGCGCAGGGTGGGCATCGATCTTGAAAACCAGCGGGTCATTCCGGAAGTTCCATCATTCCCGGAAGGCGGCCATTTCGGCCTGCAGCCGCCGGTAGAGCCCCCCGGCCCACGCCGGCGCCCCCGGCGGAGGCTCGGTCGACGCGCCGGGCCGGCGCAAGTCCCACGGGGCGATCAGCACCTGCACCCGTTCCTTGCCGACGGTCTCCACCAGCCGGTAGAGCTCCTCGATGGCCGGGTTGCCGACGGCCAGGCAGCCGATGGAGACCGCCTCGCCGTGGATGAAGATCTCGCCGCCCAGGCTTTCGCGGCCGTCGAGCCGGCCCATCTCCCGGTCGAACCCGTTGGGGTAGTCGATCTGCATGGAGAGGTGGAACCGGCTCCTGGGGTTGAGGAAGGTCACCCGGTACAGGCCCTCGGGCACCTGCCGGTCGCCCTCGCGCAGCTTGGGCCCGGCCCGGCCGCTGGCGGCCAGGACCGGGTAGGCCTTGACCAGGCGCCACCGGCCTCCGGCGCCGGGCGCCCAGAGCTCCAGGCGCTTCTCGTCCTTGACGGCCACCAGGGCCAGCCGCTCCGGCGGGTGCGGGCAGCCCCGCGCGGCGAACAGCGCAGGCAGGCCGCCTTCCGGGGCGGAGGGCGCGGATGCGGGTCTGTCGGGACTGGGCATGAGTGCCTTCCGGACTCGGGGGAGCAGCGACCAGGCCGCGGCAGCGGCCAGCAGCCCGAAGGCCAGGACGGCCGCCCCCGGGATCAGCCAGCGCCGCCGCTGCGGACCCATGCCGGCGATGGTAGCCCACCCGCCGCGGACGGTCAAGTGGCCGCGCACCTTGACGCCCCGTCGCCGGCACTTAGACTTAGCGCATCGGGCCGGTCCCCGGGACCGGCCGCGGCAGGAGCTCCCGGAGGAACCCATGCGCCACACCATTTCCGCCGTGGTCCAGAACGCGCCCGGAGTGCTGAGCCACGTGGCCGGGCTGTTCTCCAGCCGCGGCTTCAACATCGACAGCCTCACCGTGGGCGAGACCGAGGCCGACGACTTCTCGCGCATGACCATCGTGGCCCGGGGCGACGAGACCACCCTGGAGCAGATCCGCAAGCAGCTCGGCAAGCTCATCAACGTGGTCAAGATCCACGACTTCAGCAGCGTGGACCACGTCGAGCGCGAGCTGGCCCTGATCAAGGTCCACGCCCCGCCGAACAAGAAGCCCGAGATCATCCTGCTGGGCGAGGCCTTCGAGGCCAAGGTTGTGGACATCACCCGCCAGGAGCTGATGCTGGAGGTGACCGGCCCGGAGGCCAAGATCGTCGCCTGCATCGACACCCTGCGGCCCTATGGCGGCAAGGAGGTCGTCCGCACCGGACGGATCGCCATGGCCCGCGGGCCGCTGATGGAGGGCTCGCCCCGCGACGCGGGCGGCCCGGCCAAGCCCTGAAGGGTCCCCGTCCGGACGCCGGAGATTGGAGAGGAGCTGCCCATGCGCGACAAGGTCGAAGCCGAACTCAACAACATCCGCCCGGCGCTGCAGGCCGACGGGGGCGACGTGGAGCTGGTGAACGTCACCGCCGACGGGGTGGTCCAGGTGCGCCTCAAGGGCCACTGCGCGGGCTGCCCCATGGCCCAGATGACCATCAAGGGCGGCATCGAGCGCCGGCTGAAGAAGGCCGTGCCCGGGGTGAAGTCCGTCGAAGCCGTGAACTGACCGCGTCCCCGACCGCCATGGGGCGCCCAACCGCCAAGCCACCAAGACGCAAAGTGGCCGCCAAGATGGCCCCGGGTTTCTCTTCGGGGCTCCCTTGCGTCTCGGTGTCTTAGTGGCTGATCGAACGACGACAAGCTGATGTCCATCTGCGCCGACTACTGCCTGCTGTGCGAGGCCCACGCCGAGAGCATGGGCCGGCACTCGCTGATCAACGTCTTCGACGGCCTGAACTGCCCGCGGTTTCCGGCGCAGCTGCCGCGCTGCTTCCTGGTGGCGCGCCTCCGCGGCGACCCCGGCGAGTACGCCGGCCGGCTGCGCTTCATGGCCGGCAGCGAGGACAAGGACGTGGTCCCGCCGCTGCCGGAGATCCGCATCCGGATCGAGGAGGGCGTGCGGCCCGCGGCCACCGCGGTCTTCGAGCTGGCCGGCCTGCCCCTGCCCCGCGAGGGCTTCTACTCGTTCGTGCTGGAGTTCGAGGGCCACCGGGCGGCGGAGTGCGAACTGATCGCCCGGCTGGTCAAGGCTGAAGGGTGAGAACCGATCCCATGGCCAAGAAGAAGATGCTCGCGGTGATGAAGACGGCCCGGGCCTACGGCTGCGAACTCCGCGAGGTGGACGTGCCCCGCCCCGGGCCCGGCGAGGCCCTGGTCAGGACCCTGGCCTGCTCGATCTGCGGTACCGACAAGCACATCTACAAGTGGGGGGCCTGGGCCGAGAAGCGCATTCCCACCCCTCTGATCTTCGGGCACGAGTGCGCCGGCGAGGTGGTCGAGCTCGGCCCCGACGCCGGCGACGCCGCCGTCGGCGACTACGTCTCGGTGGAGTGCCACGTCTTCTGCAACCGCTGCCGGCAGTGTGCCTCCGGGCTGCGCCACATCTGCCGCGACGTGAAGATCTTCGGCGTGGACTTCAACGGCTGCTTCGCCGAGTACTTCACCGTCCCGGCGCGCTGCCTGTGGAAGAACGACCCGCGCATCGAGCCGGAGGTGGCCTGCCTCCAGGATCCATTCGGCAACGCCACCTTCACGGTCTCGAGCTGCGAGGTCTCCGGCAAGACCGTGGCGGTGGTCGGGGACGGGCCCATCGGCATCTACGCCGCGGGCATCGCGCGGGCCTTCGGCGCCCGGCGCATCTTCGGTCTGGGGCTGGTGGACTCGAAGCTGGCCATGATGAAGCAGTTCGGCGCCGACGAGGTCATCAACGTCAAGCGCCGCGATCCCGTAAGCGAGATCATGGCCGCCACCAAGGGCGAGGGCGTGGACGTGTCGCTGGAGATGACCGGCGCCGCCCCGGCCATCAACCAGGCCATCGCCATCCTCCGCCGCGGCGGGAAGATGGCCCTCTTCGGCCTGCCCGACGGGCCGGTCTCCATGGACATCGCCGAGGGCGTGATCTTCAAGGGCCTGACGCTGCTGGGCATCAACGGCCGCGAGGTCTTCAACACCTGGGAGGAGATGCTCCCGCTGTTGGCCGAGAAGCGTGTCGACCCGCGGCCGGTGACCACCCACAAGTTCAAGCTCGCCGACTTCGTGAAGGCCATGGAGACCGGGTTGGACCCCAACGTCGACAGCGGCAAGATCGTGCTGGCGCCGTAGAGTGCCCATGGAGACGCCGCGCTTCGACAAGCCCGGGCCCCGGCCGCAGCCCTCGCCCCGGGCCATCCTGACCGTCGAGCCCCGCGGGGCCATCGCCCGGCGCAACCGGACGCTGAAGCTCTACGCGGCCGTGCTGCTGGCCGTGGCGCTGGTCCTGACCGGTTACTGCGTGCTGCGGCCGGGCTTCGACCTGAGCACGCCCGAGCGGACCATGGCCTCCTTCAAGAAGGCCCTGGACGACCGCCGCTGGTCCCTGGCCGAGAAGTGCCTGACCGCCGACTGCCACGCGCACTACGCGCCGGCCATCGCCGACCGGACGCTCTTCGATTTCTACAGCCCCCACGGCTACGACACGCCCTTCGGCCGCTTCATCCCCAACTGGAAGGTGCGCCGGGTGGAGCGGACGTCGGACTCGGCCGCCAGGGTCTGGGTGGCCTCGGGCATGCCCTTCGTCCAGGAGGAGCAGGCCGGCTTCTATATGTACCTGGTGCGTTCGCCCGACGGCCTGTGGCGCATCGACGGCCCGCGCGAGAGGTTCGCCGAGTGGTACGAGCTGCTCATCCCCAAGGACGCCCAGGGCTGGGCGGCCGCCGAGGAGCGGCGCTGACAGCCTACTGCTTCCCAACCATCTCCAGGAACTTGTCCCGGGTGCCGGCCTTCTCGATCATCTCGCGGAGTTCCTTGCGGTCCAGGACGCGGTTGCCGCGCACCGTGAAGGACACGAAGGTGTCCACGGGGATGAGGTACTCGGCGGGCCGCGTTTCGTGGCACTCCTGCCACTCCCCGCCGGGCTGGCGGATCGACGGCCCGAAGGCGTACTCGGCCTTGAAGCGGGTCAGACGCACGCCCAGGGTGGCCCAGAGCTCGGTGCTCATGCCGTAGCAGATCACCGGCACGGCCACCCGGGTGTCGGCGGCCAGGTCCGGGTCGCGCGCGCAGTTGGCCAGCCAGTTCTCGGCGCCGAGCCGGGCCGCCGCCTGGTCGGCCACCTCGCCGTCGAGAAGCGCGGGCGCCAGGCCCAGGTCCTCGCAGGAGACCAGGTAGAGGCCGTGGTAGAGCGCGCGCATGGACGCGAGCTCGACGGCCAGTGAGTCGTCGCGCTCGGAGAGGTTCTTCTTCCCGACGGTGCCGCCCAGCTCCCGGAAGCGCAGGCCGTAGAGCTCCTTGAGCGCCTCCTCGCCGAGCTCGGCCTTCAGGAGGGTCTCGACGAAGGCGTAGGCCCGGGCGGTGCGCAGGTAGTAGCTCGGCGCCGGTTCCAGGCGCAGGCGGGGTTGGACGCGCGTCGGCGGCCGGGGTGGAGCGCCCTTGGTTACCGCTGGCAACTGACGCGCGTGCGTTTCCCGGCGCTTGGTCAGGATCGCCGAGAAGGCCTCCTGCATGCGCTGCTTGTAGCGCGCGGAGAGCACCAGCTTGTCGCGCTCCTCGCCCTTCTGGGGGACGAGCAGCGTCTCGAGCGCGTAGACCTGGTAGTCGTACCAGCCGGCGTTCTGCCCCGGCTTGAGATCGATTTCGCCGCTCTTGATCCGCTTCATGAACTCGCGCATCAGGCTGCCCGTGGCCGGCAGCTCGAGCCGCTCGGCCAGCTCGCTCTCCCGGCAGGTCGAGGGAGGCAGGAAGCAGACCGCGGCGCGGCGGATGCCGCGCTTCTTCGCCTCGGCGGCGATGACCTCGGCCGTCAGCTTGCCGTCGGGCAGCTCGTCGAGCGTGAGGCAGGCGAGCGGATTGGTCAGCTTCCGGAAGAGGCCGACGAATTTCCGGTAGTCGGCGAGCAGCTGCGGATCGGACTTCAGCGCGGCGCCGAGTTCCCCGGCCACCCCGGGCTTGCGCTCCTGGGCCAGGAAGCGTTCGACGCGCCAGAGGGCCTCCAGTTCCTTGGACCAGGTGTAGAAGCCGATGGGTTTGGAGGCGACCTGGCTGTCCAGGAAGTCCTTGAGGGCGGCGTCGCCGGCCGGCGAGCCGGTCTTGGTCTCCCCGGCGGCCAGAGCCTGCGCGGCGCCGAGAAGGGCCGCGGCCTCGCTCCCGGCCGGAGCCCGGGCGGCCAGGCGCTTGACCAGGTCTCTGCACCCCGCCAGCCGCTTCTCGATCCCCTTGTAGGCCGCCAGGTCCACCGCCGCGTAGAGCCCGTCGTCGAACTGCTTGGCCTTGCCGTCGATCATGTTCACCGACGGGAGCACGTCCTGCCCGCCGGCCCGGGCGGCCACGGCGTAGCTGGGGTAGAGTATCTCGAGCGTCTTGTCCTGCTTGGGCCGGAAGGGCGGGCAGTCGAGCCGGAGCACCGCGGCGCTGGAGTTGACCTCCCAGCCGTTGAGCCTGCGCGAATCGACCAGCGCCGGGTCGAAGGCCGGCCGCGCCGCGGGCACCGGGTCGTCGGTGAAGACCTCGTCGGCTGGCAGCTCGGGGTCGCGGTAGTCGGTCACCGTCCGCACTTCATACTTCAGCGCGAAGACGGCCAGGCCGGCTCCGGCCAGCACGACCAGGCCCAGGACGATGATCGCCGCGCGCTTCTTTCCGCTCATGAGTTCGCCTCCCGGCGGCATTCTACAGGCCGCGGCCGGCGGCCGTCAATTCCCATTGGAGCGTTCCCACTGCCATCGCAGAAGATATCCAACCACAGAGTACGCAGAGGACGCAGAGGACGGCGGGAGCCTAAGTTGTCCTCGGTATCTCAGCTCTTCCCGGGCATCCCGGGCACCGGGGCCTGCACGGGCGGCCCGACCGGCAGGATCACCGGCAGCTCGCCTTTGATCTCCTGTTTAGGGTCCAGCTTGACGGGCCCGCCGCCGCCGGCCGCCGCGCCGGCCTCCCGCACCGCCGCCGGCCAGATCTCCCGGACGTTCTGGCCCTCCAGGCCGTCCATGTCCACCGGCTTGCCGCGGATCTCGACCTTCCTGCCGACCAGGGCGTCGAGCGCCGGCAGCTTCTTGGCTCCGGTGTAGAGGGTGCGCCCGCCCAGCTTGTAGTAGGAATCGCGCTGGAGGGTGGTTGCCATCCCCTCCACGACCGGGATGCCCTCGAGCGTGCCGCTGAAGACCTGCTCGGCGCCGGCCTGGTTCTTGTACCAGCCCTCGTCGGCGAAGAGCTTCTGCCAGGCGTTGGCGGTCCGTTCAGGGCGCGAGCCGGGGTCGAGCGGCTCGGCTGCGCTGACCGGCACCGACTCCACGGCCTTGGGCTTGATCTCGATCTCGAAGGCGCCGGTGGTTACCTTGCCGTGCCAGAAGGAGCATGACTTGTCCTGGGCATGCTCGGCGTGCTCGTAGCTGGCGGTCACGGTGTACTTGTCAGGGGGGAGGACGTAGATGGGCTTGGCCTCTTCCCCGGCGGCTCCTCGCGGAGAGGAATGCTCGAACCGATATCCAT